>NZ_OY787469.1:2470000-2778750 GCF_963678835.1 uncultured Desulfuromonas sp.
GATGGAAGCCACATGGCTTCCATCATTTGTTTATAGCTGACAATCTCAGCGTACAGACCAAGAGGACTTATGAAGGAAAAACTCGAAGCAATGTTGACCGTAGCGAAGCAGGAACTTGCTGATGCTGTGGATGAAACGGCTCTCCAGGATGTCCGTGTTCGGTTCTTGGGTAAAAAAGGTGAATTGACTGCCATCATGAAAGGGATGGGGGGCTTGTCTTCCGACGAACGCCCGGTTGTCGGTGCCGTTGCCAACCGAGTCAAGGATGAATTGTCCGCACAATTCGACCAGCGCCTTACGGTGTTGAAACAACAGGCCATTGTACAAAAGCTGGCCAATGAAAAGATCGATGTTTCACTGCCCGGTCGCCGCAGTTTGGTCGGTTCAAAACATCCTGTTACCCTGGTTGTCGAAGAGTTGGTCGAGATTTTTTCCTCGTTAGGTTTCTGTGTCGCCGAAGGCCCTGAGGTTGAGCAGGATTTCTATAATTTTGAAGCGTTGAATATTCCTAAGGATCATCCTGCTCGGGATATGCAGGATACATTTTATATTAACGACGACGTGGTTCTGAGAACCCACACCTCGCCTGTTCAGATCCGTTCAATGATTAAACAGGAGCCTCCTGTGCGCGTTATCGCCCCAGGAACGGTCTATCGCCGTGATTCCGATATTACCCACAGTCCGATGTTCCACCAGATTGAAGGCTTTATGGTGGATGAAAATATCACTTTTGGCGATCTGAAGGGAATCCTGACCACGTTTATTCATGAGTGCTTTGGCAAGTCGGTAGGCGTCCGTTTTCGTCCGTCCTTTTTCCCGTTTACCGAGCCCAGCGCTGAAGTGGATATCCAGTGTGTGATTTGTGGGGGAAAAGGGTGCCGTGTGTGTAAAAATTCGGGTTGGTTGGAAATTCTTGGCAGCGGCATGATTGATCCCGAAGTCTTCAAATCCGTGAATTATGATTCTGAGCGTTACAGCGGGTTCGCCTTTGGTATGGGGCTGGAGCGGATTGCCATGTTGAAGTATGGCGTCAACGATTTGCGCTTGTTCTTTGAAAACGATGTGCGCTTTTTGCGCCAGTTTTAAGTGAAACGCAGCCGTATTAAAGCCATGCAGGGTTTCAACGACGTAAAAGGAATTTCAACATGAATGTTACATATAAATGGTTAAAAGAGTTTGTCGATTTCGATCTGGATGGTGACCAGTTGTCACACCAACTGACCATGGCTGGTTTGGAAGTCGATTACATGGAGCACCTTGGCGCCGGGCTGGATAGTGTCATCGTTGCTCAGCTCGATCAGGTCGAGGCTCACCCTGATGCAGATAAACTGACCATGTGTCAGGTGAATACCGGCACAGAGGTTATTCCTGTGGTCTGTGGGGCTAAAAATCACAAACAGGGTGATCTGATCGCCCTGGCCCAGGTTGGGACGGTTTTACCCGGTGACTTTAAAATTAAAAAATCAAAGATTCGCGGGGCGGTTTCCCAAGGGATGCTGTGTTCTGAAAAGGAGCTGGGCCTGGCCGAGGAATCGGAAGGTATTTTGATCCTTCCTCAGGGGTTGACGCTTGGAACTCCGGTTTTTGACGCTCTCGGACTCAAAGATATTCGCTACGAAATCGGTTTGACGCCAAATCGAGCCGATTGCCTCAGTGTTGCTGGTGTGGCCCGAGAAGTTGCAGCCATGGTTGGAAAATCCATGACGCTGCCGGAAGTGGCGCCGGTTGAAGAGGCAGAAGAAAAGATTGAAACGCTGACTTCTGTGACCATTGAGGATGCAGATGGTTGCCCTCGCTATATGGCGCGACTCATTCAGGGGGTCAAGATTGGTCCTTCACCGGAGTGGTTGGTGCGACGTCTTGAATCTGTTGGGCAGCGTTCAATCAATAACGTTGTCGATGTGACGAATTATCTGCTGATGGAGCTGGGGCATCCTCTCCACGCCTTTGATTTCGGTTCGTTGCGCGGTCAGCGTATTATTGTCAAGCGTGCTGCAGAGGGTGAATCTTTTGTTACTCTGGATGGCCAAACCCGTGCTCTTCAGAGTAATGATATGGTCATTTGTGATGCTGAGGGGTCCGTGGCTCTGGCTGGCGTCATGGGAGGTGAGAATTCCGAGGTCGAGGATGATACCGTTGATGTGTTGCTGGAAAGTGCTTACTTTGATCCGATTTCGATCCGTCGCACCAGCAAGCGGTTGGGGATTCATTCCGAGGCGTCTCACCGCTTTGAGCGTGGTGCGGATATTGACACCGTTCCCGTAGCGCTTGAACGCGCCACGGCGTTGATTCAGCAATTGGCAGGTGGCCAGGTCGCTAAAGGCGCGATCGATACCTGTCCCGAGGCGCTTGAAAAACGGTCTGTTGCCATCACTGTAAACAAGACAAACCGTCTGCTGGGTCTGGATTTGAGTCTGCCGCAAATTGATGCATTGCTGCGCTCCATCGAACTGGAGACAACACCATTAGACGGAGGGGACGAAGGCTTGCAGGTTGCTATTCCCATGTCCCGCCACGATCTGGAGCGCGAAGTTGATCTGATTGAAGAGGTGGCGCGTCTCAATGGTTATGACAACATTCCGGTGACGATGCCGGCAAGCCGTGTGGTGCACCGTCGTAAAGAAACACAGCAAAGTTTTGTTACGCAGTTGCGCAATGCCATGGTGGCCCAAGGCGCGCGCGAAATTATCAACTATTCCTTTGTTTCACCCGCATCCTGGGATAAAATTCAGCTGGAGCAGGATGATCCGCGACGCACCAATGTTCGTATCCTCAATCCGTTGACAGAAGAACAGTCCGTGATGCGAACCAGCCTGGTTCCGAGCATGTTGGAGGTTGTGTCACGAAATCTGGCTTATCGAAGCGATGATTTGCGCCTGTTTGAGTTGCGCCCGGTATTTAATGTTGTCGCCGACCAGGATCAGCCGTGCGAAGTTGTTAACCTCTGCGCCATATTAACTGGTCGCCGCGAGGTGGAAGGCTGGTCGCAGCAGGATGGTGCCGTTGACTTCTTTGATCTTAAGGGACTTGTTGAAGTTGTCGGCCAACAGTTGAATCTGTCCTCATTGCAGGTTGAGGCAGATGCGTGTCAAAGTTATCTGCACCCGGGAAAATCATGTCGCCTTTACAGTGGTAAAAAACGCATTGGCGTTATGGGCGAAGTTCATCCCGTTGTTCAGGATGCCTATGATATCAATCAACCGGTTTTCCTGGTCGAGTTGGATGTCCCGGCTATGATTGCCGGTCGAGCACAGGCGACCTGTTTTCAGCAAATCTCGCGTTTCCCTGATGTCTATCGTGACAGCGCAATTCTCATTGGCGATGAGGTCTCAGCCGATCAGGTTCTCAAGGTGATTGGTTCGGTTAAAGTGAAAAATTTAGATGACGTTGTGCTGTTTGATCTGTACAGTGGAAAAGGTATTCCCGAAGGGAAGAAGAGTCTGGCTTTCAGGGTCCGTTATCGTTCTACCGAAAAAACTCTCACCGATGACGAAATTAATAAAATGCACGCCAAGATCGTAAAGTCATTAGAGAAAAATCTTGGTGCGGAGATCAGATAGCTCTTGCAGCCTCCCCGGAGGCTGTGTTATAAACCGTTTAAAATCAACGTTCTGTCGATTCAGTCGAATTTTTATGATATGGAGGTATTATGACAAAAGCGGATCTTGTGGAAAATGTATATTTCAAGACAGGTTTTTCTAAGAAGGAATCCGCTGAGATTGTTGAAACGGTTTTCGAGCTGATGAAAGACACGCTTGAAGATGGCGATAAAATTAAAATCGCCGGTTTTGGCAATTTTGTTGTAAAGCAGAAGGCCACACGTCGGGGTCGTAACCCACAGACCGGTGAAGAGATCGAGATCAGCTCACGCAAGATTCTCACCTTCAAACCGAGTCAAGTACTAAAGACAGCGATTAACGAAGGGGACTGACCAGTCCCCTTTTTCATACTTACTCCATGAATGTCGAGATTCCGGACAAACTTTTCTTCAAAATCGGTGAAGTAGCCTCAATTACGGGCGTTAAGCCTCATGTTTTGCGCTACTGGGAATCGGAATTCGGCGCTTTTTCACCTTCCAAAAGCCGTTCTCAACAACGTCAATATCAAAAAAAAGATATTGAGCTGGTTCTTCAGCTCAAAGATCTCCTGTATAATCAAGGATTCACGATTGCCGGGGCACGCAAAGCACTCAAGACGAACAAAGGCAGTGCGCCCAAAACTGTGCAAAAGAGTGATCGTGAGCATTTGCTTGAGATTCGCACTGAATTACGCAACTTGAGAAAACGCCTTGATGACTGACGCGCGGCAGCCACCATTGATCATGGTCACCAATGACGATGGCATTTTGGCGCCCGGCATTCAATCACTTGCTGATTCTTTGCAAAGTCTCGGCGAAGTGGTGGTTGTTGCTCCAGACCGTGAACGCAGTGCTGCCGGACATTCGATGACTCTTCATCAGCCGGTGAGGGCGGATCAGATCGCTGAAAATCGATTTGCTGTTGATGGCACTCCGACAGATTGTGTCAACCTGGCGATTCATGGACTGTTACCGTATCGACCGACACTGGTTGTCTCCGGTATCAATCGCGGGAGCAATCTCGCTGATGATATTACCTATTCAGGTACGGTTGCCGCAGCCATGGAAGCAATGCTAATGCAAGTACCGGCATTGGCGGTGTCCCTGGAGATTGTCTCTGACCGGGTTGCAGACTACAGTATTGCCGCACATCATGCCTATGTGGTTGCGCGGCAGATTCTCGAACATGGTTTACCTCCCGATACGTTTTTGAACCTCAATGTTCCCCACGGAAAACCCAAAGGGGTGAGAATCACGCGGCAGGGGAAACGGCTTTATGATAACAAAATTGAGAGAAAACAGGATCCACGTGGCCGAACCTATTATTGGTTGGGGGGAAACTTGTTAGATTTTAACCGGCAAAAGGAGTGTGATTGTGGCGCTATTGCTGATGGGTATGTATCCTTAACCCCGCTCCATCTCGATCTGACAAATTATAAGTCGGTTCAACATCTGTCTGGTTGGGAACTCGATTCCTGACGTTTCTGGAAATGTAACAATTATGGATTATTCTATCGCTCGTCGGCGAATGGTCGCCCAACACATCGTTTCGCGAGGCATTCATGATGCTGATCTCATTCATGTCATGGAGGAGGTGCCACGCCATCTGTTTGTTGAAGAAGCCCTGCAAAGTCAGGCTTATACCGACTATGCCTTGCCCATCGGAGAGAAACAGACTATTTCCCAGCCCTATATGGTGGCTGTGATGACTGAGGCGCTGCAACTGAAACGTGGTGACCGGGTTCTCGAAGTGGGAACGGGGTCAGGTTATCAGGCCGCTGTGTTATCGCGGCTCGTTGCCCATGTCTACAGTGTTGAGCGGATTGCTACCCTGGCCAGGCGCGCGCGCCGTATTCTCGATAAAATCGGTAGCAGCAATGTTCATATCCAGGTTGCGGATGGGACGATCGGTTGGAAGGATCAGGCGCCGTTCGATGGCATTATCGTCACAGCCGGGGCACCACAGGTCCCTGAGGATTATCTTGAGCAACTGGTTGTCGGTGGCCGTCTGGTTATTCCTGTTGGCGATAGCGGTCAACAGGTGCTTAAACGAGTGACCCGGGTGGCGGAGCAGCAATTTGATGAAGAAGAGATTTTACCGTGCCGGTTTGTTCCCCTCATTGGTGAACACGGTTGGAGTCAATAATTGTGACAGCTCTGGTTCGTCGTCTTTATGATTGGGTGTTGAGTTGGGCGGATTCACCCTATGCGACGGTGGCATTGTTTTTCCTGGCGCTGGCGGAATCGTCCTTTTTTCCCATTCCTCCGGATGTGCTGTTGCTGGCCCTGTGCCTGTCATTGCCGGCAATGGCACCGCGCTATGCTTTGATCTGTACTTTAGGATCTGTTCTCGGTGGAATGCTTGGCTATCTGATTGGTTTTTCTTTTTGGGAATCGACCTCGCAGTTGTTTTTTACCTGGGTTCCGGGATTTACTCCAGAGCTTTTTGCCCGTATTCAGCATTTATTTCAACAGTATGATTTTTGGTTTGTTTTTACGGCTGGTTTTACACCGATCCCGTATAAAATCATTACCGTTGGCGCCGGGGTGTTCAATCTTCAATTTATCATTTTTGTCGTTGCTTCCTGTATCAGCCGTGGGTTACGATTTTTTTTGATCGCCTGGCTTGTCAGCCGCTATGGGGCGGCAGCCCGTTCTTTTATTGATGAGAATTTCAACCGTTTAACCATCGCATTCACCGTGTTGCTGGTTGGTGGTTTTGTTGTGGTTCGCTACGTGTTTTAAGTCTTGTCGGGAGACCTTCCGAAAAAGGAGAATGGCCTCTGATGCGTGTTATCGCACTGACCTTGTTGACACTGATAACCCTGGTGGCGTGCGCGATATCAGGGGTGAATCACGTTGTCCAGCCGGGGCAGACGCTCTACCGTATCAGTAAAACCTATGGGGTTTCCGCCGATAAAATCGCCGCTTACAACCATGTTAAAGATCCTACCCAGATCAAAGCTGGTGAATCCTTATGGATTCCGGGGGTCCGTCATACGCGTACCGTCGCTGTTGTGCCGGGTACGGCACACACGACCTCTCAAAAAAGCACACCGAAAGTGGTACGAAAGAAAAAAGTCACTCCAGCGAAAACAGTGAAGAAGAAAAAAACACCGACCAAGACGACGCAACCTGCGCGTAACGCGCCCCATGTGGCGGCAAAAAAAGGGCTTCTGGACTGGCCAGTGCGGGGCAGGGTGCTACAGACGTACGGTGTGAAAAATGGTGAACGCAGTAAGGGGATTGTGATTGCGGCATCCGCAGGAACCCCCGTACGTTGCGCTGCGGCAGGGCAGGTGATTTACAGTGGCAGTGGTATCAAGGGGTATGGTCACCTGCTGATTGTCAAGCATAGTGACAATCTCTACACGGTTTATGGTCATAACCGTTCCACGCTGGTCAAGACCGGTGCATTTGTCAATAAGGGCCAGACGATTGCCTTATCGGGCCGTGTGCCTTCGCTGGGACAAGGTGGGGTGCATTTTGAAGTCAGGCAGGGAAATCAAGCGGTTAATCCGGCTTTTTACTTGCCATGACACACGCATTTTAATACCTTTAAATTTCCGTGGTTTTCAATGTTGTCAGATGTTTAATCCCAGGATGGAGGGACCATGTCAGCAGAAAAGGCGAGCGATAGTTCCAAAAAGAAAAGAACGAAGGCTTCAACGGCGAGGGAAACCTCTGGTGATGATGCCATCAAATATTATCTGCACGACATCCAGAAATCCAAATTGTTAACAGCGGAAGAAGAACGGGCTCTTGCTACACGGGTTGAAGCCGGAGATGAGCAGGCCCGTGCTAAAATGATTGAATCCAACCTGCGCCTGGTGGTCAAGATTGCCAAACGCTATATGAATCGTGGTTTGCCGTTTCTTGATCTGATCGAGGAAGGCAATATGGGATTGATTAAAGCGGTAGAGCGCTTTCAGGTCGCCAAGGAATGCCGTTTTTCAACCTATGCCACCTGGTGGATTCGTCAGTCGATTGAACGTGCACTGGTGAATCAAAGTCGAACGATTCGTCTGCCGGTTCATGTTTCAGATAACGTCAATCGCATGCTTAAGGCCACCAAAGAGGTGCTTAAAAAATTAAACCATGAGCCTTCAGAGGAACAAATTGCTGAGGCGATGGGGGCTCCTGTCGAAGAGGTGCGGCGTCTGCAGCAATTGGTCAAAAAAACCTACTCCATTGAGCATCCATTGGGTGACAACGATAATTATTCTCTGATGGATACCCTTGAAGATTCTTCGGTGATCAATCCGGCGGAACTGCTGGAAAATCAGGATCAGTATGACTTTGTGAATAAATGGCTGTCCAGCTTGAAAGAGAATGAGCGTGACATTCTCATGCTGCGTTTCGGCCTGAATGATTGTGAACCGGAGACTCTGGATACGATCGGTAAACGTTACGGAGTGACACGGGAGCGAATTCGTCAGATTGAGGCAAAGAGCCTTGATAAATTACGGCGCATGATGCGCGAAGAAGCTGAAAACCAACTGTAGGATATATCCGATCCATAAGAGGAGTAACAGTGGAAGAACTGAAAAGCATCATTCGGGATATTCCCGATTTTCCCAAAAAAGGGATTGTTTTTAAGGATATTACGACATTGCTCGCTGATGGTAAGAGCTTTCATCGTATGATTGATTTGATCGCTCATCGTTACATCGGCCAGAAAATCGATAAAATTGTCGGTGTTGAAGCACGGGGCTTTCTATTGGGCTCAGCTTTGGCCTATAAATTAGGCGTCGGAATTGCGTTGGTGCGCAAACCCGGGAAACTGCCGTATAAAACCTTGAAAAAGACCTACGATCTTGAGTATGGCACCGATACCCTCGAAATCCATGAAGACGCTTTTCAACCGGGTGAACGCGTGCTTATTGCCGATGATCTGTTGGCTACCGGCGGTACGGTTACTGCCGTCGTTGAACTGGTTGAGGAACTTGGTGCTGATCTGGTTGAATGTGCGTTTCTTGCCGAACTCGATTTTCTTAAAGGTCGTGATCGTTTGCCGGAGAACAAGGTCTTCAGCCTGTTGCATTTTTAATATAAAGCCTTGCCATGGGTTATGGTGTGGGCTATAAATATCGACTTTGGCCCCGTAGCTCAGCTGGATAGAGCGATCGCCTCCTAAGCGATAGGCCACTGGTTCGACTCCAGTCGGGGCCGCCAATAAAATTAAGCCTTTAGCGTTGATTCGCTAGGGGCTTTTTTATTGTTTTTAGGCGCTTGATCCAGGCCTTTTCTGTCATGATCTACATCATATTCGGCGGCAGGCTTGTTTCTTTGCTCGACCTTTGAATGAAGCTTCTGTAATATTTAAATTGTGTTGCATTGAAGGGGGGACAGATGACTTTGAATGAACGCCTGGAGCGTATCCATGATCAGATTCAACAGAGCTGCAAGTCCGTTGGTCGGATTGCCGTGGCTTTGTATGACGACAAAACTGATATTCTCCATACCTTTTTATCCAGTAGCGAGCAAAATCCATTTCGCAATTATCAGATTCCTCTTTCTCAGGTTCCGTCCTTGAACACTCTGGCGCAGTCCGGGGAAAATCGCCTTATACAGGACATCCCGGCAAGCCTGGCACACTCGCCTTCACACCACAGCGAACGAATCATTCGCAGTGGTTATTGTTCCAGTCTGACCATACCGCTGATGCTACAGGGCAAATTTTTGGGTTTTCTGTTCTATGACTCATTTGACAAAGATGGCTTTTCCCAAGCCATCCAAGGAACGCTGAATTTATACGCGCAACTCATTTGTGAAACGATTTCACACGATCTGGCGTCGATAAAAACATTGCGCGGCGCTGTGGTGACGGCTCGAGAATTCAGCCGTCAGCGTGATGAAGAAACCGCCGCCCATTTGTCGCGGATGGCGTATTATTCGCGCTTGATCGCCATGGAAGTCAGTGATCAATACCAGATCAGCGAAGAGATTATCGAGTATATTCACCAGTTTGCTCCGCTTCATGATATCGGCAAAGTGGCCATCCCGGATCGAATTCTCCTTAAAAATACCCGTTTGACCGATGATGAACGTGAGGTGATGCGCTCTCATGTTCTTCGTGGCGTGGAAATTGTTGACCTGATGATCGATGAGTTTGATTTGGGAACCGTGCGCCATATCGAGTTACTGCGCAATATTATTGCCGGGCATCACGAACGGTTTGATGGCTCCGGCTATCCTTCCGGTCAGCAGGGGTTGGCTATTCCCGTGGAAAGTCGTATTATCGCAGTGGCTGATGTTTTCGATGCCTTGACAACACAGCGTCCTTATAAACCCGCCTGGTCTTTTGACGAGGCTCTGACCCAGATGCAGACAACCGAGTCTGCATTCTACGATCCAGCCTGTGTGGCGGCCCTTGCCAAGCGACGCGATGATGTGGAAGCAATTCGTTGTCGTTTCGTCGATCCACCTGCAGACTGATCTTTCAAGGAAACCGTATGAGTTCAAAGAAAAATTATCAATGTCACCGCTGCCTTGGCGTCTGGGAAAAGACCGGGCGAACCTCGTGCAGTGCTCCTCCTGGAAAAATCAAAGCTCCGGCCGACTGTCCCGGCCAACAGCAGGATCTGATTCACCAATGTTTCGACCAGTACTGTGATGATACGGAACAGGCCCGTCTGGCTCAAGTCGCAGCGCGGGTGGAAGGGTTGTGCTATCAGTCTGATTCCGATGAACAGTCGGTGCATCCGCGTTGGACGCGTGTCGAGGATACTATTGCCCTGGCTAAACTAATGGGCTATCAGACCATCGGTATTGCGACCTGTCTTGGCTTGTTGGCGGAAACCCGTCAATTGAGTGAAATTCTCGAAGCCCAAGGATTTGATGTGGTTTCCGTGTGCTGTAAAGCCGGGGGAATTGATAAAATTAAACTGGGGATTGAAGAGCAGGATAAAGTGCGCCCAGGCCATTACGAAGCGGCCTGTAATCCGATTGCCCAGGCAGCGTTCCTCAATGACTCCAAGACCGATATGAATATCATTGTTGGATTATGCGTCGGTCACGATATGTTGTTTAATCTCCATTCCAAGGCTCCGGTCACGACTCTCGTAGCCAAGGATCGGGTTACCGGTCACAATCCTGTCAGTGTTCTTTATGGACAGAATTTTTACTACAAACGGTTGAAGAAATCGCCGTTGAAGGTCGACTGAAAATTTCCCTCCCTGTGGAAGTGAAGGTGACTTATGCACGTCGGTCAGTTTGTTGCTCATCGTGGCTATCGGAGCGATTATCCGGAAAATACGCTTTTGGCCCATCAAATGGCTGTTGAAGCGGGCGCCCTGTTTGTGGAAACCGATATCCAGATGAGTGCCGATGGTGTTCCGGTGTTGTATCATGATATCGACATGTTGCGTCTCAGTGGCCTGCAGCGAAGGCTCGACGAGTTTACCGCGCACCAATTGACGCAGGTCCGTGTTTGCGAGCCGGAACGGTTCGGAAGCCGCTTTGAGCAGGAACCGCTGGCAACACTCGATGCCTTCGTTGCCTGGCTGGCGGAGCGACCACAGGTTACGGCCTACATTGAAATCAAGCCGGAATGTCGCCAGGGCTATGGGTTAAACGCCGTCGTCCAGATTCTCAATCGGTTGCGCTCTGTCTTTGCACAAGTTGTGATTATCAGTTTTGATCTTGATAGTATCGGTTTGGCCCGTCACATCGGTGCGCCACGTGTCGGCGTGGTTTTGAGTACCTGGCAGACCGTGCAGATGTCGGTCGTCAACCAGATTCAACCGGATGTTTTTTTCTGTGATGCTTATCTGGTTCCCGACACTGTTGATCTGTCTTCGCTTAAGACGCCTTTTGTGATCTACGAAGTTTCAGAGTTTTCCAAAGCCGAATACTGGTTGTCGCGTGGCGCCGCTCAGGTTGAGACGTACAACATCGGGACGATGCTCGAAACTCTGGCGAAAAAGTGATAGGGTAGGCGCATTTAAATGATTGAGTGGATAGGAGTGAAATGATGGATATTGCAGATGATGCGCGTTGTTTTGTGTGTGGCCCGGAAAACTCCCGTGGTTTGCAGGCAAAATTTGAGATGGACCCTGAACGATTGCGCTCCCATTGTCAAATTTCTTTACCAGGTGATTTTCAGGGCTGGCAAGATGTGGTCCATGGCGGCATGCTGGCCACATTGTTGGATGAAGCATCCATTTACGCCTGTCGGACTATTGCGCCTCGCTGCGTGACAGCAGAGCTGTCGGTACGCTTTAAGAAACCGGTTCCTGTCGATACACCGTTGGAGATCAACGCGGAGGTGGTTGAACAGAAGAAGCGGGTGTTTCTGGTCGAGGCCTCGATTGTTATCAATGGAATTGTCCATGCCGAAGCCAGTACTAAAGTGTTTCGGCTGTAATCTGCGACAACAGGGACTCAAATGACATACAACGATATTTTGCGTCGTTTCCGTTATGCGGTGGATTTGTCGGATGACGCAATGATAGATATTTTTTCTGAAGGTGGCGTTACGCTGGAAAACGCGGAATTGGTTGCGTTACTGCGCCGCGAAGAAGATGAGGGGTATGAACCCTGCAGCGAAAAACACATGAAGCAGTTTTTAACCGGATTGGTGCGTTTCACCCGTGGTGAAGCTCCCGCCGGAACGCCGCCGTTAATCGGCGAAAATGACCCGTTGACCAATAACGTCATCCTCAAAGCGATGCGGATTGCTCTTGAGATGCATGAGCAGGATATGTTGGACGTGTTCGGTCAGGCCGGTTTTACCGTCTCACGTGCCGAGCTCAGTGCCCTGTTTCGTAAGAAAGGGCACAAAAACTACAAACCCTGCGGTGATCAGTTGCTGCGCAACTTTTTAAAAGGCTTGACCCTGCATAATCGCGCATAGCGATCTCATTCTTGAAAAAACGGCCGGATAATTCATATGATCCGGCCGTTTCCTCATGTTATTTCTTGCTGTTCAGTAACTGCTGTAATGCCTCTCGATCCACCTTGCGTTGCCACAGTGGCGTCGTGTAACGCTGGTAAGCGGCCTGTTGTTCTTCATAGGTCTTTTTGTCGTTTCGACGGTAGAGAATGCCCAGAGGATAACGCTCGGTGTCCAACGCTAAAGCCAACGCAGCAGTGCGATCTGATGGGTCATGATCTTCAATAATCCGGCAATGCTCTTTATACCAGGCATAGGTATTGAGCTTATTGAAGGAGACGCAGGGCTGAAAAATTTCCACGACAGCCAGTCCCTTGTGCTCAATTGCCTGTTCAATCAAATCCTGGGTCAACTCTTTGTGGCCGATGAAGCTGCGGGCTACAAATGAAGCGTTCTGGGCGATAGCAATGGCGATGGCATTAATCGGTTCCTCGGTCACGCCGTGCGGCTGGGTGGTTGTTTTCATCCCTTCAAGTGTGGTGGGTGATCCCTGTCCTTTGGTCAGGCCGTAGATCTGGTTATTGTGCACCAGCACAGTGATATCCGGGTTGCGGCGCAATACATGCAAGAAATGGTTGCCGCCTTCAGCATACATATCACCATCACCGCCAACAGCGACCACAGTCAGCTCAGGGTTGGCACCCTTGACCCCGGTAGCAATGGGCAGTGCCCGACCGTGCAGAGTGTGAAATCCATTGCTGTGGATATAGTGAGGCAGCTTTCCGGCCTGACCGATACCACTGATAATCGCAGTCTGTTGTGGTGTCTTGTTCAGGTTTTCCAGACTTTTTTTCAGCACCTCTAAAATAGCAAAATCACCACAACCGGGGCACCAAGAGATCTCTTGTGATCCGGGGCGTTCAGAGTCAAAAAGTAATTTACTCATGCTGGCCTCCTTTCACCAGATTACTCAATTGTTCGGCCACGCTTTCGCAGGACAGGGCGCGACCATCATATTTAAGGATGCGCTGCTCTATGCGGCAGGCGTAATCCCGCTGCAGCAGGTCGGCAAACTGACCGGTAAAATTTTGCTCCACGGCAATGATCTGCTGCGCCTGGCTGAGATAGTCGGTAACGGATTCCGGCAGTGGATAGACCTGACTGAAGTGGAGCAGGGCGAGTCCGGGAATGTCACTGGTTTCGATGGCATCCTTGAGGGTGTTGTAGGTCGATCCCCAGCCGATGACTAAAGTGGAAAAGTCTTTAGTGCCGACCAGCGTCGGTTGCAGCGCCTCATCAACCATCTGCTGTTGTTTGCGCATCCGTTTTTCCGGCATGGCTGCGCTTAAGGTGATCTCTTCGGTCGTGTCTCCATACTCATCGTGTTCGTTGCCGTTGGCAATCACGATACCCTGGCCGTGTCCGGGAAGAGCGCGCGGTGAGATACCGTTGTCGGTAAGCTGATAGCGCTGGTAATCTTCAGGGGATTCAATGATCTGTAGTGGCTCCATTTCGGGCAAGGCAACCTGATCGCTGTTGTAATAGGTGTCGACGAAATATTCATCGGTGAGAATGAAGCAGGGTGTCTGAAATTTGTCAGCCATGGCAAATGCTCGTGCCGTCAATTGCACGGCTTCTTCAATGTCTTTCGGCGCAAAGATGGTTCGGGGAAAATCGCCATGTCCGGCATGGAGTACCAGATTAAGGTCGCCCTGAGCCGTACGGGTGGGCAGTCCGGTTGCTGGACCGGGACGTTGGGCCAGATGCAGCACAAAGGGTGTTTCAGACATGCCGGACAAGCTGATCAGCTCTTCCATCAAAGCAAAGCCGCCACCTGAAGTGGTGACCATGCCGCGTCCTCCGGCGTACCAGGTGCCGATACAGGCACCGGCTGCAGCGATCTCATCTTCAAATTGCTCGACCACCAAGTCGAAATTTTGTGCCTGTTGGCTAAGAAAAACCGCCACAGCCGTCGATGGTGACATGGGATAAAACGACAGGGCGTTGCACCCGCCGCTCAAAGCACCGACAGCGACCGCTTCACTGCCGTTAAGCAAGGTCTGGTCTTTAACGGCGCTATCCGTGTTTAAGCTGAAGGCGCAGTCCTGGTCCTTTTTCAGCTTCTCACCTTGAGTCCAACCGTAGCGTAATGCCTTGATGTTTTTTTCGACAATTGACTCTGGTTTGTCGTCGAATGCTGCGTTAACCAGCCCCTCTACCAGCCCCTGATCAATGTTGAATAAGGCTGTTACCATGCCGGCACACACGGTATTCAACTCTTTTTTGAAGTTTTTCTCGTCCTCTTCATCCCAGTCCAGAGCAAAGACATGTTCGGTTGGCGACGTGCCATCGAGGAACGTGTCACTGCCGAGGATAATCGCCTGCGGTGTCAGCCGCGGCGCAACCCAGTCGATGACCCCGGTGGTAAAAGGAATCAGCAGGTCGATCTGTTCACGGTAACTGCGTATCGGTGCTGAACCGACGCTGATGGTGATGGTGTTGAGACCGCCACGCACACGAGACATATATTCTTTGGTGGCGTAGACGTGATAACCGGATTGTTTGAACGCACGGATGAGAATTCGTTCCACCGTGTTGACGCCTTGGCCGGCCTGGCCGCCAAGAACGATGTTGACCCGTTGCATATTTTCTCCTCCTTGTTGCGAAAGCGTTAAAAGAGTGTCGTGAGAAATGATGCTGGACGACAGCAGACACACGGGCAGCGCGTGACCGCTTGATAGATTTATGATACTAAGTAGAACATCTTCATGCAGGTCTGTCGAATCATTCTTTTCAATGATTCTTTGCCGTCTTTCTTCATGTGAACACTGGGAAGTTTTATGCGATTACAGAAAGAACACCAATGAAGCGCCTAATTCAGCTGAGTAAACGTCGGGTTTATGGCATTCTGGCCGGAGAGGATGCTCTTGACCGAGCGTGTGATGGTATTCCGGACAGCGGTTGCCATGAATTACCGTTTAATTTTTCCTTCAATGTTATTAATGGGGCTGCAACCAAACTGGCCGAGCAGGTCGCTGGACCCAACCTGATTCTGGTGTGGTTGCTGCAGTTACTCGGTAGCCCGGTGTGGATGTTCGGCTTTCTGGTGCCGATTAAACAGGCCGGTTCTCTGTTGCCGCAACTGGTGGCTTCGGGGCAGATCCGTCGTCTGACTGTGCGCAAATGGGTGTGGGTAGCGGCCGGTGTTATTCAGGCACTGACATTGTTATTGATGATTCCGGTCGCACTGACCTTTTCACCACGGGTCGCCGGATTGATCATCCTCGTGTTGTTTACGCTGTTCAGTGTCGCCAGTGGCACGGCATCGATCGCTTTTCAAGATGTGCTGGCCAAGACCATTATCAAAGGACATCGGGGACGTCTTCTGGCCTCGCGCTCCTTAATCGGAGGGGTGTTGACCATGACTGCCGGGGCGATTCTGCCCATTCTCAAGGCAGAAGGGCGCTCTGATTTGGTGACCGTGTTTGTATTGATTGTTGTTGGCGCCGCACTATGGCTGATTGGCTCCGTCTGCTTTGCAGTTATTCGTGAGCACCCCGGTGAAACACAAGGGGGACGCAACCCCATTCATGAGATGACCATTGGCATTGATTATTTGAGGCGTTACTCAGGGTTTCGGCGTTTTCTTCTGGCTCGGGCGCTATTGCTCAGTGTTGAATTGGCGACGCCCTTTTATTTTCTACATGCCAGTCACAGCATGGAGGTGAATGGCGGATTTATCGGTCAATTGGTGCTGGCGATTGGTGTGGCGCAGGTTTTGAGTAGTCCGTTTTGGGGCCGTTTGGCAGATCGCACCAGTAAAACAGTCATGACCTACAGTGCCATCCTTTCCGTTACTGCGGCTCTTTTGATCTTATGGGTTGCCGGTGCCTGTCCGGCCTCCTGGCAACAGACCGGTTTTTTCATCAGTTTCGTTCTGGTCGGCCTGGCTGAATCCGGTGTTCGTCTGGGACGTAAGACCTATTTGGTTGACGCCATCACCAATGATGATCGCGCTACCTGTGTTGCGTTTACCAACAGTTCCGTTGGTATCCTGGCCCTGCTGGCAGGTGGGGCTGGTATTATTGCGCAATGGTTTGGTTCTGATATGTTGATCGCGGGTCTGGTCGTTGCGGGTGTGCTGGCCATTTTCAGTTGTCGCTGGATGCCTGAGGCCGACCTGATGCTCAATGACCCTAACGGATAATTAAAGGATCATGACATGATGACGAAGACCCTTTGGCAGCCCCGCTGGTTCTCCTTTGATGCTTCATCGTCACCGGCCTCGCCTTGCTGGCCGGTGCAAATTGTGGCCTCTGCCCACCTTGATCAGGCTGGTTCTCTCGACTATGCCGTGGTTAAAGGGCCGGTTTGCCCGCTGCTGGTGGCCTGGAAACCAACAGCTATTGTTCTGGCGCAGCTGCTGTGCCATCAATCCGTGGGCGACGTTCTCGCTGACTGGCAGGATCGCTACCCAAGCCAACACTGGTCGGCTAAATCCCATCTTCCTTTTGCTGTGGAAGCTCTTCTCAATGGTGGCGAAGTTCGCGACATTATTCCATTGGCCATGGATGGTACCGTATTCCAACAGTCGGTATGGACAACCTTGCTGCGGGTTCCATCTGGTCAGGTTGTCTCCTATGCCGATCTGGCGGCGGCCAGTGGTTTTCCGCGTGGCAGCAGGGCGGTAGGCTCGGCCATGGCCGCTAACCCTATTCCCGCTCTGGTGCCGTGTCATCGAGTGATCCGCAGCGATGGACAGCCGGGAAACTATGGTTCCGGAACAGATGTTAAAGTTCATATGCTCCAGTGGGAATCCAGCCACTTTTGCGATAAATAAGGAGTTGTCATGTTGCATGACGAACATTTGGGACCCCATGAAATTCACCTTGAACGCTGGATTGAATGTGCGCCTTTTGAACAATTGCTTGGCATGGATATCGTGTGCGCCGAGGATGGCGAAGCGATCTTGACCATGCCGTTTCGCCGGCAGTATGCCAACGGCGGGTCGATTATGCACGGTGGGGCGACAGTGAGTCTGGCGGATACGGCTGCCGTGATGGCGCTGAAAAGCAAGGTCGAGCCAGGAACCCATTTCGGCACCACGGATATGGCGATTCGCTTTCTGCGCCCGGTGATCCAGGGGATGATCACGGCAAAAGCCCGTGTGGAGCAGCAGGAAGAACGGGTGTGGCATGCCCAGGTAGAGATTGTCACCGAAGCGGATGTCGTGGCCATGGAGATGACAGCGGTGTTTAAGATCTCCCGGCGGCGGTTAACCACTGTGGCTGAGGGGCGTTGATGGAAAGCATTCAGCCCGCTCAATGGTTATGGGGTGGTGGGGCGATTGGCCTGCTGGCACTGGTTTATGCCTGGGGGCGCCTTATCTTTCTTCGCGGGTTACGCAGACGCCTGGATGAAAGCCTTGTCCGGGTGGATGAATCCCAGCGTCTGACCCAGGTTTTACAGCAACAACTGGCCGATAGAGAACAGCAGAATCGCGCACTGCAACAGGCGGTCGAACACGCCCGTCTTCAAACTGCCGAAATGACCACCCGACTTGAACTGGAGCGGCAGCAAAGCGCGGAAAAACAGGCGTTGTTGCTTGAAGCCAAAGAACAGTTGACCCAACAGTTTAAGGTTGTTGCCGGGGAAATTTTTGATGAGCGGGGTCGTCAATTCAAAGAGGTTAACCGCGAAGAATTATCCCAGTTGTTGACGCCGTTACGTCAACAACTCGATGGTTTTCGACAAAAAGTTGATGATGTGCATGTGACCGATGTTCGAGAGCGGGCGACACTGCGCCAGGAACTTGAGCAGCTGCGCGGACTGAATCAGCAGATGTCTGAAGATGCCCGCCAACTGACGCGTGCGTTAAAAGGTGATCGCAAGGTTCAAGGCAATTGGGGCGAACTGGTGCTTGAACGATTGCTTGAACAGTCTGGATTGCGCCGCGGTGTGGAATATGAGGTCCAGGGCAGTTTTCGCGATGCCGACAATCGCTTATTGCGCCCGGATGTGATAATCCACCTGCCTGAAGGCAAAGATATCATTGTCGATTCAAAGGTTTCTCTGTCGAGTTACGAACGCTCCTGCCGTGAGGATGATCCTGAACAGCGCCAGCAGTGTCTTAAACAACATGTTCAGGCGGTCCGTCAGCATGTTTTGGGACTGAGCGAAAAGCATTATGCCAACCTTAAAGGGGTGCGTTCCCTTGATTTTGTCGTCATGTTCATGCCCATCGAAGCGGCTTTGGTGGTGGCCTTGCAACAGGATGGTGAACTGTTCAATGAAGCGTTTGACCGCCATGTTGTTATGGTATCGCCGACCACGCTGTTGGCGACATTGCGCACCATTGAAAATATCTGGCGTTTTGAACGGCAGAATCAAAATGCTCAGGCCATTGCCGATAAGGCCGGGGCGATTTATGACAAGTTGCGCGGCTTTGTCGAGGAGATGGAAAAGCTCGGTACGCAATTGGATACGGTTGGCCATACTTATACGGCGGCCATGAACAAGCTGAGTCAGGGCCGTGGCAACCTGATCAGTCAGGCCAGCCGTTTTGTTGATCTCGGCGTCAAGGTGAAAAAGACGTTACCGGCAACGGTGATGGAACGTGCGGAAATCGATGAAGGATGATTGTTTAGAAGCCCTCTGGTGAGAACATCACCGGGGGCTTTTTATGACGTCAGTCTTGATTTTCTGGTGGCAGGAATTTATAGCGTTTTAATTGCTTGATTAATAGCGGGGTTTGATTCAAGGCATGGTTGATCACTGAAGAGGTGATCGTCGCCGCTGTTACGGCATCCACATCGGGGTTAAACGGTTTTGTTTCGGTCAACATACGCCCAACCAGAATCTGCTTCAACTTTCGCATGTCCTTTTGATCAAATTCCTGATTGCCGTATTTGGTCAACTGCAGCGTTGCGACATCGATAATCTTCAATGATGAATCGAACAGATAGATAAAATGGACATCATGGCAGATGTCGCAGACCGTAGAACGGCTGACCACTTCAGCCAGCAGGGTTCGGCGTTTTCCGCCACGTTCAACAATACCCCGGAACAGGCGGTGTCCCTCAATGCCCTTGATTTTTTCCAGTGAGTCGATGATTCCGTGACGTGCCAGCAGTCGGCGTACCTTGGTGATGATCTGTTGTTCGGAAAACGGCAGCGGTGTTTCCTGGGCGATATCTTCCAGGTCGCCTTCCGGCAGAAGCAGGTCCTCCGGCAGTTCGTCAACCATTTGCGTTAATAGTTTCAACGTCTCTTTGATATCCCAATTGGTGCCGATATGGGTTCCCGCAACAACACTGGCCTGGCCCGGAGCTGACTGTCGCACATAAACCGTGAACGGGGTTGTTTTACCCCCGACATCACGCCAGAAAAGATAGTTTTCATCGAGAAACAGCGGAAACGCTACGTCGTAGTAATCAATAAAATCCGCAACCCTTTTGGGGTGGTTGCCGACGGCAACGCCGACGATCCGCACCTTGTCTTTAAGATTGGGATCGCGTTCGATACGATGATACAACGTGTTGTAAATTGGCGCCTGATCTTTGCAATGCGGGCAGTGAACATTGAGGAACTCGAACAGAACCACCTGCGCCTTAATCGCGCTGGGGGAAAAAAATTCCCCCTCAACGTTATTAAGCCCCAGATAGGCTCGCTGACGGGGTGATTCAGGCATGGGGAGTTGCAGCTCTGGAAAGGGATATCCGGTGCTGATCGGTGTTGACTGCTGTGCCCAACTGTGGGAGATACACATTGAAAAAAATAAAATACTTATAATAAATTGTTTCATGTCTGATATCCTGTTGATGTTGATGACATGATGTTGTCAGGGCGTATACGCGCCTTGTTTTATTGGTTTTTCCGTGGTTTTGTTCTCAGCTTTCATAAGTGTGACACCTTGTGTGGAGGACCCATGGCAAAGATGGATTGTCATTGTTACACTGTAACAGATTGTGGTTCGGTTTAAACCAGACAGATCAGGAAACATGACTCATTGATCGGTTATTGATCGGTTGTGTCATACCAAAACCTCCAGGGATTCTCATGCGTGCTTCGTTTCGTACTCGCATACTGATAACGATTGGATGCCTGCTGCTGCTGTCTGCCGGTTCAATCGCCTATTTTGCTCAAAACCATGCGCAAAGGGCGGTGTTGGATTCGGCGGACCGTCACGGGATTGATTTGATGAACGCGGTGTTGCTCACTATTGAAAATGAGTATCGCAGCCTTGAATTTCACCGCCATATCACGGTGGAGCGGCGTAAGGTGTTCCTCAAAGACGTGGTCATCGTTGCCATGTCCCACCTTAAAGAACTCTATGGCAAAGTCCAACGGGGTAAAATCAGCGAATCGGTGGCGCGGCGTGAAGCGCTGGAGCAACTCAGGAAGCTGCGTTATGCCAATGGGGTGGGCTATTTTTGGGTAAATGATCTCAGCGAACCTATTCCCAAAGTGTTGATGCATCCAATCATGCCGGAGCAGGAAGATGGTCGCTCTGCTGTTGATGACAAATATTATCGTGCCACCCAAGGCCATGAACATCTGTTGGTTTTGATTGCCAAGCTGATTCGGCGTGATCACGAGGGATTTATCAATTATCGTTGGAACAAGCCGACGTTACAGGGGGTTACGGAAGAACAGCCGAAAATCTCTTATGTCCGTTTGTTCAAACCGTGGGACTGGGTGGTGGGCAGCGGCGTGTATCTGGATGATATCGAGGCCGAAGTCCAACAACGTCTTGATGAGATTCTGGTCGAGCTTAAGCGTACCTTTTCCCGTGTGCATGTCGCTCAAAACGGTTACATGTTTATTTTCGATGGTCACGGCAACACGCTGATTCATCCCGATGCCAGAGGCGAGTTTGCGGACCACGGCTTTCCAAATGTCGGCCAATTTAAACGCGCTGCGTCGACACCCAATGTTCCCATTGAATACCATTGGCACCACCCACGTTACGCGGGGACCCAGCATGCCAAACGCGCTTATGTCAGTTATTTTGAACCGTTGGATTGGTATATCGTCTCTACCATGTATCTCGATGATCTGACGCACAGCGGATATGAATTGCGCCAGGATATTCTGATGGTTTCCGGACTGGTTCTGTTGGTGGCCGCCATGGTGTCTTACCTCTTCTCCTATTCGTTGACCCGTCCGTTGTTGCTCCTCACTGATGTGGCGCGGCGCATCGAGCACAGTCAAGACATGGATATTGCCGTTCCAATCTGTGGTGCGAGCGAAACGCGGGAACTGGGACAAGTGTTGCAGAATATGTTGGCTTCGATGAAGGGGCTGTTGCATGACAAAGAGGAGGCCATGCAGGCCATTGAAGTCAGCAACAATGATCTTATCGCCGCGAATAAACAACTGGCCAGGGAGATGGTTGAGCGGCAAGAGACTCAGCAGGCTCTGGAAAATAATGAACAAAAATATCGGAGCTTATTTGAGCTCTCCTACGACGCCATTGTGCTGGCCGATTGTGACAGCCATCAGATTCTTGATAGCAATCATGCTGCAGAAGAGATGTTCGGTTACAGTCACGATGAAATGCAAGGAATGGTGCCGAAAGATTTTTCTCCGATCAATCAAGCGGATGGCAGTTTGTCGGAACTCAAATCCGCTGAAAAAATTGCCCGGCTTGTCCTGGAAGGACACCAGTTTTTCGAGTGGACGCATAAAAAACGCAATGGCACGCTGTTTCAGACTGAGATCCATCTGACGCTGATCCCTCTCGACGGCAAACAAGCAATGTTGGCGGTGGTCCGTGATGTGACCCAACGCAAAAAGGCTGAAACCGCGCTGGTGAATGCTCTGGCTGACGCTGAGTCGTCACGGGATAAAATTGATGCCATCCTCAAAGCGATTTCTGATGGTTTAATCGTTGTGGACCCTCTGGGGCGGATTATTCTTATTAATCAATCAGCGCAGGATTGGTTGGGGCTTCCGGAAGGGGAGACTCTCAATCGTCAGGTGGCAACGGTTCTTTGCGACAATGCTCTCTCTCGTCTGGTTGAATCGATCCTGGCGGGCGAGTCCCTGTCACGACACTGTGAAGTCGAGGTGCCGATAGCTGATCAGGAGCGTAATCGTTTAATGGCCGTTCAGGTGACGGCTGTACAGAATGACGACAAAGAGATTTCCGGAACACTGATCTTGCTACGGGATATCACCCGGGAACGGGAACTGGATCAGCTTAAAAATGAGTTTATCTCCTCTGCCGCTCACGAGCTTAATACGCCGCTGACCGTGATCATGGGATTTGCCGAATTGCTTGTCAATCGCGAATACCGCCAGTCCATAACGTTGGAACAGCAGCAGGAATTTCTCGAAACGATTCGCAATAAAGGCGAAGTGCTCACCTCAATCGTTGACGATCTGTTGAAACTCGAACAGCTCGAATTCGGCCAGTCAATTCAGTTGCAGTACCATCGTTTTGATTTGCAGCTTGATATTATGACCCTGGTCAAACACTATGAAGAGACGTATCCCGATCATCGTTTTATCGTCATGGCCGAGCCAGGTGAACTTTGGGCTGACCAGGAAAAGATTGGTCAGGTTCTCGATAACCTGCTCAGTAATGCGGTAAAATTTTCGCCGCCACAAACACGGATTCATATTTCATCACAGATGAAAAATCATCAGGCGGTCATCACTGTGCGTGATGAGGGGATCGGTATGGAACAGAAAAATATCGACAAAGTGTTCGATACATTTTTCCGTATTGATGGTTCCACCACCTCTAAAGGTGGATTGGGCCTCGGGTTGACGGTGGCAAAAAGTATCATTGATGCCCATCATGGTTCGATTCGTGTTGATAGCGAAGTCGATCGCGGAACAACGGTGACACTGACGCTGCCGTGTCAAAAAAGAGGAGAGGAGCATGTTTGATTGGCTCAATCGACTTTTCAATACGTTAAGGTCGCGGATACTTGCCCTGACCATCTCCATGGTGTTGCTCAGCGCGTTTACCATTTCGATTATGACGCATTACACCATCGATCGAGCCGTTTCCAAAAAGCTGGACCAACATGCCAAAGATCTGATTCAGACGGTGTTGCTCAACGTCGAAAGTGAATACCGCAGCTACCAGTTCCACAAGCAGGCCACCTTGGAACGACGAAGGCAGGAGATGAAGAACATCGTCGGTCTGGCGCTGTCCTATGTTGAGGAGCAATACTCAGACTCGCGAGCCAAGTTGATTTCGCCTTATCAGGCGCAACAAAATGCCATCGAACATATCCGGTTGCTTCGCTATGATCAAGGCGTTGGCTACCTGTGGATCAATTCCATGGATCAGCCGGTTCCTGAAATGATCATGCATCCGATGTTGCCCCATCTGGATGGTAAAGCACTCGATTCACCGTCTTTTAATAGCCTGGCTGGTGAAAAGGGAAATTTTTTTAGCAAAGTGGTGTCGATCTGTGCCGAGAAGAAAGAGGGATTTGTCCGATATCTGTGGCCCAAGCCAACAGCTCAGGGGCTGACCGTTCAACAGCCGAAAATCTCATTTGTTCGTTTGTTTGAGCCGTGGCAATGGGTGGTCGGAACCGGGGTCTATATTGATGATATCGAGCACGAAGCCGAAAGGCGATTGGCCTCCATTATTGAAGAATTGCGGGCGGCTCTCTCCCAAATGAAAGTCGCAGAAACCGGCTATATGTGCATCTTCAATGGCAAGAAAGAGATGTTGATTCATCCCCATATCAATGGAGATGCGTTTCGTACCATGGTTAATCCGAGCACAGGCAACATGCTGGTGGATGACCTGATCGTTGCGGCGAAACATCCTGAAATGCCGCTGGAATACTTATGGGACCGTCCCGATCATATTGGCAAGTACAACTATAAAAAGCGTGCATACATCCGTTATTTTGAACCGCTGGACTGGTATATTGTCTCCACCATGTATGTGACGGAGCTGAACGCACCGGCCGCAACGGCCCAAAGCGGCATTCTGTTTATGACACTTGGAGTTTTACTGGTTTCGTCCCTGCTGGCTCTGCACCTGTCCAAAGCGTTGTCGACTCCGTTGTACCGGTTAACCCAACGTGCGGCTCTGATTGAAAAAGATATTTACCAGGATATCGATATCCCGGTGTCCGGGACGCGTGAAACACAGGACTTGGCCATGGTTCTCAGCCAGATGCTGACGTCTGTTCAAGTGGCGCAGTCGGATTTGAAACAGGTCAATAAAGAACTCGAAGCTTTTGCTTATACGGTTTCGCACGACCTGCGCACATTTTTGACTCCGATCGTCGGTTATGCCCAGTTTTTGATTGAAAACTATCATCGCGTACTTGATGAACAAGCCCTTGATGCCCTGGATGAAATTGAGCAGCAGGGCGACAAAATGCTGGTTTTCATGGAAGACCTTCTCGATTTGGCGAAAGTCGGCCACGATGATCGACCGTTACATCCGGTGAACACCAACGCCGTGGTGACCGATGTGATTATGGATCTTAATTCAGAACTGGTCGTCCAACAGGGGCGCATTGTGATCGAAGATATTCCAGATGTTTATTTGCCGAAAACCGTAGTCAGTCAATTGTTTTCCAATTTATTGACCAACGCGATACGCTATTCACTGCCTGATGGTGAACAGATTGAAGTTGGAGGTTATTCTCGTGGCAGCCTGATACAATTTTACGTGCGTGACCATGGTCCGGGGATTGATGAGCAGGAACAGCCTCAGGTGTTTGAGGTGTTTTTTCGTGGCAAGCAGGCGAAAAAGTGTCCCGGTACCGGGATTGGATTGGCGACGGTGCAAAAAATTGCTCGTCACTACGGCGGTCGTGCCTGGGTCAACACCACAGAAGGTGGGGGCGCGACAGTGTGGGTTGAAGTGATCAATTTGCCACAAGTTAATGGTCCCACTCTGTAATTCTAATGGTTTGGGACGTGTTATGTCATTTTTTTCGAGCCAACATCGTCTTGACAAGCTAACTTGTTTTGTTAGGCTGACAACTGGCTCATTAAACAAAAGGAGATCTATGATGGCAGAAAAAAGAACTGGTGTAATTACATTTAAAGGCAATGCTGTAACGTTGGTTGGTCCGGATATCAACGTAGGTGACGCCGCGCCTGATTTTAAAGTGGTGGATAACGGCCTGCAACCGGTAACCTTGGAATCGGCCAAAGGCAAAGTTCAGTTGATTGCGGTTGTGCCGTCGATTGACACGGGCGTTTGCGATACCATGACCCGTAAATTTAATCAGGATGCCGCCGATCTTCCGGAAAATGTTGCTGTTTATACCATCAGCGTGGATCTGCCGTTTGCTCAGGGACGTTGGTGTGGCAATGCCGGAATTGAGCGTGTGAAAACATTATCAGATTATCAGGAGCGTTCTTTTGGCCTGGCCTATGGATTGCTGATTGATGAATTGAAATTGTTGGCTCGTGCCGTTTATGTCGTCGATACCGAGGGCAAGGTGGCTTATCGTGAAATTGTTTCCGAAGTGACCTCTGAACCGGATTACCAGGCGGCTCTCAATGCGGTAAAAGCACTGCTCTAACAGGCTGTTGAAAAACATGGAGCCCCTGGACGGGCGACCAAAATCAAGGACAGGTTTTCAAGCCCTTGATTTGGTAAGCAAGACGGAAATCGCCTTTTCGGTTTGCGTCATTGAAAAGGCCCCGGATGGGACTTTTTCAACATCCTGCTAAAAAACACGGAGATAATCCTTTAAAAGGCTGGCCATTAGGTCAGCCTTTTTTTATATATTGAAAAAACGATTTAGCTTGTTACTCTTTTTTGCGTGTTTTCATTGATGCAATGTATCCAGGGAGAAGAACATGAAGAGAGCCTTTATCGTTTTGGTGGTGATCGTGGCCAGTGCTCCCGTTGGCTTCGCTATGGAAAATCCGCATCAGATCTCGCGGGTGTTTCGTAAAACACATCAAAATGAAGTCGCTCCAGTCTGCGAGTTGTGTCATAAATTAACCCAAGAGCTGGTCTTTGATTTTGACATTTCCGGCGAATTTGTTCCTGAGCAGTTTGTTGATGCGGTCCTGCCAATTGTCAATGACCAGGAAATTTGCATGCGCTGCCATGTCAATGCCGATCAGCAGTCGGTTAATCATCCGGTGGGAATGTCCTATGATCCGGGATTTCTTTCCGAAAAATTTCATGTCCAACCGCAGGGAATCAAGCTTTATCATTGGCAGGAGGGTGATTCCGGTCGGGTGATGTGTTCAACCTGCCATGATCCGCATAGCGATGGTCGTTGGATGCTTCGGGTACCATTGGCTGATTCACAATTGTGTCTGTGCTGCCATAACTACTGATTTTGCAGAGGCGGGGGGGAAACACCTTATTAAATATGGCGCAACGCCTCCACCGGGTTGAGTCGTGAGGCTTTCCAGGCGGGAAACAAGCCGGAAAAAAAACAGGTGACTGCTGCCAGAAGAAACGCCGCCACCATGTCCAACCAGCGCAGTTGCGGGTAAAGGATATGGGCGTTGGTGAAATATTGATTGTTGCTGGTAAGCTGGCTCAAATCAAGGCCATGCTGCCCCAGCCATAAGCAGATCACCGCACCGATCAGGCCGCCGATTAGCGCTGCACCTGTTCCAAGAAAAAGAGCTTCCGACAATACCATGCGTATCACACCCGCCGGTGGATATCCCAGCGCTGCCAGCAAGCCAAATTCCTCAAACCGTTCATAGGTGATCATCGTCATGGTATTGAGAATACCCATGCCAACCAGAACAAACACAATGACAATCAAGATCGACATCGTCGTGTCGTTGAGTTCGATCAATTGCACCAAGTCGGGCAGCGCCTCCTGCCAGCGTGTTATGCGCTGATCTTTGCTCAGTAGCGGCAGCAGACGTGTTTCCATGTCATTCTGATTATCGAGTTGGGTGTGGATGCTGATCTCACTGATTACCTGCGGCGCTTTGATCAGTTGTTGCAGGGTTGCCAACTCCACATAGGCATGCGTGGTGTCAAAACTCGGCAGGCCGGTTGAGAACATGCCGACAATGGTCAGTTTGGCCAGAGCGGGCTGACCGGCACTGTTCTGGGCCATGACTGTCACCTGATCGTTTAAAGACAGCGACAGTGCTTGGCATAACGCCTGTGAAAGAACAATGGTATTGCTGCGACCAAGATAGGTCCCTTCACGCATCTGGTTGGAAATCTGGGTGACTTGGGCTTCATGTTCAGGGATGATGCCGCTGAGTGAGATCATGCTGCTCTGTGGCCCGGCCAGGAGCAGGGCCGCTGTCTTAAGCCGTTCAGCGTAACGAATCTGATGCTGTTCGAGACGATCGAGCAGGTCGACGGAATCGTTGATTGGTTGCAGTAATGATCTGTTGGGGCGATAGTCCGGAGCATGAATTTGCAGGATGCCGTTGTCGAGAGAGGTCGTAGAAACAATCATCTGTTCGTGCATGCCCACCTTTAATGATTGGAAGACAATCAGACAGACCACACCAAAAGCGACGAGACTGCCGGTAAGCAGGGTCCGACGGCGGTTGCGTCCAAGATTTCTTAAGCCGATCACAGCATCGATCATGGTGCGTTTTCCCCTGAGCCGTGAATTGTTTCGCTCAATCCTGGATGGTGGTCCTGGTAGGCGGGCCATAACGGGTCAAGACGGCTTAAACCGCGTAAATGGAACAAATCTTTGATGACACCGAATGCATCGCGACGATTGAGCCAGAAACCGGCGTCGTATAGCTCGGTAAAACCATTGAGCGCTTCGCCAATGGCGCGTTGCATGACCAGACGGGTTGAGGCCGGGAACAGCACTTCAATGGGTGTTGAGACCTCGTCCGGTGCGGCAAGGCAGGCTTGTAAGGCGTCCTGCTCCTGACGATTGCCCTCGTGATAAATGGATGACACCAGATAATTGTGGTGGCCGACGCTCAGATCTTCAACAAGGTCGGTCATATCATCAATCACCTGCAGCGCCAGGCCGATTTTATAAATGGCCTGATCGGCCTGCCGAACCGACGGGCTGTTTTCAATGTAACAAGGGGTGATAAAAGCCAAGCGTAAAAGTTCTCCGCCTTTCAGGGCGTGAACCGTTGTTAAAATCTGATCCGGGCGCAGAATGGTCTTAACGCCCCCCTCCTCACTGGCTTCTTCGGCACCAATGGCAACCAGAGCAGAAAAAATCTGTTTGTGAATAGCGTCTTTATCCGCTCTGTTTAGAAGAGCGTCATTGACGGCCTTATCAAGAACCTGTTCAAGAAAGCGATCAAACAGAAGGATATGCATCACGCTGCTGAATCGTTGCGCCTTGGAAGGGAAGGCCAATGGCAACATGGACTTGTATTCGTCGTCGAGGATATTATCGCAGCCCGTCACAATGCCGCGGATAGATTGGTTGATCACACCGTAAAGCTGGCGATGGGCGGAGGGGATTTTCAGCGCTCTGTAGATGGACAGAAAAAGGATGGAGAAGAAGTTGCGCTGATAGAAGCGCATCAACTTGGGTTTAGCCGGTGTCGTGTTCAGATAAACGGGGTCCAGTGTGCTTCGCAGCAACTGATTTAAGGAGTGTTCCACACGCTGATGGTCACGCAGCGCCGGATAGAGATGACGCAAAATAGCAAAACGATTCATAATGTTAAATTTATTCCTGTCACGATAATAATTGAGTCGCTTGAAATAAAAGTCTTTTCAAAATTATACCAGAGCAACGCCGGTAAGATACCTGTTTCTTTTCAGATTTCCTTTTTATTCTGACAACTTTTCCTGCCGTAGAAAACCTCGAAATCGTGTGATTATTCTCATGCCCTTGCTCGACTTATTGCGGTAGGCACTAATATTGCTCATCGACAGTGGCGATGTTGCATTGGGTGTTTTCTGGGGGCTATGACCCGTTTTGGAGTGATTGATGACTTCTGGTGGGGGAGAAGACTCATGCTGCACAGTGCCCGGCTGTGTGGCTCATCGTGCCTTGTCAAAGATTTTTATCCGGTCGTTTTGTGCGCTTCTTTTCTGGTTTGTGCGGCACTGTGGCGCACAAACCAGAAAACCAAGGAGGATGAATGGACCGGCGGGCATTAGAACGAGAGGTCGTTTTGTTGCGGGATGATTTAAATGATGTTTATCAAACAAGGAGGGAACATGGATTTTTGGGTAGATGTACGTCGTTACGTGGTGTTACCGCTGTTGCTGGTTGCTGTGTGTGTGTCGCCGAGTTGGGCGACAAGTCATGATGACGAATCGTCTCATGGTCATAGCATGGCACATCAAACAGCAGCCAAGGGCAAACCATCACCTGATGAGGCCATAAAAATACTTCAACAGGGCAACAAGCGGTTTGTAACCGGAGAATCACTGCATCCGCATATGGATTCGGCCCGTATTATTCAAGCCGGTCGTGAAGATCAGGGGGACCATGCTTATGCCACGGTGATCACCTGCTCAGATTCGCGGGTGCCGGTGGAGTTGATTTTTGATGCCGGCATTATGGATATTTTTGTCATTCGTGTTGCAGGCAATGTGGTTGATGTCGATGAAGCCGGGTCAATCGAATATGGTTTGTCGCATGTTAACACCCCGGTTCTGGTGGTTCTCGGCCACACTCAATGTGGTGCGGTAACGGCTGTTACGGCAGCAATGACAGGGCATGGCCACGCGCTTGAGAGCAATATTCCGCCACTGGTGGATAACATTGAACCCGCGGTGCGAAAAAGTCTCGATGACTATCCCGGTGCACCAACACGGGATATCATCCGTTTTGCCATTGAGGAAAATGTGTGGCAGGGGATTCGTGAGTTGTTCATGCGTAGCCCATCCACCCGTGAATTGGTGAAAAGCGGTCAGGCAAAGGTGGTTGGAGCGATCTATAATGTCGGTACCGGCAAGGTCAAGTGGCTGCCACAGGATAAAACCGTGGCGATTTTAAACGATGTGGAAAACGACCGAGAAAAAACAAAAACACCAATGTCGCATTAAACTGTTGACAGCCTGTCGGGAAGTTGATAAAAACACCGACACGTTTGGGCGAATAGCTCAGCTGGGAGAGCATCGGTCTTACACACCGAGGGTCACAGGTTCGAGCCCTGTTTCGCCCACCAAATATTTGCGGGAGCCGATACCAATCGGCTCCCGTTTTGTTTTTTCCTTCCGAATTGTGCGAGGATGCGATGGCCCGTCTTCACTGTACTCAATGTGGAAATCCTTTGCCGCGTCGAGCGACAACCTGCCTGGCTTGTGATGCGCCGGTTGATGCGACGCAGCAGTCCAACCTTCCTGCCACTTCAAAATCATTGACCATGCGATGTGCCATCGTGTGTGTTGCCCTGAGTTGCTTAGGGTTTGTCATCACTCTGGGGGTGACAAACCTGTTTCAAAAGGGGGGACTGATCTTTGGTGGGGCCTTTTTGGGCAGCATTCTGCTGTCTGTGCGCTGGGTCAGCAGTCTGGAGAAAAAAACGCTGTGTCGTGATGAGAACGCGTGATCAGCGTTTTTTATTGAGAAAGAATTGACCAACCGGCCATACCGCGATCAGGATGAACAGAGCGCCAAAGGTGATTTTGTTGAACCAGCAGAGTGTCGCTACGGTCATCGCCAGCAAGGCACAGATATACACGGCCAAGACCCATGATTTTTTTGATGGTGTCTCCATTCTATTGTTCCTTTATCCAGCGTTGCACATAGGCGAGGTTTTTTTGGGTCATCTCCAGATCCGGAACCAGTTCAAGGGCCTGGTTGAGCAGTGATACGGTGTGTTCCTGATGGCGTTTCTGCTCCTGTATCAAGCCGGCTTTTTGTGCTTGAACCGCTTTTTCAAAGACGATTTTCGCCAGATTGTTGTACGCCAGCGCTGCCTGATCTTGCCAGGACTGTCCCATAACGATGGTTTTGTGGCTGTTTTTGATTTTTTCCAGTCCGACGGTTGTTTCCTCCCAGGCCTTATCGTAATTTTTTTCCCGTAGATAGACATATCCTAAATTGATATGGGCTTCCGCCAGTGAAGGGTCCTTATTCAGCGCGGTATGAAACAATTCTTTTGCCAGTTCCAGTTCATTGTTTCTTTGTGCTTCAATCCCCTTGTTGAATTCGGCTTCTCCTGGACGGTTGCAACCGCTGAGTAAAGCAAGGGTCAGAACTAAAAAAAGAACACTCAGAGAGACATGGCGAAATTTCATGAAGAAAGACCTCGTTAGAAATTGAATTCAAGGGTTTGTTGAGGGGCTTGTGTGTCGTTTTTGCTTCGTTGTTTGACCCGGGCGTCGATCTGCTTTTTTAATTCGAGGAGCTGAGACTCGATGTGCTGCTTCTCTTCGTCATCATTAAAACCAAGTTCATAAGCCAGTTCAATTTTACGCATCACCTGGTCAATGGATTTTTGCAGCGAAGAACCCGGAGAGGTTTTACGCGGTTGTCGGGAGACCTTACGTACTTCGCCGCGTGTCAGGCCACGTGCTTTGTATTTTTCATACAAAGACAGCATGGTGTGCTTTTTTCGCTTTTTGGCCACTTCAACCAGAATTCCCCGCGGTACAAGGTTGTTACTGCGACAGTCGCTTTTGATCTCTTCGGGCAACCGGTTCAGAGACAGGATTTCACTGATGGTTGATTTGGCCTTGCCGAGCTTTTCCGGCAGATCTTTTTGGCGACAGATCTTGTCGTCAATCAGACGTTGAATGGCCTCAGCCTCTTCAATGGGAGAGAGGTTTTCCCGGACAATATTTTCGATCAAAGCGACTTCAAGACTGGCCTGTTTTTTAAAAATCGCCGGTATATGCGTCATCCCGGCAAGCTTGGAGGCGCGATAGCGTCTTTCTCCGGAAATCAGCTGGAGTTGTCCATCCTCTGACAGGGTAAACAGAACCGGTTGCAAAACGCCATGCTGGCAGATGGTTTCTTTGAGTTCCTGCAGCGCTTTATCGTCAAAATGTTTGCGGGGCTGATTCGGGTCAGGACTCAACAGGGTCAGCTCGAGTTCGTACAGCTGGTCTTCTACGTAATCGGTGTGGTTCATGATCGACATGTATCCCTAACCATCAAAAAAGAGCCGCGTGATTCATCATCATGTAGGCGGCGACAAGGATCTGACTAAAGCCGTGCGCTACTATACAACAGACGAGGTTTTTCTGCCAAATCAACAATAGACACATGATTAGGGAAACTCCTCCGAGAACAATACCATAGTGGAAAGCCAGCCCGGAAAGAACGGTAACCCCGATCAATGAAAATAATTGAAACTGCCCTAAGTCAACGGAGCGGAAATCGGCGGAGATGAAATATCGCAGCATGAAGGAGCGCCAGAACAACTCGTTCATAATCGGAAACACAGCAATAAAACCAATCAGTTTGATAACCAGCAATAGTGCGCTGACCGCGACTGAATAGGAAGTGCTCTGGACCGGGGTCAAGGTGATCCATCCCACATGGAGTGATAGCGGCCATAAGGAAAACGCCAACGCACCGGCAAGCAAGGCGTAAAGATATTGACGGGCGGTTGGGGATTCGGAAACGTCACGGCCATATTGTTTGCGCCACATCCATAAAAAACCGGCACACAGGAGCACACGGGCACCGTAAAGGTGATGATGCCACTGAGGGAGAAACTCTTCTGCTTGAACTAAAATCAAGTAAAGCAGAAACGGTAAAACATAAGGAAACCATGTGGAACGATAGAAAGCGGGCATAATCCTGTAATATCCGATCCTCGGTTAAAATAGTGATCATTTTGCAAAAGGGGCTCTTGGACGCCATGGGAGGCGACAAGATCGTCGGATGACTTTCTGCAAAAATAGACCATTGACGACCCGCCATTGTTTTACTGTGCATCTTTCTCCATGGTCAAGGGGAATCGTTGCCAAGATGTTTATTGATTCATGTTTCGGTTCTGTTAGTATTAATTGCTCATTTTTAAATCCTGTACCATGGGGGAACAGATGGATTTTTTTGAGATTGTTGACGAAAATGATCAGGTGATCGGGCTGAGAGCGCGAAGTGAATGTCACGGTAATCCAGATTTAGTTCATCGTGTCGCCCATGTTCTTGTCTTCAATTCCTCAGGACACGTGTTGTTGCAAAAACGTTCTGAACAAAAGGATGTTCAGCCGGGAAAATGGGATACCAGTGTTGGTGGTCATGTCGATCCGGGAGAGAATTATCTCCAGGCGGCATATCGCGAGATGGAAGAGGAGCTGGGCGTTAGCGGGTTGCCGTTGAAGTCCCTGTACCCTTCGAAGATTCGTAATGATTTCGAATCGGAAAATGTCATGACTTATCTTGTGGTTTATGACGGGGAAATTTGTTTTAATCGGACGGAAATTGATGAAATTCGCTTTTGGACGCCGCAAGAGATTGCCGCTGCTCTGGGCACAGGCGTTCTGACACCGAATTTTGAGGAAGAATGGCAGATGTGGCGTGACTATTCGGCCTCGCATCCTGCGTGATTGCTCAAAATGGCAGCAGTATTGGGCAGGCGTTGAGTAAATAATGTGCATTGCTGAGACGTGCATAAACATAAAAAAAGCAATATAATTCTAAACTGTTGTAATGTCCTGATTTTGCGCTGTAAAAATTGTTCAGTCTTTTTTGGTGTTTGTGGCAAGAGTTTTGCTTAAAATGCAAGTGCGCCACGTTTGATTTCATAAATCTCCTAGTTTATACGCATGAGCAATGGAGACTTTTACACGGAGGACAGACGTCAATGAAAAAAGTGGAAGCCATTATCAAGCCATTTAAGCTTGATGAAGTTAAGGAATCTCTGAGTGAGATTGGGATTCAGGGGATTACTGTCAGTGAAGTCAAAGGTTTCGGTCGTCAAAAAGGACACACCGAGCTGTACCGCGGCGCTGAATATGTGGTTGATTTTATCCCTAAAATCAAAATGGAAATTATCGTTTCCGACGATATTGTTGCTAAAGTCATTGATCAAATTGCAGAAGCGGCCAAGACCGGTCGGATTGGTGATGGCAAGATTTTTGTGACACCGGTTGAGGAAGTTGTTCGTATCCGTACCGGCGAAACAGGTGATGATGCGTTATAGGCGATATCGTATGTTCTGTTAATCGAAAGGTTCAGTATTTTTCAACCGTAAAGGAGAACAAGTTGATGACCCCAAAAGAAGTCGTGCAGTTTGCCAAAGAAAACAATGTGAAAATGGTTGACTACAAATTCCTCGATTTTGTCGGTATCTGGCAGCATTTCAGTACGCCGATGTCTGAGTTTGACGAGGATACGTTTGAAGAGGGCATTGGTTTTGACGGCTCTTCAATTCGTGGCTGGCAGCCGATTCATAACAGTGACATGCTGCTGATTCCTGTTCCTGAAACAGCTAAAATCGACCCCTTCATCGAAGCTCCGACCCTGAGTCTCATTTGTAACATTATCGATCCGATCACTCGCGAAGGTTACACCCGTGACCCCCGTTTCATCGCCAGCAAAGCCGAAGCGTATCTGAAGTCTACCGGCATCGGTGACACCGCTTTCTTCGGTCCTGAGCCCGAGTTCTTTATCTTTGACGATGTGCGTTTCGAGTCAACCTGCAACCAGTCTTTCTACGCGGTTGATTCTATGGAAGGTCGCTGGAACACCGGTCGTGATGAGTATCCCAACTTGGGCTACAAACCTCGTCATAAAGAAGGTTACTTCCCTTGCGCCCCGACCGACTCCATGGTTGATTTGCGCAACGAGATGGTTGAAGTCCTGCAAAGCGTTGGCATGCGCATTGAAGCGTCTCACCATGAGGTTGCTTCCGGTGGCCAGTGCGAAATCGACATGCGTTTCGATTCCCTGATGAACATGGCTGACACCCTGCAATGGTTCAAGTATGTTATCAAGAACGTTGCTGTACGTAACGGGAAAACCGTTACTTTCATGCCTAAGCCGATTTACAATGACAACGGTTCCGGTATGCACTGCCACCAGTCGATCTGGAAAGACGGCGTCAACCAATTTGCCGGCGACGGCTACGGCGGTCTGTCCAAAATGGCCATGTACTACATCGGTGGTATCATGAAGCACGCCAAGGCTCTGTGTGCATTCACCAACCCCAGCACCAACTCCTACAAGCGTCTGGTTCCTGGTTTTGAAGCTCCGGTTAACCTGGCTTACTCCAACCGTAACCGTTCCGCTTCCTTGCGTATCCCGGTGACCAACGCGCCTGCTGCCAAGCGTGTTGAATACCGTACGCCTGACCCCTCCTGCAACGGCTACCTGGCTTTCGCCGCGCTGCTGATGGCAGGTCTGGACGGCATCGAGAACAAAATTGATCCGGGTCAGCCTCTGGACAAAGACATCTACGGCCTGTCTCCTGAAGAACTCAAAGACATCCCGTGTGTGGCCTCTTCTTTGGACGAAGCTCTTAACGCTCTTAAAGAAGACCACGAGTTCCTGCTCAAAGGTGACGTTTTCACTCAAGACGTTATCGACACCTGGATTGAGTACAAAACTGAGAACGAAGTTAACCCCGTTCGCATGCGTCCTGTTCCTGAGGAATTCAACCTTTACTACGACATCTAATCGTCGCCGTAATAGGATGTATCAAAAAAGGCTCCCGGTTTTCCGGGAGCCTTTTTTATTGGGTGATGATTTTCCATGGCAGGCCGCATAAGAAGGCGCCGCTGCCCTTTTTCTCAATACAAAAGAGGGCTTGTTTTGACTGATTGCTCTTTGTTCAGGAATGACATGAGCATTTACGTCGATTGATAAATAATGAGTTGCCCGCCGTTTTTTTGGCAATTTTCTTGGCTTCCGAGGCCAACAGGGCAACGTCATGCTGGCTGCAACAATGGTTGATATCTCCGTCAAAAGAGGTGGCACCAATTGACACGGAGGTGATGGCGTAAAATGTTGTCTGCCCTGTGCGGTCTGTGGACGTGATGCCGCCTTGCTTGCGATCCTCTTCGTCAAATAGGTCGATCACTTCTTCTTCAAAGCGAGAGAGGATCGTTGTGCAGCGCTGCTTCCAATCCTGGCTGCGAAAAATGATCATGAAATCATCGCCGCCAATATGACCGATAAAATCACACTGTGGATTGCAGACGCTCTGTAAAATGGTGCCGAGCAGACGGATCACCATGTCGCCACGGCTGTAGCCATACAGATCATTGAACGGTTTGAAGTTGTCCAGATCAAAGTAGCACGCGGTGAAGGGCAGGTGGTTTTCGAGAAGGTGTTCCAGATGTTCATTGATTGGCACATTGCCCGGCAGCAGTGTCAACGGGTTGGCGTAGCGGGCATTGCGGATTTGTAATTCGGTAATCCGTTTGAGCAGATCCGTGACCATGCCGACGCCGAGATAGGAGTCATTGTCCGTGATAATAAAATAGTTGCCTTGGTACTTGCTGTCATCTTTGGTGATAATTTCGCTGAGTTTTTCAATGGGCACATCTTTTTCAATGCACAGGGGCGAGATGTTCATAAATTCGCGGATTGAATTATTGCCGCGCAAATCGCGGCCGTAGCGACTGGCAAGGATGTTCATCACTTCATGGCGATGCAGCATACCCACGGGGCGGCCTTCATCGACGACGGGCAACGCCAACAGTTCCGACATATTTTCAAACAGATCTCCAACGGTGTTCAGGGTGGTTGATGAACAGGTTGTCGGGACGGTTTTAATCAACCCTGAAACAGATTCGGTCCGCCATTTAAAGTGGTGCTGCTGATTGTTTTCGTGGTTGAGAACGATGTTGCTTGGTAATTGCTGGGGTGGACTGGGGCTGGGACGGCTGAAATAATACCCCTGGCCAAACGTGACGCCTAATGCCTGAACCACATGGTATTCTTCGAGTGTTTCAATGCCTTCGGCAATGGTTCGACAGTCGACACATTTGGCAATTTCTTGAAGAGATTGGATCAGTTGCTTCTTGTGCTTATCGCGATTGATGGATTGGATAAAGTATTTGTCGAATTTGACCAGGTCTGGCTTCAGTTCCGACCATAAACGCAATCCAGCATAAGCAGATCCCAGATCATCCAGGGCGACTTTAAATCCTTCCTGGCGATAGTGGTTCAGGGCGCTTTGGATGGTTTTGATATCGAGAATCGGGAAATTCTCGGTCAGTTCAATCACCACATTGCCTGGGGACATGCCGTAGCGGGCCAAGGTATGACGCGTGAACCCATGAGGGAAATTGGGTTCCAACAAGGCCTTGGGGCTGACATTGAGAAACAGTTTTCCCGGCAGTTTTAAGCGGGAAAAAAACTCGATGTTAACGTCTCGGCACAACATCTCCAGCTCTGTGAGTCGGTCGCAGTGAATGGCGGCATTAAACAGATTGGCCGGAGAGTGCAGGGGCGAGTTGGACGGGCCGCGCACCAGGGCTTCGTAACCGATGATTTTTCCGTCGGCCAGATCAACGATGGGTTGAAACCAGGGTGTCAACCGACGGTGGGTGATAATATTGTCAAGCCAGGTGACAAAAGACCCCTGTTCCGAGTCAAGGGTGTGTTGTAACGTCGGCTCCGTCGACAGGTTTTCCAGGCGGTGTAGTGATGGCATCGTTTCATCTCTCAGTTCTGTTGTGAATATCCACTGGCCTTATTTTCGCCAAAAAAATGTTTGGCGAAGATGAGGATTGTGTCAGGGCAACGCAACTGAGAGTGAAATAATAAACCGTCAGCAGGTTTTTAGACGCTTGTGGTAAAGACGCAAGCTGTTGGAAACCACCGTAACGCTACTTAACGACATTGCCACGGCTGCCAGCATGGGATGGAAGTGCCGCAGGATATCCGGCGCCCCTGGAAACAGGGTAAACACACCGGCTGCGGTCGGGATAAGAGCGACATTGTAGATAAATGCCCAGAACAGATTCTGGCGGATTGTCGCCATGGTCTGGCGGCTGATCTCAATGGCGATGGGGGCACGTGACAGGCTACCGGAAACCAGGATAACGTCGGCACTCTCCATGGCGATATCCGTGCCGCTGCCCATGGCCATGCCGACATCAGCACGGGCCAGAGCCGGTGCATCATTGATGCCGTCTCCGACCATAGCAACCGGAGCAGTGCGTTGTTTGTCGATAACGACCGAGGTTTTATCGACCGGAAGAACTTCTGCAACAATGTCGTCAATGCCGCTTTGCTCGGCAATCGTTTGAGCCGTATCGTGGTGATCGCCGGTCAGCATAGTGACCGACAGCCCTTGATCTTTAAGACGGGTGATGGCGGCCGCTGAATCTGTTTTTATGGGGTCGGACAGGGCGACTATGCCAAGTACTTCTGTCGCGTCAGCCAGGATCATGGCTGTTTTCCCCCCTTTTTGTAGCGCAGTCAGTTTTTGGCGGATTGTCTCTGTCAGCCGCGGCTTAAACCAGTTTGGTTTGCCCAGTTGGTAGTGGGTGTTGTCAAGGACCCCTTCAACGCCCCAGCCGGAACGGGCGGCAAAGTTGCTTACGGCGATCAGTTCAAGCTGCTGTTGTTTCGCTTTTTGAATCAACGCCTGACCTAACGGGTGCTCAGAGCCCTGTTCAATACTTGCCGCCAGTTTGAGAATCTCCTCTTCGCTTTGCGTGTTGAGGGCCAGGATGTCGGTCAGGGCCGGTTTGCCTTCTGTGATGGTACCGGTTTTGTCAAAGATCATCTGGCGAATTGTTGCCGTGGTTTCAATGGCCGTGCCGTTTTTAAACAGGATTCCCTGTTCACTGGCTTTACCAATGCCTGCCATCAATGCCGTGGGGGTTGCCAGGCCCAGGGCACAGGGGCAAGCGATGATCAACACGGCAATCAGGCGTACCATGGCCGGCACGAATTCACCACCGATGGACCACCACAAGATGAAGACCGTGACGGCAATCAGCAGCACGGTGGGCACGAAAATAGCGGCAACGCGATCAGCCAGAGCTTGAATCGGTGCCTTGCTGCCCTGAGCCTCCTGAACCAGCTGAATGATTTGAGACAGCACCGTGTCTTTGCCGACTTTTTCCGCCACCATCTCCAGTAGACCATGCTGGTTGATGGTTCCGGCGGTGACCCGATCATCGACCTGTTTGTCGACCGGTAACGCCTCACCGCTGAGCATAGACTCGTCTACAGCACTTTCGCCCTTGACCACCGTTCCATCGACGGGAATGGTCTGTCCTGGGTAGATGCGCAGGCGGTCTCCCTGGATAACATCCCTGATCTCGACTTCCTGCTCTGTGTCGTCCGTCAGCCGTAACGCTTTTTTCGGCCGCAGGTCCATCAATTTGCGAATGGCGGCACCGGTCTTGCCTTTGGTGCGTGCTTCGAGCAGTTTGCCGAGCTTGATCAGGGTGATAATAACAGCAGAAGTTTCAAAGTAGACATGGTCTCCGGATGCTGGGAACAGCAGCACAACCAGCGAGTAAAGATAAGCGATGGTGGATCCCATGACCACCAGCACATCCATATTCGCACTGCGGTTTTGCAGGCTGCGCCAGGCTCCGGTGTAGAATCCTGAACCGGTGTAGAATTGTACCGGTGTCGCCAGCAGAAGAAATAGCCAATTGACCCAGATAGCATGGCTCCATGGGCCGATCACACCAAAATCCCGCGACATGCTGAGTATAAAAAGGGGCAGGGTAAAGGCCACACCAACGACAAAGTATTTTCTCTCATTCTGTGCGTCAACCTGATCACTGTGTTCGAGATCGCGGGTGGCGTGAAATCCTAAGGATTCAATTTTTTCGATCAAATCATTGACACCGAGTTGTTGGCCATTGTAATGAACCGTGACGATCTCACTGGCGAAGTTGACCTGGGCGCTGTCAACAGCATCCATGGCGTTGAGCCCTTTTTCAATGGTCTGAGCGCAGTTGGTGCACGACATACCGGAAACGGCTAGCTGTATTTCGGTGGAGATCATCGCAGACTCCTTTAACGATGGGAGAAATTAGGGCATGGTATCCGTCGTCCATCTATGGTTCAATGGTGGTTCATGCAGTTTTTTAACTCAAATGGTAGCAAATAGTGACTTGCTTTGCATCTACCCAGATAAGGCGAACCTTTCGTGTCACCTCAACAAACCCTGCAAAACACCTTTGGCTTTCGCGAATTTCGTGAGCCACAGCAAGAGATTATTGAGACCCTGATTAGCGGTCAGGACTGCTTTGTCCTTATGCCCACCGGTGGTGGTAAATCGTTGTGTTACCAGATCCCGGCGTTGCATCGTCAGGGGGTGGCTATTGTCGTTTCCCCCCTGATTTCGCTGATGAAAGATCAAGTGGATGCTCTGAATGCCAATGGGGTCAGCGCGGCGTGCTACAACTCGTCTCTGGCGGCTCAGCAGGCACGCGATGTTCTGTTGCAATTGCATCGCCAGCAACTCGATCTGCTCTATGTGGCTCCCGAGCGCTTGCTCAGCCCGGAGTTCCTCGAGCGCTTGCACGATATTAAGATTGCTTTGATTGCCGTGGATGAAGCCCATTGTGTCTCGCAATGGGGCCATGACTTTCGCCCTGAATATGTGCAGCTGGGACAGTTGCGCGACCAGTTTCCCGACACACCGATGATTGCTTTGACTGCCACGGCTGACATGCAGACCCGTCAGGATATTGTCGAACGTCTACGTTTGCACCATGCCCGGAAATTTATCAGCAGTTTTGACCGGCCCAATATTCGCTATACCGTTGTTGATAAACAAAAGCCGATTGTTCAACTTGAGCAATTTCTTGATCAGCACCGCAATGAGGCGGGGATTGTCTATGCCCTGAGTCGCAAACGGGTTGAAGAAATCGCCGCCAAGCTGGTGGACCGGGGGATTGTTGCCGCCGCCTACCATGCCGGATTGCCGGACCGTCAACGCCATGAGGCTCAAGAAGCGTTTTTGCGTGACGATATTCAGGTTGTCGTCGCCACGGTGGCGTTCGGCATGGGCATCGACAAGTCCAATGTGCGTTTTGTTGTCCACTACGATTTGCCGAAAAATATCGAAAGCTATTATCAGGAAACCGGTCGCGCCGGACGAGACGGGTTGCCTGCTGAAGCTCTGTTGCTGTTTGGCTATGGGGATATTGCGATTGCTCGCGGACTGATCGAGAAGGGCGGAAATCCCGATCAGGTGCGTATCGAACTGCATAAACTCAATGCCATGGTCAGTTATGCCGAGCCGTTAACCTGTCGACGACGCGCCTTACTTGGCTACTTTGGTGAGACCCTTGATCATGATTGCGGCAACTGCGATTTGTGTCTCAACCCCCCCGAACGCTACAATGCCACAGAAGACGCCCAGAAAGTGCTGTCCTGTGTCTACCGGGTCGGGCAGCGTTTTGGTGCCAAACATGTTATTGACGTGTTGCGTGGATCCAGCGGCCAACGTGTTCTGGATCTTGGCCATAATAAATTGAGTACCTATGGCATCGGTGCGGATCAATCCAGCGAGGTCTGGGGAGGCCTGATCCGTCAGCTGGTTCATCTCGGCTATCTCTATCAGGACGTGGCTAACTATTCTGTGATCAAGCTCACAGAGTCGTCGCGAGCAGTGCTTACCGGTCAACAGGAATTGACCCTGGCTCGCCCCCGTTTGAAAGCCGTGACCAAAAAGCCGGTACGCAAACGGGCCATGGATCTGGATTACAACGAGGAGCTGTTCGAAATTTTACGTCAGCTGCGTAAGGAAATTGCCGATGAACAAGGCGTGCCGCCGTTTGTCGTGTTCAGTGACAACAGCCTGGTGGAGATGGCCTATTATCTGCCGCTCACTGAAGAGGAGATGATGAAAATCAACGGCGTCGGCAAGCATAAGATGGCCCATTACGGTCAGCAGTTTATGGACGCCATTGATGCCTATTGCGAGGGGGAAGAGTAATTGTTGATGAATCGAGCAGGGCATTGCGTGGTATTTTTGTTTTTTCTGATATGCTTCTTGTCATAACGTTGGAGGTCTTATGAAAGCACAAATCAACGACACTGAATTTTTTTATACCGAAAGCGGTGATCCGACGAAAATCTCCGTTGTTTTTATACACGGATTCCCGTTCAGTCATGCGATCTGGCAGCAACAAATCAAGGCATTGGGGGATAATTTCCACTGCATTGCCTACGATTTCCGTGGCATGGGCGAAAGCCGTGTCGGCGATGGCCAGTACACGCTCGAAGGGCATGTCGATGATCTGGTCGCATTACTGGATTTTCTGCAGATTGACCAGGCTGTGATTGTCGGTCTGTCCATGGGCGGGTATATCGCCTTGCGGGCTTTGCAACGCAACCCGGAACGGTTTCTTGCTGTGGCGCTGTGCGATACCCGCAGTGAGGAGGACGACAATGCCGCGAGAATCAAACGCGCTAACGCTGCTCAAGCGGTTAAGAAAGAGGGTTCCGCCGCTTTTGCCGAAGGCTTTCTGCCTGCGGTATTCAGTGAGGCATCGATCACTAACAATGTACCGGGCGTTGGTATGATTAAACAGATTATCAGTAAAAATACCCCTTTGGCTATCGCCGGTAACCTGATTGCCATGGCCGCACGTACTGACACCACCGCCTCTTTGAAAGACATTGCCGTGCCGACCCTGATTCTGGTGGGGGAAAAGGACCAACTAACCACTCCGGAGGATGCGCGCAATCTGCAGAATCAGATCAAAGGATCCGTGCTGCATGTGGTTCCCGATGCGGCACATTTAAGCAATCTGGAAAACCCGGAGTTTTTCAATGCGCGTTTGCTGGAGTTCTTGCACTCGACCAAATAATGATCCGTGACAAGGACCTCGATACGTTCGGATAAAACCTCAAACACCTATCCGGCTGTTGAAAAACAGACTGTGGAGCCCATGGCTGGGCGATCAAAATCAAGGACAGGTTTTCAAGACCTTGATTTTGTGAGCAAGACGGACATCGCATTTTCGGCTTGCGTCGTTGAAAAAGCCCCGGACGGGACTCTTTCAACATCCTGCTATGGATCCTTCAGACATGATGGGCCGGGAAAGCCAGCGTCGGTTTATTCTGGTGGTTTTACTCTGTGTCTCTGATGCGTGGTCAATTGTTTTTGACTTTGGTTTCATCAAGACCTTGATCCGATGTGATCGCGAGATCATCGTAAAGCCCAAAAGTTTTTTTGATCTGTTTGCCTGAGCATCAATAAAAAAGCCGGACCCCAGTGGAGTCCGGCTTTTTTGCGTTGTGCTGGCGAGAGTGGATTAGATCCCCAGCTCTTTGAAGAAGTCGTTCCCTTTGTCATCCACCAGGATGAAGGCGGGGAAGTCTTCAACTTCAATTTTCCAGACCGCTTCCATGCCCAGGTCTTCGAAATCGAGGCATTCAACGCTCTTGATGTTGTACTCGGCCAGGGCCGCAGCCGGTCCACCAATGGAGCCGAGGTAGAACCCGCCGTGCTTATTACAGGAATCCGTCACCTGTTGAGAGCGGTTGCCTTTGGCGATCATGATCATGGATGCGCCGCGCGACTGCAGCATGTCCACATAGGGGTCCATGCGTGCTGCGGTGGTCGGACCGAAGGAACCGGACGGCTTGCCGGGCGGAGTTTTAGCCGGACCGGCGTAATAGATCGGGTAATCCTTGAGATATTGCGGCAGCTCTTCACCACGCTCGATGATCTCGCGGAAACGGGCGTGAGCAATATCACGACCAACGACGATGGTACCGTTGAGAGACAGTTGCGTTTTGGTCGGGTACTTGGACAGTTCCGCCAGAACCTCTTTCATCGGACGGTTGAGGTCGATTTTAACCACTTCAGGACGGTTGCCGCGCTCGCCTTCAGGCATGAGGCGGGCCGGGTTGTTGTCCATTTGCTCCAGCCAGATGCCGTCTTTGTTGATCTTGGCCTTGATGTTGCGGTCTGCCGAACAGGAGACGGCCAGACCGATGGGACAGGACGCGCCGTGGCGGCTGGAACGGATCACGCGGATATCGTGAGCGAAGTATTTACCGCCGAATTGAGCACCGATGCCCAGCTCTTGAGCGCGCTTGAGCAGTTCTTGCTCCAGCTCAACATCGCGGAACGATTGACCCAGTTCATTTCCTTCAGTCGGCAGACTGTCGTAGTAGCCCGTGGACCCGAGCTTGGCAGTTTTCAAGCAGGTTTCAGCGCTGGTGCCGCCGATGCAGAATGCCACATGGTAGGGAGGGCAGGCTGCGGTGCCGAGGGTTTTGAGTTTGCCGACCAGCCAATCGACCAGAGTGTTTTTGTTAATGGTCGCTTTGGTTTCCTGATAGAGGTAGGTCTTGTTGGCACTACCGCCACCCTTAACGACAAACAGAAACTTATATTCGCTTCCGTTGGTGGCTAGCAGATCAATCTGTGCCGGGAGGTTACATTTGGTGTTGACCTCGTCGTACATATTGATCGGCGCATTCTGCGAGTAGCGCAGATTCTCTTCGGTGTAGGTTTTGTACACCCCTTCGGAGAGTTTTTCAGCGTCATTGCAACCGGTCCAGACGCCCTGGCCCTTTTTACCGACAATCGTAGCAGTGCCGGTGTCCTGACAGAACGGCAGCTCAAATTTAGCGGCGACAACAGCATTCTGCAGCATGGCCATGGCAACACCGCGGTCGTTGGGTGAAGACTCGGGGTCACGAAGAATGGACGCAACTTTTTCGTTGTGGGCCGGACGCAACAAAAAGTTAACTTCGCGGAACGCCTGGTTGGACAGGAACGTCAGACCTTCGGGGTCGACTTTCAAAACTTCCTGGCCGTCAAATTCGGTGGTGCTGACATATTCCTTGGTCAACAGGCGATATTCGGTATCGTCCTTGCCCATCGGAAACGGGTCCTGGTACTTGAATTCTGACATGGTTCTCTCCTTTTGACATGACATCCTATAGGTTACAAGGGCAGAGGCTTCTCCACCGCGACTCTACAGCGCGCCTAGTATAAATGAAACTGTATACAATTGTCGATAGCTGAGCGTTTTTTTATTGATTCCCGGTGATTGAGATGTCCGTGCAAAGACGGTAGAATGAAACCATCAATTATTAAACATGGTGCAATGATGAAAATTCGGTCGAAAATAGCCATTATGGCGCTCGTTCTGGTTTTGTTGACGGCTCTGTCCATTGTTTCCGTGGTGTTTTACCAACTCAATTATGTCCAGGACGAGATCGAAGAAGAACTGCTTACCATTGAGTTCGACCAAACAAAAAATATCCTGCGCAATACAATCCTCATGATTGAGGCGCTGCAAGCTGAAGTTGAACGACGTTTGCACTACGACCTGAATGCCGCCCAGGCTCTGTTGAACAGTTCAGGAGGTGTTCAAATTACGCCCCACAGCCAGCAGTGGACAATCATGAACCAATACGATCATTCAAGTCGTGACGTTGTCCTTCCGACTCTGGATTTTGTTTCGAACAACAACGTGTACGGTCCTGATCATTGGCAACCTCCATCAACAAGCCATTTTATCGAACACCTGTCCGAAGTGCTCGGCGTCACCTGCACGTTGTTTCAGCGGATAGATCCGCAGGGTGACATGTTGCGCGTCGCTACGACGGTTCCCAGCTCTAATGGGCGGGCCGCCGTCGGCACCTATATTCCGGCACAGCACCCAGACGGTTCTTTCGATCCGGTCATCCGTCAGGTTTTACAGGGGCAGCGCTTTGTCGGCCGTGCGTTTGTCGTTGATGACTGGTACAACACCGCCTATCATCCGTTATATGATCAACAGAAAAACATTATCGGCATGCTCTATGTCGGTGAACGTCAATCAGAGCTCGATTCACTGATTCATTCCATTCAACATATTGCGGCCGATTCCAGGGGCGCGTTGTTTATTATGGAGGCCCAACCGCGTGAGGGGCAGCACCGTCAGGGTGTTGTTCAAACACTGACGTCGTCAGAACACGATCCTATGCGTTCCGGGCATACCAGCAAGGATGCCCAATATGCCGAGCAGATCCTCGGCAAACTGCTCAATGAAAAACGTCTGGCATTGACGGAAGAAATCAATGTTCTTCATGCCGATGATCGTTTAAACGATGTGTCTGCCGTGCGGGACGATCATGTCATTGTTTACAGCTATTTTGCCCCTTGGGACTGGCTTATCGGCATCTATTCCAAGTGTGAAACGGCCAGTTCCACGCAGCAACGTTTAGGTGTCATGTTTCAACGTACGGTCGCCTCTGTCTGCATAACGGCTTTTTTGTGGTTCAGTCTGGCTCTGTGGTTGGCTTTTCGTCTGGCCACCCAGATCTCCAAACCGTTGGAAAAAGCGGTTGACGGTTTTCGCCGCGTTGGGCAGGGCGATCTGGACTACGAATTGGGGCATGCCAGCGGGTTTGAGATTGAAGCGTTGTACCGCTCTTTTGACACTATGGTGCGCAATCTTCATCAGGTGACGGCGTCGCGAGACGAATTGGATCTTGAAGTCAATGCCCGTCGTCAGATTGAGCAGAAGCTGCAAAATACCGTTGCCACACTGGAAACCATTATCCGCGAAGCGCCCATGTCGATCGTTGTCGTGACCCAAGAGGGGTATGTGGTGATGTGGAACCCCAGTGCCGAGAAGATATTTGGCTGGAAAGAGGAGGAAGTCCTTGGTGAACTCTACCCTCTGGTGAGAGGCGACGAGATGACCGAGGAGTGCCTTAACTATAAAAAGCTGGTTGAAAATGGGCTGATTCTCCAGGCCAGGGAGATGCAGCGCTATCATAAAGACGGGCATAAACTCGATTTGCTGGTTTCGGCAGCCTGCTTGGCTGGTCCGGATAGTCCGTGTAAAAATATCCTTATTTTACTTGAGGATATTTCTGCATTTAAGAAAACCCAGCGCCAACTCCAGGAGCGCGAAGAGCAATATAAACTCCTTTCCGCGGAATTCCAGTCGATTCTGGACAGTATCGAAGATGTGATCTCCTTGGTCAGTCCGGATATGAAAATTCTCTGGTGCAATCACGGCAAAAAACGCTGGAATAAAAAAGAAACGATCCTGCCCATGATCAGTTGCTATTCGGTATGGGACAAGAACTTGAGTGAATGTAAAAATTGTCCGATTCGAAAGAGCTTCGAAACCGGAGAAAGTCACAGTGCAATCATCACAACACCCGATGGTGTTCGTTGGGGGATTAAAACGTTTCCACAAAAAAACAATGACGGTCACGTCACCAATGTGATTGAAGTCGCCAGTGATATTACCGAATCCAGCATTTTGCGTGAAGAAGCCATGCGCTCAGCGCGACTGGCATCATTGGGTGAATTGTCCGCCGGTATTGCCCATGAGATCAATAACCCCAATGGGGTGATCATGCAAAATGCGCCAATCATCAGTGAAATGCTTGAGTCGCTGCTGCCGATTCTCGATGACTATGTTCGTGATCATGGCGATTTTACCGTCGGGCGCCTGCCTTACAGCCGAGTGCGTGATAAATTACTTCAAATACCGCGTCGGGTTCTGGATAGCAGTTATCGTATTAAAGCCATTGTTGATGATTTGAAAGATTTTGTGCGCGACGAGGGGCATCAGGATGTGCAAAACCAGGCTGACTTGAATTATGCGCTTGAAGCCGCCGTGCGCCTGACTTCTAACACCGTGAAAAAAGCGACCAACCATTTTTCAGTCAACTATGCGGAAGGCTTGCCGTTGTTTATTGGTTCTGTGCAACGCATTGAACAAGTCATTGTCAATCTGATTATGAATGCCTGTCAGGCATTACCGGATATGGAAGCGTCCATCGCTATTCAGACCCGTTACGATGCCGAAAGCAACCAGATTGAGTTGGAGATCATTGACCAAGGCTGCGGTATCACTGAAGAGAATATCGCCAAAGTTACCAATCCGTTTTTTACGACAAAAAGAGAGACGGGGGGAACCGGATTAGGGCTGTCGATATCCTCACGCATTATTGAAGAACATGGTGGTCGCCTGTCGATTGAAAGTGTTGTCGACTCGGGGACAGCGATCACCATCTCTTTGCCGTGTCACAAGGAGGACGCATGACACATTCGAGTCTTTATCCCAAATTTCCGGTATTGCTGGTTGATGATGAGGTGGAGTGGTTGGAGAGTTTCAGCTTTACTCTGGAATATCAGGCCGGAATCACCCATGTCCTGACCTGCAGTCAAAGCCATAAGGTGATGGCGATGCTCAAGGAGCAACCATTCAGTCTGGTGATCCTCGATATGACCATGCCGCCACCGACCGGGGAACAGTTGTTGCCGTTGATTACTGAAGAGTATCCGGATGTGCCGGTGGTCGTGCTCAGTGGGCTCAATCAGCTTGATACGGCCGTCAATTGTATGAAGCTCGGGGCCACGGATTATTATACGAAAACCACGGAAATCAGCCATCTGATGACGGGATTGAAGCGCATTCTTACCGAACAGGATCTGCGTCGTGAGTTGCAAACACTCAAAAGTGGCTTGCTCAGCCATGGCTTGAATCATCCTGACGTTTTTGATGAGATTGTGACACGCAGCCCGATGATGATCGCGGTGTTCAAGTATCTTGAAGCCGTTGCCGGCAGTTGTGAACCCGTTCTGATCATTGGCGAGTCCGGGGCGGGCAAGGAGTTGATTGCTAAAGCTGTCCATCGCCTGAGTTGTCCTGATGCGCCATGGGTGGCAGTTAATGTTGCCGGACTTGATGACACCGCGTTCAGCGATACCTTGTTCGGCCATGTTCGTGGTGCGTTTACCGGAGCCGACAGACCCAGAGAGGGGATGATCGCCAAGGCTTCCGGGGGCGTTCTGTTTCTTGATGAGATTGGTGACCTGTCGTTGCAGTCGCAAGTTAAGTTATTGCGTCTGTTACAGGAAAAGGAATATTTTGCGCTGGGCAGCGATGCGCCGCGCCAGGTGGAAGCGCGCATCATCTGTGCAACCAATTGCGATCTTGCCGGAAAACAGCAGTCCGGTGCTTTTCGTAAAGATCTGTATTACCGCCTTTGCTCGCATCAAGTTGTACTGCCTCCGTTGCGTGAGCGCAGTGAAGATCTGCCCTTGTTGCTTAACTATTTTTTGCAACAGGCTGCTGATCAACTGAATAAAGAAGTGCCGACCTATCCACCACAATTACCGGTTTTGTTGTCAACGTATCACTTCCCCGGTAATATTCGTGAGTTGCGTGGCATGATTTACGATGCGTTGAGTCAGCACCGTCAGGGGATCCTGTCCATGGACGTATTCCGCCAGGCTATTGCTGTTGATGAGTCTGAAACCTCACCAGCCCTTTGCCCGAGCAGCGGTAAGGTGATATTTCCCGAACAACTTCCCACCCTGGACGAAGTTGCCGGGCAACTGGTAGAAGAAGCTATGAAACGTTCTCAGGACAATCAATCAATCGCCTCAAGGCTTTTAGGGATCTCCCAGCCCGCATTGAGCCGGCGCTTGAAAAAATCCTCTCAATCTCCCTCCTGAAAACCCATATAACAAACGTCATAGCCATGACACAGGTTATAGTGAAAAAAGTCCTGAGAAATCAGGGCTTTTTTTATTTTATAGCCAATATGCCATAATGAAACGCATAGCCTTTTAATGGCTCTTCTCTTGGTGTTCTTTGTCTAAATCTCCTTCAATGACAGTAGCTTATGCCTTTTTTGTCGTTGTGGCATGAGCGTTGCTCTATCACAACCGTAAATGAACGTGTTGTGCAGTGCGCAGGGAGGTGGTTATGAAAAACGTGATTTTGACCGAAGGCAATCATGAACGGCTGAAAATACTCTCGTTCTTATTCAGAGTGTCCGGTTACACCGTTGAGGTTATTCAAGACCTCGGGCTTGCCGTGGCATCTTATCAAAAACTGAGTCGTGATGAGCAGCAATCATCATTGCTGGTTGTTGCCGATTATCATCACCTTGGCCGGCAGCGGGAACTGCGTTTTGAAAAACTTGCTGCCTTGGCCCAACTTAAACCATCAGCTGTACTCCTGGCCGCCTATCAATGGACAGAGCCGGAACAGCATGCTCTGGCCGAAGAGGTTCCACAATGTGAATCATTCTTGAGGTGTCGCTCACATCAGATCATCGATTTTGTTGAACACCATTATGCAGCACGACGATGTGACCCGCAGATGTTTCAACAGGCATGCTCGTAAACAGCCACAGTTTCAACCAAGCCTATCGGGGGAAGTTATGAAGAACTTGAACGTGTCCAAGAAAATTTTTGTACTGAGCATGGCCTTGATCGTCGGTTTTAGTGTGACAATCGGTTGGGTGTACAGCAGTTTTAAAGATCATCTGTATCAGGCGAAAAACACCGAAATTAAACATTCGGTCGAAAGCACCTGGAGTATTGTGGATTATTATGCACACTCCTACAAAAACGGCGAGATGACCCTTGAACAGGCCCAGAATGCAGCGAAAGAAGCTGTCAGTCATAGCCGTTTTGACCATGGCAACAACTATTTCTGGATTCAGGATGCGACACCGACCATGGTCATGCACCCGCTCAAGCCGGAATTGGATGGCAAGAACCTCAGCAATATTACCGACCCCAATGGTAAAGCACTGTTTGTTGAAATGGCGCAGGTTGCCGGCAAGGATGGCGAAGGCTTTGTTGCGTATCAATGGAACAAACCCGGTGCTACCGAGCCAGTTGGTAAATCCTCTTATGTCAAACTGCAACCGGATTGGGGCTGGATTGTCGGTGCCGGACTCTATCTCGACGACATTCAGGCTGAACTCAATGCCATCTTCTACGCCGTTTTTGCTGTGGTCAGTGTGGTCATGGTTCTGGCCATGGTTCTGGTGTATTTCGTCTCTCGCGGCATTTCGCGACCACTGAAACACGCGGTAGAGATGCTGTCCAGCCTCGAAGGCGGTCAGTTGTCTTCCCGAATGAACCTGAACCAGAAAGACGAAGTGGGACAGATGGCCGCCACCATGGACAAATTTGCCGACAGTCTGCAAAACGACATCGTGGCCTCTTTGCGCAAGTTGGCCGATGGCAACCTCGACTTTGACGTGGTTCCCCACAGCGACAAAGACGAAATTCGCGGCGCCCTCAAAGCACTTGGCAGCGACATGAACGAAATTATGTCCCAAGTCCAGGTGGCAGGAGAGCAGATCGCCGCCGGATCTACCGAAGTGTCCGATTCCAGCCAGGCCTTATCGCAAGGCGCCACGGAATCCGCCAGCTCCCTCGAAGAGATCTCCGCCTCCATGCAGGAGTTGACCAGCCAGATTCAACTCAGTGCCGACAACGCCAGCCAGGCCAGCCAGCTCGCCGGTCAGGCTCGGAGTGCCGCCGACAGCGGCAAAGACAGCATGCAGGACATGATCGGAGCCATGGACGACATCAGCGCCTCCGGTCAGGATATCGCCAAGATCATCAAAGTGATCGATGAGATCGCCTTCCAGACCAATCTTCTGGCGCTCAACGCCGCCGTTGAAGCCGCCCGCGCCGGACAGCACGGCAAAGGATTCGCCGTCGTTGCCGAAGAGGTGCGTAACCTGGCTGCCCGCAGTGCCAAAGCCGCCAGCGAGACCGCTGAACTGATCGAAGGCTCCGTCAAGAAAGCCGAAAACGGCGTAACCATTGCCGACCGTACGGCCAACGGCTTCAACGACATCGTACAAAGCATCGTCAAGGTCACTGATCTGGTCGCCGAGATTGCCTCGGCCAGCAGCGAGCAGGCCCAAGGAGTGCAACAGGTCAGCATTGGCCTGAGTCAGATCGATCAAGTAACCCAGCAAAACACGGCCAGTGCCGAAGAGGGCGCGGCCGCGGCCGAAGAGTTGTCCAGCCAGGCTGACCAACTGCGCCAGATGTTGGGTCGTTTCGTACTCAAACAGGGTCAGAGACGTGGCGTTGTCTCTCAGGAAGAGCCCGAGCAAGCACCGATGGCGTGGCAGGGATCGAAACCCCAGATTGAGCGTGTGGCTTATGAGCGCAAACCTCATGTGCTTCCAGCGGAGCCCGCTTTGCCGACTCCGAAGCCGGTCACTGGTTGGGGCGAAAATGCAACCCGTTAAGGGTGGGGAGAAGCCAGGAGGGATATGATGAGTGACGCAGCGAACACAATGGTAAACGAAACGTATGAAACCGTGGACACGGCTCAGAAGGATCTGTATCTGACCTTTCATATCGCCAGTGAGGACTTTGGAATCGATATCGCCCATGTGATTGAGATCATCGGCATCCAGAGAATTACCGCTGTTCCGGATATGCCACACTACATGCAGGGTGTGATCAATTTGCGCGGCAAAGTGATTTCAGTGATGGATGTCCGCCTGCGCTTCGACATGGAACGACGCGAGTATGACGAACGTACCTGTGTTGTCGTTGTCAATGTCGGAGAAGAGACTGTTGGACTAATTGTCGATCGGGTGAATGAAGTGGTCGAGATCAGCAGTCGCCAGATCCAGCCGGTGCCTCAGTTACAACTGAATGAGGACTATATTATGGGGTTGGGAAAGTTAAATGATGAAGTGAAAATCCTTATTGATGTTGCCCGGTTGATCAATGATGGAGACCTTGTTGAAGCAGCGTAAAAAGGATTTTCAATCAATACTGAATGGTGCATGATCATCGCAAAACGGGGCTGTTCCAAGAAGGAACAGCCCCGTTTTTGATTTTATAGACAGCGTGTCCGTCTATTGAAAGGGCTATGACAATTGTTATAGCTTGCAATTCTGCATAGGATCTTAACCTGTTGTTATTGCGCAGATTCTTTCTGAAAACACCGGTTTCTATTCTTTTATGCATACCCCTTTTTCTTATTTGAGGTGTTGGTTGATAGTTGATTTTTCTTGTCAATACAAGCACTTATCAAACAGTTGCCCTTCTGGCATAGCGATTGCTTTTTTAAAGATCACAACAGGCTATCCATAAAATTTCAAGCGTACTGAAATAGTGATTTTTTTAATACTGAGGACAACGTTATGAGCAATGTGATGATTACAGCAGCCAGACCGGAAAGATTGAAGATTGTCTCTTTTTTATTGCGGCTCGCCGGTTGGGAGGTGCAATCTTCGGCTTCTTTGCTGGAAGCCATGAATTATCTGAAGAATGCTGATGTTAACGACAATTATTTCGATCTGCTGGTCGTTGTTGACTATCGCTCCCTTGCTGAAAGTACGGAAGAGCGACTCTTTGAATCTCAATGCCTGGAGATGTGCAGTTCTTTGCAGCGACCTGTTGCTATTCTGATTTGCGGCAATGATCTGGACTGCCATGAAAAAAAATGTCTGATTGAACTGACTCGGGACGGTGTTGATTTCTGTCAAAGTGAAAAGTTGGTTGGCCGCATCGAAGAAATTCATGATGCGCTTAACCGTAGCTTGCTACAGGCAACAACGTAGCCACGCCATTTTGAAGCCCAGAAAAGGGCGACCAGAATCAGATTCAGATTAATAACGAACTGATTTTACCAATAAGACGGAGATTTGATTTTCGTCGTGTGCGGGTGAGAGGCCTTAATGGACAACAACCTGCCAACCAAGCCTATCGGGGGAAGTTATGAAGAACTTGAACGTATCCAAGAAAATTTTTGTGCTGAGCATGACCTTGATCGTCGGTTTTAGTGTGACAATCGGTTGGGTGTACAGCAGTTTTAAAGATCATCTGTATCAGGCGAAAAACACCGAAATTAAACATTCGGTCGAAAGCGCCTGGAGTATTGTGGATTATTATGCACACTCCTACAAAAACGGCGAGATGACCCTTGAACAGGCCCAGAATGCAGCGAAAGAAGCGGTCAGTCATAGCCGTTTTGACCATGGCAACAACTATTTCTGGATTCAGGATGCGACACCGACCATGGTCATGCACCCGCTCAAGCCGGAATTGGATGGCAAGAACCTCAGCAATATTACCGACCCCAATGGTAAAGCACTGTTTGTTGAAATGGCGCAGGTTGCCGGCAAGGATGGCGAAGGCTTTGTTGCGTATCAATGGAACAAACCCGGTGCTACCGAGCCAGTTGGTAAATCCTCTTATGTCAAACTGCAACCGGATTGGGGCTGGATTGTCGGTGCCGGACTCTATCTCGACGACATTCAGGCTGAACTCAATGCCATCTTCTACGCCGTTTTTGCTGTGGTCAGTGTGGTCATGGTTCTGGCCATGGTTCTGGTGTATTTCGTCTCTCGCGGCATTTCGCGACCACTGAAACACGCGGTAGAGATGCTGTCCAGCCTCGAAGGCGGTCAGTTGTCTTCCCGAATGAACCTGAACCAGAAAGACGAAGTGGGGCAGATGGCCGCCACCATGGACAAATTTGCCGACAGTCTGCAAAACGACATCGTGGCCTCTTTGCGCAAGCTGGCCGATGGCAACCTCGACTTTGACGTGGTTCCCCACAGCGACAAAGACGAAATTCGCGGCGCCCTCAAAGCACTTGGCAGCGACATGAACGAAATTATGTCCCAAGTCCAGGTGGCAGGAGAGCAGATCGCCGCCGGATCTACCGAAGTGTCCGATTCCAGCCAGGCCTTATCGCAAGGCGCCACGGAATCCGCCAGCTCCCTCGAAGAGATCTCCGCCTCCATGCAGGAGTTGACCAGCCAGATTCAACTCAGTGCCGACAACGCCAGCCAGGCCAGCCAGCTCGCCGGTCAGGCTCGAAGTGCCGCCGACAGCGGCAAAGACAGCATGCAGGACATGATCGGAGCCATGGACGACATCAGTGCCTCCGGTCAGGATATCGCCAAGATCATCAAAGTGATCGATGAGATCGCCTTCCAGACCAATCTTCTGGCGCTCAACGCCGCCGTTGAAGCCGCCCGCGCCGGACAGCACGGCAAAGGATTCGCCGTCGTTGCCGAAGAGGTGCGTAACCTGGCTGCCCGCAGTGCCAAAGCCGCCAGCGAGACCGCTGAACTGATCGAAGGCTCCGTCAAGAAAGCCGAAAACGGCGTAACCATTGCCGACCGTACGGCCAACGGCTTCAACGACATCGTACAAAGCATCGTCAAGGTCACTGATCTGGTCGCCGAGATTGCCTCGGCCAGCAGCGAGCAGGCCCAAGGAGTGCAACAGGTCAGCATTGGCCTGAGTCAGATCGATCAAGTAACCCAGCAAAACACGGCCAGTGCCGAAGAGGGCGCGGCCGCGGCCGAAGAGTTGTCCAGCCAGGCTGACCAACTGCGCCAGATGTTGGGTCGTTTCGTACTCAAACAGGGTCAGAGACGTGGCGTTGTCTCTCAGGAAGAGCCCGAGCAAGCACCGATGGCGTGGCAGACCCCCCAGCCTCAAATCGAGCGCGTGGCTTATGGGCGTAAACCTCACGTTGCACCGGTTGAGCGCACGTCTGAAAAAGGCGATGTCAAAATTGCCCTTGATGATGAGGAGTTTGGGCGTTACTAAAGCATTCAGATACGTTTGTCTTCCCCTGACAGACGCAACAAAAAAAGCGGCTTTGTCCGCTTTTTTTGTTGGTTGTTTGAGCCTAAGGATGGGCGAGGCAAAAACGAGGGATGGATTCATGCCTTGTTTTTGTACGTGGAGCAAAACCACCTTTTTGCGAAACGGGCAGGACCTTGTCCATGGAAAGACAGGGGCCTCAGACAGTCTAAAAGCGGCTTTATCCGCTTTTTTTTGTTGGTTTGACCTCCTTCAACATGGCGTGGTACAACCTGTGGATTGCCTTACAAGGAGTCTGGTTGTGCATAAGATGCTCAGAATGATTTTGACCTCCCGGGTCTATGATGCTGCGGTAGAAACGCCGTTGGAGTCAGCATCGACACTTTCCTCAACATTGAATAACCATATCTGGTTGAAGCGCGAAGATCTTCAACCGGTCTTTTCGTTTAAATTGCGCGGTGCCTACAATCGCATGGCTCAACTGACCGAGGAGGAGAAGCGTCGTGGTGTGATTGCCGCTTCTGCCGGTAACCACGCTCAGGGGGTTGCTTTTTCCGCACGTCAGTTAGGGATCAAGGCCGTTATTGTCATGCCGGCCACCACGCCGGCCATTAAGGTTTCGGCAGTCAAAGGCTATGGTGCTTCGGTGGTTCTTCACGGCGATAATTATTCTGAGGCGGCCGAGCGCTGTCAGGCTTTGATCGAAGAGAGCGGTAGTGTGTTTATCCATCCTTTTGACGATGATTATGTCATTGCCGGTCAGGGCACCATCGGTGACGAAATTTTACGGCAAAGTGCCGGTCGTCTTGATGCCATTTTTCTTCCTGTCGGTGGCGGTGGGTTGATCGCCGGCGTGGCCAGTTTTATCAAGGCGGTCTGTCCTGACGTCAAAGTGATCGGTGTTGAACCGGAAGACAGCGATGCCATGAGCCGTTCCCTGGCGTTGGGAGCGCGCCTTACACTGGATTCCGTCGGAATTTTTGCCGATGGTGTTGCGGTGCGCGAGGTGGGCAAACGGACCTTTGAATTGTGCCGTCAGTATGTGGATGACATGGTGCAGGTTAATACCGATGAGATCTGCAGCGGCATCAAAACCATTTATCAGGAAACCCGTTCCATTGTTGAACCGGCTGGAGCTCTTGCTGTGGCCGGTCTGCAGAAATATGTGCAGGAGCATGGCATTACAGATCAGCATCTGGTCGCCGTTAATTCCGGGGCCAATATGAACTTTGATCGGTTGCGCTATGTGGCTGAGCGCACCCAGATCGGCGAAAAGAAAGAAGCTCTTTATGCCGTGACCATTCCCGAGCGCCCCGGTGCCTTGCGCCATTTGTGCACCACGTTACTTGATGAGCGCAACATTACTGAATTCAACTACCGGCTGGCCGGCCGCAAAGATGCCTATATTTTTGTTGGTCTGTCGGTCAGGGATTCCCAGGAACGTCTTGATTTCCTCAGCCTGTTGCAAAAAAACGGCTACGATTGCCTCGACATGACGGACAATGATCTGGCCAAGACCCATATTCGTTATATGGTTGGCGGACATTCCCGGCAGGTGGGCAAGGAATTTCTCTACCGCTTCTGGTTTCCGGAACGTCCAGGCGCTTTGGCGCGCTTTCTTTCGGCGATGGGGAGTAACTGGAATATTTCTTTGTTCCATTACCGCGCTCAAGGAGGCGACTTTGGTCGGGTTCTGGTGGGGCTGGAGGTTCCGGAGGACCAACACGAACACCTCACCGCGTTTCTCGATCATCTCGGCTACTACTACATCGAAGAAACTTTCAATCCGGCCTATAAACGATTTCTTCAGGGCGGATAAAGTTATGGATTGTTAGCGTTTGATCAAAACACGACCGATGGTGAGAACCGCACAGGGTTAATAGTTGACAGTTATGCTCAGGAATGCTAAGAGTGACTCTTAACTGCATGCACCAGAGGAGGTTGCGCGTGTTTAAAACGTTTAAAGAAGATATCAGCGCGGTATTTCAACGCGATCCGGCCGTTCGCAGTATTCTTGAGGTGGTCGTGTGCTATCCGGGGTTTCATGCTCTGCAACTGCACCGTCTTGCGCATAAGATGTGGAACTTCAAGTGGTACTTTCTGGCCCGTTGCATTTCACAATTCGGTCGTTTTGTCACCGGCATTGAAATTCATCCCGGTGCCCGAATCGGTCGTGGTTTTTTTATTGATCACGGCATGGGGGTGGTGATTGGTGAGACGGCTGAAATTGGAGATAATTGCACCCTGTATCACGGCGTCACGCTTGGCGGAACATCGTGGGCCAAAGAAAAACGTCACCCGACTCTCGGTGATGATGTGGTGATTGGCTCTGGAGCCAAGATCCTTGGCCCGTTTAAGGTCGGCAGTGGCAGCAAGGTGGGCTCTAACTCAGTAGTGGTTAAAGAAGTGCCGGAAAAGGCGACTGTCGTCGGCGTGCCTGGACGGATGGTGCTCAGTGAAGAAGAGCGGCGGCAGCAGGATGAACGGCACCTTTTTGATCTTGAACATGGCCGGTTACCGGACCCTCAGGCCCAGGCTATCAGCCGCCTGTTTGAACACATCCGGTCACTGGAACAACAGGTCGTCCAATTACAGGATCAGCAGAAGGTTCTGAACGAGCAATTGAAACAGGACAACCTCAACGAAAGAAGGGCTTAACCATGCGGCTGTCAACAAAAGCTCAATATGCCGTGCGCGCCATGGTACGTTTAAGTCTTGAACAAAGGCAGACACCGGTTTCCATTCGCGAGATCTCCAATCATGAAAATATTTCCCTGACCTATCTGGAGCAATTGTTTGCCAAGCTGCGTCGCGGCGAGCTGGTTCGAAGCGTTCGTGGTCCCGGCGGCGGTTACGTTCTGGCCCGACCCGCCGACCAAATCAAGGTAGATCAGATTATTGACAGCGTCGAAGAGTCCCTGATCCCGGTTTCGTGCATGGATGAGTTTGGCAATTGCGCCTGTTCAGACCAGTGTGTCACCCATACGGTGTGGCAGGAACTCGGAGAACGCATCCGGGGATTTTTGTCATCGGTTTCAATTGAGGACCTGACCAGAGAAGCTCAGGAACGGATTCGGCAGCAACGTGCCGAGCAGAGTGAGGACAGCAAGTAAAGAGGTTTGATCGTGAAAAACGTTTATCTGGATAACAATGCAACCACCCCGGTTCTTCCTGAGGTGGTTGATGCTTTACTACCGTTTTATCAGCATGCTTATGGGAATCCCTCCAGTATTCACTGGGCCGGTCGCGAGGTTAAAGGCGCTGTGGATAGCGCCCGGCAACAGGTTGCTGACCTGATCAACGCCACACCGCAAGAGATTGTTTTTAATGGTTGCGGCAGTGAAGGCGACAATCAGGCGCTGATCGGTAGCTATGAAACTCTCAAAAGCAACGGCAATCACATTATTACGACGGCTGTGGAACATCCGGCGGTGCTCGATACCTGCCGCTATCTGGAAACAAAAGGTGCGCGTGTGACGTATCTGGGGGTGGACAGTGACGGGATGCTTGATCTGGCTGAACTGGAAGCGGCCATCACCGACCAGACTATTCTGATCTCCGTCATGTGGGCCAACAATGAGACCGGCTGTCTGTTTCCCATTGGTGAAATCGGCCGGATTGCTCGCAAGCATCAGATACGATTCCATTGCGATGCCGTTCAGGCGCTCGGTAAAGTGGCGATTGACGTGGCAGAGTGTGGTGTTGATCTGATGGTGTTTTCCGGGCATAAAATTGGCGCGCCTAAAGGAGTGGGGGCCCTTTATATTCGTGATGGTATCGAGCTGGAATCGCTGATTCATGGCGGTCATCAGGAGCAGGGGCACCGTGCTGGTACGCTGAATGTCGCCGGGATTGTTGCTTTTGGCAAAGCCTGTGCCGTGGCGCAACAACAGTTTGATGACGATGTTGCGCGAATGACGATGTTGCGTAACCGTCTGCAACAGGGGGTGCTGGCCTTGCCCGATGTCACTCTCAATGGACATAGGGACAACCGTTTGCCCAACACCCTCAATGTCAGTTTTTCCTTTATCGAAGGGGAAGGGTTGTTGTTGTACATGGATATGGTCGGCATTGCCGCGTCGTCGGGTTCGGCCTGTACCTCCGGATCCGATGGCCCGTCTCATGTTCTGGCGGCCATGGGGGTAGCGGAGGCGGTGTTGCACTCCAGTGTTCGATTCAGCCTCGGTCCGCAGACAACACAAGATGATGTGGACTATGTTCTGGAACAATTACCACCCATTGTTGATAAATTGCGCGAGATGAGTCCGATGCTTGAGCGCGAATTTTCCTCGGACTGTTTGGTGGTCGAGTGTGAGATCGATCCCCATTAGCGTTGCGTCCGTTCGATAGATTTACAAGCTGTTGAAAAAACAGACTGTGAGCAAGACGGAAATCGTATTTTGGGCTTGCGTCGTTGAAAAATCCCCGGACGGGACTTTTTCAACATCCTGGTTAACCCCACGAAGGCACTTCATCTGGAAGTGCCTTCGCTGTCTTTTGCCTGAATTCTTAGAGAATTCAGGTTGCAGGATTCAAAATGAAAAAACACACAGTGTTGGTGGCCATGAGTGGCGGTGTTGATTCATCGGTGACGGCAGCCTTGCTGATTGATCAGGGCTATGAAGTGATCGGTGCCCACATGCGTCTGCTGCCTGGGGAGCAATCGCTTCAGGGCGAGGCGGATGCCCGACGTGTTGCCGAAGAGCTTCACATTCCGTTTCACTGCCTGGATTGTCGTGATGATTTCAATGCGGCGATCATCGGTGATTTCTGTCGTGAATATCGCGCTGGCCGTACGCCTAATCCCTGTGTCCGTTGTAACCAGCAGTTCAAATTTGGTGCCTTGTTTGATTTTGCCGATGAACTTGGAGCCGACTACCTGGCTACTGGTCATTATGCGCGTATCACCCGTGACGAAGAGCGGGTTCGGCTCTGCCGCGGTCTTTATACGCAGAAAGATCAGAGTTATTTTCTTTTTATTCTCAGTGCTGCGCAATTGACTCGGGTGTTGTTTCCGCTGGGTGGTTTGACCAAACCCGAAGTTCGTCAACTCGCTGAAACGTATCACCTCAGTTCACGACAAAAATCGGAAAGTCAGGATATCTGTTTTGTTCCCGACAACGATTACATCGGCTTCCTCGAACGTCATGACAGCCCGTGGCCGGACCATGGCGAGATTGTTCATATCAATGGCAAAGTCCTCGGCGTCCATCACGGTACCCATCGCTATACCATCGGCCAACGGCGCGGTCTCGGTATTGGGTGGACAGAACCTCTGTACGTGGTCGAGCTGGATGCCGAACAGCAACGCGTTGTTGTCGGTGAGAAAGCTGTTCTGCAACGGGATCGGTTGCAGGTCCTTGACGTGATCTGGTCGGAGTTGCCCTCTGATCGGGAATTGCGCGTCGATTGTCGGATTCGTTACCGTCATCATCCGGCGCTGGCGACACTGACCATTGCTGACAGCGGTGATGTGACTGTGGTTTTTAATGAACCACAATACGGCGTGACGCCCGGACAATGTGCGGTTTTTTATGTCAACGATTGTGTCCTTGGTGGCGGATGGATCGCATCATGAACAGCGTCAGTATTGTTACCCTCGGCTGTAAAGCCAATCAGTTTGAATCCGCGGCGATGGAACGAATGCTGATCGAACAGGGGTATCCGATCATTCCCTTTGAACAGGGGGCTGAACTGGTCATCGTCAACACCTGTACCGTCACCTCGGCAACCGATGCTCAATCGCGTAAGGTGATTCGTCGGGCCAGACGGCTCAATGAGCAATGCCGTATCGTGGTGACCGGCTGTTATGCTCAGATTCAACCGCAACAGATCGCTGAGTTACCTGGAGTGGTGTATGTCATCGGCAACAGTGAAAAACAAGACCTCATCAATATCCTGTGTCAGGAGGGACCCAAGGTCCAGGTTGGCGATATTGCCCGTCAACAACAGTGTCCAGACCTGAAAATTGCTTCGTTCTCCGAGCACAGCCGTGCGTTTGTTCAGATTCAAAGTGGCTGTAACGCCTTTTGCAGTTATTGCATTATCCCCTATGCTCGTGGCCGCAGCCGTTCGGTGGAAAAAACTGCGGTAATCAATCAGATCAATCAATTGGTTGAAGCCGGGTACCGTGAAGTTGTTTTAACCGGCATCCATATCGGTAACTATGGACAGGATCTAACGCCGAAATGCACGTTGACGGATTTGCTTCGTGCCTTACTCGAACAAACGGATGGCTGTCGCATTCGTCTTGGCTCGATCGAGCCGCAAGAGGTGAGTGAGGCGTTGATTAACTGTGTTCAGCAGGCTTCACGGATCTGCCCGCATTTTCATATCCCCTTACAATCCGGGTGTGATTCGATTCTGCAGCGGATGAACCGTCACTACACCACCGCGCAGTTTCGCGACACCATCGACCTGTTGTGTCGAAAAATCCCCCGGGTATCGATTGGTATAGATATGATCAGCGGTTTTCCTGGTGAGACGGATAACGAACATCAGCAAACCTATGATTTTGTTGCCGCGCTGCCGGTACATTATCTCCATGTCTTCCCGTACAGTGCGCGACCGGGAACGCCAGCAGCGACCATGGTGGAGCAGGTTCCTGGTGATATTGCCAAGCAGCGTGCCGCAGAGCTGCGGGTGCTGGGAGAGGATAAAGCCCGTCAGTATAGAGAACAATTTATCGGTCAACATCTTGACGTAGTGCTGGAATCGCGAACGAAAAATAATCAGTGGCAAGGCACCAGTGCTGAGTATTTGACCGTTTTTGTTGCAGCTGATCAGGGGGCAGCTGGAGATCTTGTCTCTGTTGAGGTGACAGGGGTTAACCAAAAATCTCTTGTCACAACGCTGACTTAGATAAAAAAATAGCCTCGGGCTAAGGAGGAGAAAGCGCCGAGGCTCAATAGAGGATTTTTTCTTTTTTCTTGCCTTTATAAATAAGCATTCATTGTGCCAATAATTAATATCCTGCCCTGTTCTTTTAGAGGGATTCCTTTCTTTATCCTTCTATTCTAACTAGTTATACTGTTTTCAGGTTTTTAAAAATTCCTGAAATCTCTTTTATCTCCACTCTTGATATCTGCAAGTTTCCATTTTCACCGGTCAATATAGCCTAATGACGTCTTCATGTGGCGATATACCGGAATGAACATTCGTAATATTTCTCCGTGCATTTAATAAAAGAAGTGATAGAAATAGGGGATTAAATTTCTGTTTAGAGGAGTCGAAAACTGTTTGTTGTAGAAAAACAATTAATATGAGTTATAACTAACAATAATAGTGCCTTTGGGAGAATATATAACTACCTGATCTTCTGGTTTTCTACATTGTGTTGATTGTTTTTATGTGCTGAAAATACGAATTCTGCGACAAATGGGATATATGCCGTTGACATGTGTATTTTCTGATGATAAAACAACATTCTATTATTATGGAAGAGGGAGTTGTCATGGTAAAAGAACTCATTGGTAAAAAACTGAAAAAAATGCGGCTAAATAACGATATGACCATTGAAGGTCTGGCCAATAAGTCTCAGGTGTCTTCCAATATGATTTCCCGGATCGAACGCGGCTTGACGACACCATCTGTTGAGATTCTGATGAAACTGGCTGGTGCCTTTGGCATGAGTATCAGTTATTTCGTTGAAGAAGCGGAAAAAGGTTCAACAGTGGTACATACGCCGAATGGATCCGGTGAGCCCATCTTCTTTTTTGAAGACAAACACCAGATCGTCAGTTTGACGCAGGGCCTGCGTGATCCCGGCTTCACCGTGTTCTACGACACTCTGGAAGAGGGCTGCAACAGTGGCGAAGGTGATATGGTCCATGTTGGTGAAGAATTTGCCATGGTGTTAAAAGGTCAGATGAAATTTATCATTGAAGGCAAAAGCTACCTGCTGAGCGATGGCGATTCGCTGTCATTCAAAGCCAATCTGCCGCATCGTTGGACCAATACCTATGAGGGGCAGACGTTGGTCATGTGGGTTGTTTCACCGGCGCCTAATGTCGCCCAGCAGCAGGCGTAAGGAGTAACTGACCATGAAGCTGAAAAAAATTATCGGCAAAAAGTTAAAAGCGATCCGTCTTGGCCGTGATTTGACTATTCAGGAGTTGGCCAACGGTTCCGGGGTGTCTTCCAATATGATATCCCGTGTCGAACGGGGATTGACGATCCCGTCGGTTGAAATTCTTATGAAGCTGGCACGGGTGTTCAATAAGAGTGTTGATTATTTTGTTGAAGAGGTTAAAACCACGCACGAGGTGGTTTTTAGTACCAGTGGCCACCGTGATGCAACGGTTTATGAAGACAGTAGCAATATGATTACCGAGTCGTTTACCTCGGGACTTCGCGATCCGCAGTTCTCGTCATTTTACTGTACCGTGCCTGTTGGCGGCCTCAGTGGCGAATCCAATATGTATCATCCGGGGGATGAACTGATCTACCTGGTAGAAGGTCGTTTAAAGGTAACTGTCGTTGATGAAGTCTATGAGCTGACTCCCGGTGACAGCTTGTCCTTTAAGTCCCATTTGCCGCATAGTTGGGAGAATATCGGTACGGTTGACGCGAAAGTGATCTGGACAGTCTCACCCTTTACTGTGATTTAATAATAAAAACGGTGGTCTCACGTGTTGACACGTGTGATTAATCATGTATGTTGTTAATATCGCTTAAATAACTTGGAACTCTTTGCTGACAACATGATCGGAATACCGTGTAAGATGAGCGGCTAGGAGGAAGTATGAACAAGTCTGAACTGATCGAAGCGCTCTCTCTCGAAAAGGATTTGACCTACAAGCGAGCTGAGGAGATTGTTAACCTTATGTTCGACTCAATGACGCAGGAACTGGTCAAAGGTGGCAGGATTGAGATCCGCGGTTTTGGCAGTTTTGTTGTTAAGGACTATAAATCGTACACCGGTCGCAATCCGAAAACGGGTGAAGCCATCCAGGTGAAAACGAAAAAACTCCCGTTCTTCAAAGTCGGCAAAGAACTACGTGAACGTGTGGATAACTGACAAAAAGCCCCTGACTATTTGGTAGGGGCTTTTTTTATTACTTTTGCCGTTGATGTGTCTGACGATCTAGCAGACCGTCAAAAGCATGTAGCATACGGAGAAGCGTCCGCTTTCCGGAATAAAACACAGCAAGCGCTGTCCCTTCTTCAGGCGACCGGAATAAAACAACTCTTCGAGAATGATATAGATCGAGGCTGCTCCGGTATTGCCTTTCGTTGTCAAATTGGTAAACCAGCGATCATAGGGAATGTGAAAGCCCTGTTCTTTCATTCGGTCATAAAGCCGGGTACGAAAATAATCGGATGAGTAGTGGGGTAGAAACCAGTCAACGCTCTCAGGTGTTAACCCCCGTTGTTCAGCAATGGGCAGCAGTGCTCTGTCAACGGATGTCGGAATGATCTCTTCATTGAGTAATTTGACATCTTGCTTGATTAAAAAGGCATGATTCTCCACGGCCTGTTCAATGGTTTCAAACTCACGCCAGCCGCGCAATTTTCCCTGTTCCTTGATAGCTCCGGCATACATGCACGGTTCAAACAGATGAGCGCTGGAACGCTGGTCGATCCATTCAACCTTCAGCGAAATTCCCTCTTGAGCAGGGGTCGGCGAGATCTTGGCGGCACCCGCACCATCCGACAACATCCAGCGCAGAAAATCCGCATCAAAAGACAATACCGGCTGGTTTTGCAGCTGTTCCGCGCGTTCGTCTGAGATCTGGCCGCATAATGAAGCACGCATAAAAGAAGAGGCGAGTTCCGAACCGGTGGCAATCGCACTGGGTGCTTCACCCAAAGCCACCTGCATGCACGCTTGTTTCAGGGCGGTGACACCACAGATACAGATACCGGCAGTGGACACCACTTCGCACGGTCCCCCTTTGAGCTCACCATGCACCATGGAGGCGTGTCCCGGCATGATCTGGTCCGGCGATGAGGTGCCGCAGCACAGGGTGTGGATGTTGTGCGGATCAAAGGAACGCAACTGGCGAACGGCTTCAGCGGTTAACTCGGCATTGGTATGAGTCTGTTCCAGGGTGGTTGGATCAATCGCATAATAGCGCTGTTCAATGCGGTTATTGCGCAGAATAATGCGCCGCGTTCGCGAGGGCAGATCACCGACCAGTCCAAGTATGGCTTCCATCTTTTGATTGGCTACCGGTTTATTGGGGAGGAACGATGCGAGGTCAGTGATGTAGGCGTCCATACGTGATCCTATAACTTTGCCTGGGCGTGGCAGGCACGCAACAGATTGGCGTAGCGGGTGTAAAATTCTTTTTCCGGCAAACGGGTCCGGGTGACCGCATTGGTCAACGTGTAATAATCGAGATTGTGTTCGGTGATCCGCTCTTTCATGCTGTCGTATATCGGGGTGCCCGGCAGTGGTGTCATGATTGTCAGCATGGGCAGGTCGATCTTATGACTGGTGATGTAGCGCTCCAGGGTGTCAAAGTCGTCATGACTGTAATCCGGGTCGACAATAAAATCACCCACCACGGTAATGTCCAACTCTTTGAGGCGCAACAGGGCTTCATCATTGAGCGCCTGGGTTCCCTGTTTGTTCATCTGCGCCAGCCGTTGATCATTGATCTCTTCAAAACCGATAACCACGGAACGCAGGCCAATCTCTTTCCATTGTTGCAACAGCACGGGGTGACGTACCACAGTATCGGCGCGCACGTCAATCAAGTAATTCTTTTTAATTCCAGCTTGTTTGATCGCCCGGTAAAGTTCTTCCGCATGGGCCGGAGAACCAAAGGTGTTGGCATCCACCAGACGGATAAACGGAATGTCGGGTAAACTCTGTAGATCGCGAATCACCGCATCAATCGGCTGGGTCAGGTATTGGCCACCACACTGACCGGCGATACAGCAGAACGAACAATTGAACGGACAGCCAAAGGCGGTGACGACAAAACCCAGGGCCACGTTTAATTTAGCCAGAAAATAATCGTCGCGATAAGATTCAATCAGATCGTAGCGAGGGGCATGATTGATGGGCTGATCGATGGACTTATAACGTCGTGGCGACCAGGACAGTGCTTGACCCGGTGTGACGCGGGCAATTCCCGGAATCACAATGTCTGACTTTCCCTGTTCCAACAGTGTGCTCAGTTGGCAAAAACTGTCTTTGCCAAGGCCGAGGACGATATAGTCAAACGGTTCTTCGTTGAAGTATTCCGGGACGTTGCTGGCATGAATTCCGCCAATGACCAATGTTGCATCGCAAAGTGAACGTGCCTGCCTGGCCAATTTCTTGACCGTGTTGGCTTCACAGGTCATCGCAGTAAAGCCAATGATATCGGGTTTGCCGGCACGAATTGTTTCTTGCAAATCCGTGTTGTCAACTTTAAGGTCCAGAATCGTCACATCGTGGTCAGTGAGACCGGACGCAACAACTTCAAGGGCTAACGGTTCACCACGAAAGATCTGTTTTAGTGAATCGATGCCGTATCGCTCTTCGGGGATGCTGCGTCCACAGTTGGGCGGATTGATCAGTAAAATATTCATGCGTTTAACGAAGGCTATCGAGCAAAGGGCGGATTTTTACGATAGAAAAACGTACCGCAGCGTGGATGGTTTGTGCAGCCATTTTCCCGGCTTCCTGTTCAACCCGTTGAATCATCGCCTCTTTAAACGGTCCGGTTTCTTCAATGGAGTCAATCGTCAGATAAAGGCGAGCTCCTTGCCAGTTGAAAATTACCGGTGCCGGTTCATAAACGCTGAGGACCGCGTGGGGGTTGTGTCGCAGATTTTCCAGACTGTGATTGTTGGCCAGAGCGATGTTAACATGCTGCGGGTCAGGCATCATGGCTGACCCAACAATGGCACTATTGGGATGTCCGGCATGGTCAACTGTAGACAAGGTGCCGACACGCTGTGCTGTGTTGACAAAAGAGACAAGTTCTTCGGGGCTCATAAAACCTCACAACAGCTCAAAAAAAGCATAAAAACATAACAAAAACGACAATCTCATATTATAAATGTAAACCTTTGGTTAGGCCAAGACCTTTTATGGTTTTTTGTATGGAACCCGCTCAGGAGGAGTTCAACGTGGTTGCAAAGAGCAGTCAAGTCATTGTCCGTTATGCTGAAACCGATGCCCAGGGTGTTGTTCACCATGCCACCTATCCCATCTGGTTTGAAGAGGGCCGTTCTGACTTTCTTCGTCAGATTGGTACCCCATACAGTACGTGGGAAAAGATGGGATATTTTGTGGTGGTGGCAGATCTGTCGCTACGCTATCTGGCACCGGCGTTTTATGAAGATCGGTTGATCGTTGAAACCTCGTTGCAGCGCCTGAAAAAACGGTTGATTGAATTTTCGTACCGGATTTTACGTGATGAAGAAGTGATTGTTCAGGGCAGCAGCCGCCATCTGATCGTGGGGCCGGATAAACAGCCTCGTGCCTTGGATGACCCCTTCTTTAAGCGTGTGACGCAACTTTTGCAGGAGCAGGAATCGTCATGATCAAAACTCTGAATGCAACGCAATATCATCCGCTGATCGATAAAATCCGCCAACTGGCGGTGGCCCATGTAAAACCCTATGCCGCCGAGTGGGATCGGGAAAACCGCTTTCCCCTGGAGCAGGTTAACGCGTTAGCTGAACATGGTTTGCTGGGGATCTGTGTTGATAAGCAATGGGGCGGTTTGGAGAAGTCTCTTCTGGAGATGGCACTGATTATCGAAGGGGTGGCGCGTTACGATGCCGGCATGGCTTTGACCCTGGCTGCGCATAGTCTGGTGTGCGATCATGTGCAACGTTTTGGCTCTGAAGCACAGAAACGTCGCTATCTGCCGGGGCTGGCCAAAGGAAAACCCCTTGGTGCCTGGGCGTTGGCTGAAGCGGGCAGTGGCAGTGATGCGGCCTCCATTAAAACCCGTGCCCAGCGAACAGGGGAGGGTTGGCAGCTTAATGGTCGTAAAATGTTTGTCACTCAGGGGTCGGTGGCCGGGCTTTACGTGGTCATGGCACGCAGTGGCGAGCATAAGAAGTCTGCGATCAGCGCTTATCTGGTGGAGCGTGATACACCGGGGGTAACGCCGTCCGCCCCTCTAGAGAAATTGGGCTGTCGCAGCTCCAATACCACGGCAGTCCATTTAGACCAGGTGCAGCTCGCCGAAGAGCAACTCTTGGGTAAGGAACATCGGGCACTTTCAGCCGCGTTTAGTCTGCTCGACCATGGTCGGGTGACGATTGCCGCCCTGGCCTGTGGCATTATGCGCGGTTGCCTGGAGGAATCGCAGCGTCATACCGCACGCCGACAGCAGTTCGGCACGCCGATCAACACGTTTCAGGCGGTGCAGTGGCCCATGGCCGATATGGCCACCCATTATGATGCGGCTTGGCTGCTGACGGCGCGAGCCGCCCAGTTGTGTGATGACGGACAAACCTGCGGAACCGCTGCGGCAAAAGCCAAACTGTTTGCCGGGGAGATGGCGGTCAAGAGCGCTGAGCGCGCTGTTCAATTGCAAGGCGGTTACGGTTACCTGAAAAACAGTTGTGTTGAGCGGTTTTACCGCGATGCCAAATTGTGTGATATCGGTGAAGGAACGGCTGAGATTCAACGGTTGGTGATTGCGCGGGAGTTGATCACTGCGCAAAAAGAAACGTAGGACGGCTAAATTTCAATTGAGAATTTTCTGTATGCTCATCGCGCTGACGTTCATTGATTGCTTTCGGTGCTGCTGAATGGCAGAGCTTGGTTGCAAGATAACTCGCAGAAGGGTGGGCACCGTCCCACCCTTAGATTGGTGCCACAAAAGATATCGATCGCGGCTTTAGACAGTTATCACCTGTTTTATGTCAAAAATGATGAGTTGCACGATTTGCCGAGCTAAAGTGAGGCAAGCCGAATTCGTTAAGCATAACGAAAACAGACTCATTGTCGGTTGATCTAGTGCTCTGTCAATGCTAAAAATTCGAGTGAATGGCACAGCATCGTGCCGTTCTCACAAGGCGCGAAATCGCCGAAGTGGCCACTCCACTTCAAGATTTTGCAACGCAGTGAGAATGGTACGAGGCGAAGCCAGACCCGAAAATTTAGTGTTGACAGAGCACTGATATGGCTGACAGTTGTCAAGAAGAATATTCTTTGCCTGCCCAACTGATTCAGCGGTTTTATTCTGTTTATGTTCCATGGCACTTGCAGGGGCGGAACCGTTGTTGCGACGGCTCATCAGACTGATATTCGCGGGTTGGATACCGCCAGACTTGTCTTCGTCGCGGAGCTGCCTCTGTCTAGTATCGTGAGTTCGGCCAAAGGCCTTATCCAATAGTGCTCACGAGGATTCTCCTGACCGTGGTTGCGCCCCTTCAACTGCCATGGAATGTATGTTCTTGTGCGTTATGCTTTCTCCTGCCTATTTTGGAGTGTTTTTTCTGACCTTTGTTATACCACTTCCGGAATGTCAACCTCATGGGCGATGGCCCACATGAAGGCACAGAGTTCCCGGGCGATGGCCGTTACAATCACCTGCTTGCATTTTCCCCGTTCCAGCATGTATTTGTAGCGGGCACAGAGCCGGAGTTGGGCTTTCCAGGAAATAGCGCAAATCTCTTGTGATAAACCTTCTTGGCGTTTATGTAACACCCGACTGATGCGGGCAGGAAGGCGGTAAGCCCAGGCTGCTTCCACAAGAACCCGGCGCACATGGCCATTACCTGTCTTGGTGATGGCGCCTCGTTTCGTCTTCTCGCCACTGGAGTGTTCCGATGGAACCAGACCAAGATAGGACATCAGTTCAACGGGACTATCAAAACGTGTCAGGTCGCCGATTTCCGCAACTGTGGTCGCAGCAACAATTAAAGAGACACCGCGTAGTGACTGATAGGCCTTGGTGACCTCAAACATACGCCATTGCGGCAAAAGTTGCTGAATCTGATCCGTAAGGCGTTTCACCCGGCACGTGCTCTCAGTTAATGTGTCGACATATTCCTGAAGAGCGATTTGCTGAGCGGGATGGGGCATTTTAATCTCAGCGATCCACCGCATATGGGCCTGACTCCAAGGAGTTCGTCCGTTGTATCTGAACCCATGCCGAAGCAGGAAAGCCAGAATGCGCTGCTTGGCTTTTTTCTGCGTTATTTTGGCATCTTCTCTCGAGCGGGTGAGATCCCGCATCGCTTCATCTTCCGCCGCAGGGACAAAGACGCCGGACAGTTCACCGGCCCGATGCAGGCGGGCAAGCATCTGCGCATCCCGGCGGTCATTTTTTATCCGCTCGCCGCTTTTCCTTGGAATCTTTGAGGGGGCCACCACCTGGCAATCGAATCCCTGAGCTGTCAGGTGGCGGTAAATCTCATAGCCGCAAGGACCGGCTTCGTAGACAAAGTGCAGTTCAGCTCCTTTTGAAATAAGTTTCCTAACCACCTTGTCCAGAGCAGACAAGTCACCGGCAATTTCACCGTATCGGCGAACTTCGCCAGTGCGACCGTCCTCGGCAATGGCTATCTCAATAGATTTTTTATGGACGTCCAATCCGATAAACATGCTAGAATTTTTCAAGACCTGCCTCCTTGGTTTTGGCTCTGTGTTGGGGTTATTAAAATTTCAACATAACCCACGTTTGCAAGGGGCAGGTCCTTTTTTGTTTCTAACTGTCAGCCATTATGTCTAGCGCCATTTCCGTTGTGTCCCGAAAAATAAAAAAAGCAGGAAGGGGATACCTTCCTGCCACATTTCATTTAAGGGGATAGTCGGGCCACGTGAAAACGTGGCCTTTTTTGCCGAAACGCTTTATCGCTAACCGATTGCTACGCGCATTCGGAATAACCACAGGCATGGCAGACACAGCAGCCACCTTCATGCTCGACCGGGCCACCACACTCGGGGCAGGCACCGCCATTTTGTTGATGGCTTTCTTCCACTTCCTGCTGCATGTGCATCTGGATCGCCTTGGCCAGTGCATCGGCACAAGAGGTGATGCGGTTGTTACCGAAACCGGAAGGCTTATGGCAGGAGATGCCGATCAGTTGCTTGACTGATTGGCGCGCCTGAACACCACTACGCCACGCCAGAGAGACCAGGCGCCCCAACGCCTCACACTGTGATGCGGCACAACCACCGGCCTTACCCATGGTGGTGAACACTTCAAACAGGCCGTGCTTGTCTTCATTGATGGTCACATAAAGCGGTCCGCAGCCGGTCTCCATTTGGTAGGTGGCACCATCGAGAGTGCGCGGGCGATCGCGCTTGCGGGTTACTTTTTTGCTCTCCATCGGGACTGTGGATTCGTTTTTCTCCTCTTTTTTGACCGACAGCACTTGAGCATCACGTGAACCGTCACGGTAGATAGTCACGCCTTTACAGCCGCTTTCGTACGCCATCTGATAGACCTGAGCCACATCGTCGCGGTTGGCGCTGTTGCAGAAGTTAACCGTTTTGGAGACCGCGTTGTCCGTGTATTTCTGAAACGCCGATTGCATGCGGATATGCTCTTCCGGAGTGATGTCGTGAGCGGTAACAAACACACGGCGCACATCTTCCGGAATCTGGTCAAAATCCTGAATGGTGCCTTTTTCAGCGATCAGCTTCATCAGCTCCGGCGAGTAGAAGCCACGTTCTTTGGCGACTTCCTCAAACAGCGGGTTCACCTCAACCAAAATATCGTTATCCATGACCTGACGCACATAGGATACGGCAAACAGCGGTTCAATGCCGCTGGAGCTGTTGGCAATGATGGAGATGGTGCCGGTCGGAGCAATAGTGGTACAGGTGGCGTTGCGGATCTTCGGCTCCTGGCGTTGCTCGAAAACACTGCCTTCAAAGTTAGGGAAGGCGCCACGTTCTTTAGCCAGATCGCGTGAGGCTTGATGGGCTTCATCGTTGATGAACTTCATCAGCTTGGCTGCCAGCTCAGAAGCTTCCTGATCACAATACGAGATACCGACCCGAATCAGCATGTCTGCCCAGCCCATGATGCCGAGACCGATCTTGCGGTTGGCCAGAGACATTTCGGTAATTTCCGGAATCGGGTAGTTGTTGACTTCAATGACATTGTCGAGAAAACGGACGGACTTCTGCACTGTTTTACGCAGTTTGTCCCAATCCACCTGACCGTCTTTGACCATCCGGTTGAGGTTGATGGACCCCAGGTTGCATGATTCGTAGGGCAGCAGGGGTTGCTCACCGCACGGGTTGGTACTTTCAATCTCTCCGATGTGCGGTGTCGGGTTGTCACGATTGAGACGGTCGAGGAAGATGATCCCCGGCTCGCCATTGTTCCAGGCCAGATCAACGATATGGTCGAATACTTTAGCTGCGGACATCTTGTCACACACCTCACCGGTGCGCGGGTTGACGATGTCATACTCGCCGTCAGTCTTAACCGCTTCCATGAATTCTTCGGTCAGGCCGACGGAGATGTTGAAATTGGTCAGCACGGTCTGATCGCGCTTGCACATGATGAAATCCATGATGTCGGGATGGTCGACACGCAGAATACCCATGTTGGCGCCACGGCGAGTTCCGCCTTGCTTGATGGTTTCAGTGGCTGCATCAAACACTTTCATAAACGACAACGGCCCGGAAGACACACCTTTGGTCGACAGCACGACATCATTGGCCGGACGGATGCGGCTGAAAGAAAAACCGGTGCCGCCACCACTTTTATGGATCAGAGCCGTATTCTTGATGGCTTCGAAAATGCTCTCCATGGAATCCGCTACCGGCAGAACAAAGCATGCCGATAATTGCCCCAATTCACGACCGGCATTCATCAGCGTCGGTGAGTTGGGCAAAAATTCCAGGTTGGTAATCATATCGTAAAATTCCGCTGCCACTTTTTTCGTGTCCGCTTTTTTATCGAATTTTTTTTCTGCCTCGGCGATCGCATTGGCGACACGTTCAAACATATTCGCCGGAGTTTCCAGGGCACGACCTTTTTCGTCGCGTTTGAGATAGCGACGTTCCAGCACCGTCAAAGCGTTGTTGGTAAGCGGTAAAGTCGTGTTTTTAGCGGGTTTTGACATGTGGGGGATCCTTTGCTGAATGTTGATTTTTGTACTACATGGAGTGTTGAAGTGGATTTAAAACACAATATGTCGTGTGTGTCAACAAGCTTAATGTTAGGTGCCTGTTTGTAAAAAACACCTGTGGAGAATCGCTTGCGTTTGCCCTCTCTTGATGGTAGTTTTCAATAAAAACGTAGCCCTACACGTAAATTCCCGTTATGGAATTTTCTATAAAGAGAGATTTTTGCTCCAGAGCTTTTTCATCGTTTGGAGCAAAAAAACTCATATGCCAGGGGGAAGAGTGACCTCAGCCCATAACGACGAGTCCATCATCTATCTGGACAATTCCGCGACAAGTTTTCCCAAGCCCGAATCGGTTTATCAAACCCTTGATCATATCAGCCGCACCTGTGGTGCCAACCCGGGTCGGGGCAGCTATTCTCTGGCCAATCAGGCTGCACAGCTTGTCCTAAAGGCGCGCCTTGCCGTTGCTTCCCTTTTTGCCATTGCCGATTGCTCCCGTGTTGTTTTTACCGGCAATGCCACTTCGGCCATCAATCAGGCGTTGTTTGGTCTGCTGGAATCGGGAGATCGTGTCGTCACCACATCCATGGAGCACAATGCCGTCGCTCGCCCGCTTCATGCTCTCAAAGAGATGGGGGTGGTTGTTGATAAAGTGCAGGGTGATACGGCGGGTCAGATCACCTGTGAACAGGTGCAACAGGTCTGCTCCGCCGGAGCCAAACCCAAACTGGTGGTTATCAATCACTGCTCCAATGTTACCGGCACCGTGCAGCCGATAGACGCCATTGGCCCCTGGTGTCGCGAGCAGGGGATTCTATTTATGGTCGATGCCGCACAGAGTGCAGGTGTGTATCCCATTGATGTTCAGGGCATGGCCATTGACTTGTTAGCGGCACCCGGGCATAAATCTCTGTTTGGTCCTCAAGGGACCGGTTTTCTCTATGTTGGTCCTGACATTACCTTAAAACCGCTTGTCTATGGTGGCACCGGTACCTTGTCCAGTCATCTTGAACAACCCGATCAGATGCCGGAGCGTTTTGAAAGTGGCACATTAAACACCCCGGCATTGGCGGCGTTGACCGCAGGAATTGATTTTCTCATGGCGCAAGGGTTGGGCCAGGTGCATCGACACGAACTTCTGCTGGCGCAACGTCTTCGTCAGGGCCTTGGCGAGATCTCCGGTATCACACTCTATGGACCGGAAAATTCCACAGTGGTGTCGTTTGCCCTGGCTGGATGCGATCCGGCAGAAATGGGGTTCATTCTGGATCGGAATTTTGCAATAGCGGTCCGAGTTGGGCTGCATTGCGCACCGGAAGCTCATAAAACCATAGGCAGTTTCCCCTCGGGAACCGTTCGTGTCAGTCCCGGATTTTTTAACACCGAACAACACATCGAGCGGCTGATTGAAGCCGTGCACGAAATCGCTGCCGCATCGTAAGTCTGGAGCAAGACCCTTCCATTAACCCTTAGTGCGAGGTCGTATGCCGAAAAAGTATGTTCTCGATACCAATGTTCTGTTGCATGATCCTCAGGCGTTATTAAAGTTTGAGGACAATGATGTTGTCATTCCAATTACGGTTATCGAAGAGATCGACACCTTCAAAAAAGATCTGAACGAAATCGGTCGTAACGCCCGCCATGTGTCGCGGATGCTTGACGCTCTGCGTAATCAAGGCAGTCTGACACAAGGTGTAGAACTCGAGAGCGGCGGCAAGCTAACCGTTATTCTGTTCACTGACGACCATGCCCGGCTGTTGCCACCGGAATTACGCATTGACCGGGGGGATAACCGCATTCTGGCCGTGGCGGTGTCCTTGCAGGAAAAAACCGAAAATAAGGTGATCTTTGTTACCAAAGATACCAACCTTCGTATCAAAGCCAATGCTCTCGGACTGGTTGCTCAGGATTATCAGAACGACAAAGTGTCCATTGATGAGCTGTATTCGGGAACCTGTGAACTGCACGTCAGTATGGCCGAGATAGATCGTTTTTACGGCCAGGGCTATGTTGAACTCCCGGATCAGGATTTCAAACCCAATCAGTGCATTACCCTGATCGATGAAACCAACACCTCGCATACAGCGTTGGCCCGCTATGATCAGGCTTCAAATCGCTGTGTGCCTTTGATCAAAATACCTAAAGAGGGCGTGTGGGGAATCACCAGCCGCAATCGCGAACAGAATTTTGCCTTTGATCTGCTCCTTGATACGAATATCCAACTGGTGACCCTGGTCGGAAAAGCCGGTACCGGCAAGACCCTGCTCGCCATTGCCGCCGGTTTGCAAAAAGCTGCAGACGACGGCCATTACAACCGCTTATTGGTCTCTCGCCCGGTGTTTCCCATGGGACGCGACCTCGGTTTTCTGCCCGGAGATGTGGAAGAAAAGCTGGCACCGTGGATGCAGCCGATCTTTGATAACGTGGAGTTGTTGCTCAGTTCCGTTGAAGAACGCGGCAAACGCAAACGCGGTTATCGGGAACTTGTGGATATGGGCCTGATGGAGATTGAACCACTGACTTATATTCGCGGTCGGTCGATTCCCAATCAATATATGATCGTTGATGAAGCACAAAACTTGACACCGCACGAAATAAAAACCATTATCACCCGAGCCGGGGAGGGCACCAAAATTGTTCTGACCGGCGACCCGTATCAAATTGACAATCCATATGTGGATGCGTCGAGTAACGGTTTGGCCTATATTGTTGAGAAATTTAAGGATCAAACCATTGCCGGACATGTGACCCTGACCCATGGAGAGCGGTCCGGGTTGGCAGAGCTCGCCGCCAATCTGCTGTAACAAGAGCCTCTTGCAAAAAGGCAAAGACCGCTTTTTTGCAAGAACGCACACACGCGAAAGAAACACATGCTCGTTCTAGCCATTGAGTCTTCCTGTGATGAAACTTCCGCTGCGGTTGTCCGCGACGGACGCCGGATATTGAGCAACATTATTGCCTCACAGGTGGATGTCCATGCCCAATATGGCGGTGTGGTGCCGGAACTTGCAGCACGCAAACATCTTGAAGCCTGTCCGGTCGTGATTGATCAAGCTCTCAGACAGGCCGGGGTGACATTTGAAGATCTTGACGGGGTCGCTGTGACCAGCGGCCCCGGTTTGATCGGAGCCTTGCTGGTCGGTTTGTCAACGGCCAAAGCATTGGCTTACAGTCTTGGTATTCCTTTGGTCGGTGTCCATCACATCGAAGGGCACATCCTTGCTCCTTTGCTGGAACAGCCCATTGCATTTCCCTATCTGGCCCTGGCCGTATCCGGTGGCCATACCCATCTGTATCGGGTGGATGGCATCGGTCAATACACGTTACTTGGTCGCACCCTTGATGACGCAGCAGGGGAGGCCTTTGACAAAGTGGCAAAAATGTCCGGCCTGACCTATCCCGGAGGGGCTCTGATCGACAAACTGGCGCAACAGGGTGATGCCTGTCGCTTTGAGTTTCCACGCCCCATGTTGCACCGTCCCGGTTTCGATTTCAGCTTCAGCGGCATCAAGACCGCTGTCCTCACTCAGATCAAAAAGCTCGATGCGCCCCTCGAAGGGCAACTGTTGCAGGATCTGGCTGCCGGTTTTCAGGAAGCCGTGGTTGATGTCCTGAGTAAAAAAACCTTTAAGGCTGCCAAAGAGTTTGGCTTGCCACGCATTGTTGTTGCCGGCGGTGTTGCCTGCAACAGCGGACTGCGCAAGCGCTTTGGACAGATGGCTGAAAAAAACGCTGTTGAGGTATTCTTTCCGGCACCGCTGCTGTGTGCTGACAACGCTGCTATGCTCTCCGTGGCCGGTGATTATTACCTGAGTAAGGGTCATCGGGCCGATCTTGATCTCAACGCTCGCTCCAACTGGCCGCTGGAGCAGGTCAAGGTTGTGGAGTTTCTTAGCGGGGAAAAACACGGGTAACGGGTATGTGGCGGCGTTGGGGGGTTATTCGACAAGCAAAATTGCTGCTGCTGCGGTTTCTTCGCCTGCGTGGACAGCCTGACGAAATTGCCAAGGGGTTTGCCCTCGGTATCTTTATCGGCATGACGCCGACCCTGGGATTCCAGATGGTTCTGGCGGTTTTTTTCGCCATGTTATTGCGTGAAAATAAACTCGCTGCCGTCATCGGCGTGTGGATCAGTAACCCGGTGACCGCGCCGTTTATCTACGCTGCAGAGTATGAAACGGGCCGCTTTATCCTCGGTATGCCCCATTTAAAGCTACCTGCCAAGATGACCATTGAAACCATCCAACATTTCGGCTACGAACTGATGCTTCCCATGTGCCTTGGCAGTCTTATTTACGGCATATTGCTTGGGGCTGTGAGTTATGCCATGGTGTTGCGCATGGTTCCCACATTAAAGACCTGCCGTGTTCCGCGCTGGCCGCGTCCTTTTCAACGAAAGCATCAACGAAAGCATGGTGAACTGGATGGCTAGCCATCGACCCCGCAAACGTTTTGGACAAAATTTCCTCAAAGATAAAAACGTGATCGCTGCAACCGTTGCAGCTGCTGAACTGACCGTGGAAGATCACGTGCTGGAGATCGGGCCGGGGCAGGGCGCGTTGACCGATCAAATGATTGATCGGGTCGCCAGCCTCGACATCATTGAGATCGACCGCGATCTGGCGACATTCTTTCAGGCCCGTTCTGAAACGCATCTGACCGTGCATGTCGGCGATGCCCTGCGTCTCGATTGGGCAGCAATTTTGCAGCATCCGCCCTATAAACTGGTGGCCAATCTTCCCTACAATATCTCCAGCCAAATTCTGTTCAAAATGATCGCGCATCGCCACCTGATAGAGCGCATGGTACTCATGTTTCAAAAAGAGGTTGGTGATCGTCTGCGTGCCGCTGCGGGCACGAAAGATTACGGCGCCTTGACAGTGTTGTGTCAGCTGTGGTTCGATGTCAGCCGTGTTGCACTGGTGCCGCCGACCGCTTTTTTTCCGCAACCCAAGGTGATGTCGGAGGTTTTGTGCTTTAAACAGCGTGAACAGCCACGGGCACAGGTGGATGATCCGGCCTTTTTTACCCGGGTGGTGAAAGCCTCGTTTGCCCAGCGCCGCAAGACATTGCGCAACTGTCTCGCTGCTGCCGGTTTCAGCGCAGAGCAGCTTGAGCAGGTTACGGCTCAAACCGGTTTGGATTTCGGTCGCCGTGGTGAAACCTTCACCATTGAAGAGTTTGCTCAGTTGACCCATGCCTTGCAGAATACGTGACGAAAGACGACCATCGTGTCATGACGAGCCGAGCCGTAGAAACGACATGGCCTCAATAAACCCACAAGGAGATTTACGTGCAGGAACAAAACATTACCGTAAACGGTACCCCTATCAGTCAGTTTGATTTTGTTAACGCCATGCAGAGTTATTCCATGGAGTTGTACCGTAAGACGGCTGATCAACTCAGTGAAGAGGAGATCGAACAGGTTCAGGGCCTCGCCGTTGAACAGATCATCGCCCGAGAGCTTATTTTTCAGACTGCCCTGGCGCAAGGAGCTATTGCCACCGACGAGCAGATCAAGGCTGAAATAGAAAAAGTGATGGCCAATTTCCCCAGTGAAGAGGAGTTTTTCGCTACACTGGAAAAAGCCGGTATTGACCAGGATAGCTACTACCGCATGCTGCGTCAGGATCTTTCCGTCAAGATGATGACTGAAAAGAAACTCGCTGATGCCCCATCTCCGGCAGCCGAAGAAGTGAAGGCTTTTTACGATGAAAATCCGGATAAAATGAAAAAACCGGGTCAGGTACGCGCCAGCCATATTCTCATCAAAGTTACCGAGGATAATCGCGAAGAAGCGCAAAAGAAGATCGAAGAGCTTCAAAAAGAGGTGACCGGCGATGCCGCCCAATTCGGCGATCTGGCCCGCCAACACTCCGCCTGCCCGAGCAAGGACAAAGGCGGTGATCTTGGTTTCTTTGGTCCCGGTTCCATGGTCAAAGAATTTGATCAGGCGGCGTTTGCACTTGAACCCGGCCAGATCAGCGATATTGTCGAAACGCAGTTCGGCTATCACCTCATTCTTGTTACCGAGCGCAAAGACTCCGAGTCCTTGACTCTTGAAGAAGTGGCTCCGCAGATTGAATCCTTCATCAAGGATCAAAAAGGTGCCATTCTTCTTCAGGCCTGGGTTGAAGAGATGAAAGAAAAAGCCAATATCGAGATTGCCTGATCAGGCTGTCTCGCCAGAGTAGAGAGAACCGATGCCGTTTGTAGCCCCATCCATCCCTCATCTGGTACCACTGCTGAATCTAAGTCAAAAAAACGCCCTGCCGATTTATGTGGTCGGTGGGGCGTTGCGCGATACCCTGTTAGGGCGCACCTGCCACGATATTGATCTCATCACCCCCGGTGATCCCACGGCAATTGCTCAAGCTTTTTCCACGCACCTGTCTGGTCACTGGTTCTGGCTCGACCAGCAACGGCGCTACAGCCGTGTCATCGTCAAAAAAGATAAAACAGTTCTGCAATACGACTTTGCCCCACTGCGTGCCGACACCCTCAATGAAGATCTGCGTTTACGTGACTTCACCATCAACGCCATTGCTTGCCCGCTTGATGATCTGACCCGGTGGATCGACCCTTTGGCAGGTCAGGCTGATCTGGAAAATCGTCTGCTGCGTGAGTGCAGTGCACAAAGTTTCCCCGATGATCCCTTGCGAATGCTGAAGGGATTGCGCCATTGCGCCCAATTCGACCTGGCTATCGAAGCAACCACCTGGCAACACTGTCAAATGTCAGCACCACAATTGGCCAAAGTGGCTGGTGAGCGGATACGTCAGGAATTGGCTCTTCTTTTCGCTCAACCCTCATTGCGACAGATTTTGACGTTATTCCACCAAAGTGGTTTGTCTCGCAGCCTTGGGTTTCCAGATGGCAATCAGGAACTGTCTTTTTTACAGACCAAACAAGAACGATTAACCCATGTTTTTCCTCAAGCAGCTCATAGTTATAATCAGCCTTTTTGCGATGAGTTTACCCTGGCTTCCATTGCGAAGTTTTGCTTTTATTTTATGCAAATATCGATTGAACATCATAATCTACTTGAACTTTTGTCATCGCTGAAACTCAGCCGAAAAGCGACTCGCCTGATTGTTTTTTTTCATCGCTTGGCGCGAACAGATTCAACTCTTCTCTTCCAGCAACAAACGACAGATCGTATGCGACTATTGTGGTTGGAAGATCTCAACGCACTTTTACCAGAGGCTTTGCTCGTTCTTGGTGTGATGGAGAGAAGAGGCGCGATGCAGGTTGTCTGGCATCGGCTTTACGAACGTTGCGACCAGGACCTTATCAATGGTCGGGTTCGTCTTTTAGTCAGTGGCAAGCGTCTGAAAGAACTGTGCCCTGATTGCTCTGGACGTCGGTTGGGAATGTTACTGAAAAAACTTCACACCGCAGAATTAAAAGGTAAGGTTTCCACGCCGCAACAGGCTGAAAATTATCTGATTCAGTGGTGCGAAAGCCATTGACAGTTGCTCCGCCAATCTCCTATACTCGCCCTCGCACTGCGGGAATAACTCAGTGGTAGAGTGTCAGCTTCCCAAGCTGAAGGTCGCGGGTTCGAATCCCGTTTCCCGCTCCAATAAAGTCAAAGGGTTAGTCGTGATATCGACTAACCCTTTTTTTGTTTTTTTCTTGGACAATCCTTGCTGCTCGCTTCATTATGAAGTGTAAATTCGTGAACAACTCGTCAGCTGCTCACGTAATCTTACCCCTTTCAGGTAAAAGGTTTTGTCGATGACGCGATATTTTCTCCTTGCTGTTCTCTGTGTTGCAATCCTCTTTGCTCAGCCGTTACAGGCCAGTGACGTTGTCGAGGTCGGCGTATTCCAGATTGAATTTCTCGGCCCCGGTGACTCGGCGATTGGAGGTACATTGACCCAGTTTGACGATCCAGACGTGCTCACTGGGACAACCGCCTGGAGCGCGGAACAGAAAGACGCTGTTATTCGCAGTCTGGAGGTTCTGAATAGCACCATCACCAATCAACCGGGTCGTACCATCCGCATTGCCATGGCCTGGCGCGATGATCTTCCTGAAGACAACCTCGGTGTTGCTAACACAACAGCACTGACTGATCTTGCTACCGGGCAAGGTGTGACCACGGCCGAAGCCGCTTGGCGTGATGGTGACACAACCGATTATTTCCCGCAAGCAGCGGATGTTCTGATTCGATACAATGTAAATAAGTCGTATTATTTTGACGATGGTTTGCCTGGCAATCAAAGCGATTTTTCCAGCGTTGTCATCCATGAAATTTTTCATGGTTTGGGAATCACTTCCGGCTATTGGGAAGAACTTGGCTTTCTAGCGCTGAGCCGCTGGGACTCACTGATTGAGGATGTTGACGGCAATCGTCCGCAAGCTGGAACCTTTGGCACACCGGAAGCGTTGACCGTCATCGGCCCGGAAGGAACACTGCTTTGGTTGGGTGAGTATGCCAATTCCACCTATGGTGGGCAGATGCCAATTACAACACTTGAAGATCAATTCAAATCTGGCAGTAGCCTGATTCATACTGGCCCCGATGGGGAACTGATGTCTTGGTTTGGACATGAAGGTAAGGTGACTCGCGCCCCGAATAAGCTATTACTCGATGTGTTGCGTGATCTGGGCTGGGGGATCAATATGGATTTCTACAACGCCTTTGGCGCGACCTATTACCGTGATGATGGCACTATTGAAGAAGATGACGATTTTCTGACCGATTACGATTATACCTACGCCTTTTATGTCAATGGTGATGGAAATCGCATCGTCCAAAAAGGCGCTTTAGAGTCGCGTGGTGATTTCTCCGATACAGTGCGTTTGGTCGGCGAGAATAATGTTCTTGATCTGACCGGAAGCCTGACAGCGACAGGCGATCACTCCACCGCTTTGTACCTTGATGGTTTTGATAACCGGATTTCTGTTCGTGGAGAGATTCTTGTGCAAGGAGAGGGTGCTGTTGGGATCTATGTGCCGAACGAATTAAACGACATTGTTTTGTCTGAAGCCACAATCACTGCTGATACAGCTGTGTATTTTATGATGTTCAATAGACTCTTTCTCGGGAGTGGCTGCCAGATCGATGGTGATCTGATCGCTGAGGGCTATCCTTCGGTGGTTGGGTTCGGTTATGTGATTGATGAAGAAGGCTCTGTCGTTGGTCGTGACTCAGATTTTAGCTTTCGTTTCGATGATGACATCGTCGGCAATTGGCTGGGCTATCTGGGGGCTGGAGAACTGAGCCTGAATGGTCATGCGGATTTTGAAGCCCTGACCATTCGCGAGCAGGGCACCCTCAAAGGCACCGGCACCATCCATGGCCCGGTCCTCAACCAAGGTGCTGTTGCGCCCGGCAACTCCATCGGAACTCTGACCATCGACGGTGATTATACCCAGGAATCCGGCGCCGTACTTGAAATCGAAGCCGGCGACGGCTCTTCTGACCTGCTGCGCGTTACTGGCACCGCCGATCTGCAGGGCGGCACACTGGTGCTGCTTCCTTCCGGTTATTTGACCAGCGGACACTACACCATCCTTGAGGCCGGAACGCTGCAAGGCGCTTTTGATGCGCTGTGGAATCCAGCCGTGTTCAATGTTGTCCTTAACGAGAGTCTGGCTAACAGCCTTGTTCTCGACATCGAGCGCAACACTTACGCGTCACTGGCTGCAACTGCCGAACAGGTCGGTCTTGCCCAAGCGCTGGATGGTCAGCGTCTGACCGCTAGCGGTGATGAAGCCGTCATCCTTAACACCCTCGATAGTCTTTCCTTGTCCGATCTGCACACAGCCATGGATGACCTGACGCCGCGCATCCACAATTCCGTAACCACAGCCACACTTGATGCCATCCACCAACGAAACACACAGCTGTTACAGCGCCTTGGAACCGATCAGCCCCAATCCAAGCAGCAGCGCGTGTGGGTGCGGATGGTCGGCGACAATGCTCGCTATGACGACGTTGCCCAAAGCCCGGCCTTTCGCGCCAAAACCACCGGCATCATGATGGGCGTTGAACAGCAGGTTACGCCTGCATTGCTGGTTGGTATGGCCGGAGCCTACACCAACAGTGATCTGCATGAGCTGGATGGTGCTTCGACGGCAGACCGCCTGTCATGGGACGGCTATCTCTACAGTCACTGGGACAATCCGAACAGTCAAGGTGGCTGGTTTGCTCAAACAGCTGTTGGCATCGGCACCGACAGTATTGACACCAAACGTGCCATTGCCTTTTTCGGTCGTGAGGCCGAAAGCGAACACGATGCCAGCCACGGTGCAATTCATGTCAATAGCGGCTATCGCGTCACCATGGCGTCCTGGAATATTGTGCCCACTGTCGGACTTGAATATCTGTGGATGCAGGAGGATGGTTTCACGGAGCAAAGAGCACAAAGTGCATCTTTGCGGATATCGGACAAAGACTCAGAGCTTCTGCGCAGCGTGACCGGTTTTAAGATTGAACATAGCTATCGCCATGAAAAGGTGACCTTGCTGACGCAATTGGGTGCGGTGTGGCATCATGCTTTTAATGCTGATGGCGAGCAGTCGGAAGCGGCTTTTATCGACAGTGGAGAGAGCTTCCGCATTGATGGTCGTGATGGTGCCGATGATGGTGTGGAGCTGAGCCTGTTTTTCAATGCTGCGTTCACCAATGGCATCACGACCCGGCTGGGTTATCAGCGAACGGTTCAGGAAAGTGGCGGATACCGCACAGGTCAGTTCAGCTTGGGAGTGGAGTGGTTGTTTTGAATTTGCCTTCTCTCAATCTGGTGTAAAGAGAAGAACAGGCTGGTTGAAGGCCCACAGGCTTAAATCGTCAGGCAGTTTGGTGAAGGGTTGATTCTTTTGATTAGTGCTCTGACAACACTAAATTTTCGGGTCTGGCTTCGCCTCGCACTATTCCCACTGCGTTGCAAAATTTTGAAGTGGAGTGGCTACTTCGGCGATTTCGCGCCTTGAGTGAATGGCACGATGCTGTGCCATTCACTCGAATTTTTAGCATTGACAGGGCACTAGATTGAAGGCGACCGCCCACAATAGACAGGGCGGTCAACCCTTTCAGGAATGAAAAAATCGGCCAGCTGTTTTATTCGTTGATCGGAGTTGCGTTGGTCACAAGGTTGATATCATAACCGGCAACACCATCGATGGTTCCGGTCGCGGCGACCTCCAGGTCCAGGTCGGGGAAGATCTCAACGATGTCTTTATTGCGAAGCGCTTCCATTTCCGGATGGCCGTTGTCCTTGAACCAGTCAAGCTCGGAGTTCCATTGAGCCCATCCAGCGTTTGTAAACATCGGTTTGTACTTGACCTGGTAGGAGCCGTGAAATCGACACTTGTCCACGCAAACCGTGGCTTTGACTGCCGTATGTGCCGGAATTTTGATGGTACTTGAGGTGGTAAATGTTTTTTTGTTTTCGACGGTAATGCTCTGTTGTGTCTCAAAATTCAGTTCCGTTGAAATGGACGCTTCCGCGCCAAGGTCAACGACTTCCAAAGGAAGGCCGACGGAAGCCTTTAGCGTGGTTCCGACTTTGAACCCTTCCGTAAATCTTAAGAGGAAGGAGTCGGTGGTCTGATAGGATCGGTCAATTTTTTGTTCGTCAACGGCACCGGTGTGATTTGCCCAATGTAATGAATCCACGGAATCCTTGGATGTCGTATCATTGACGTTATTGTATGTAATATCACCGAATTCGATGGTCATGTACTCTTGAAGCGAAATGTAATAAGTGAACATCACACTACTCGCGGCAAGCTTTTCAAGTGGGTTTTTGTAGCCTCCGGCAGGGCCGTTTTTGATCCTGTTGAAAATAGTCAGGCGAGGGTCCTTGGTCGTTAATTGTCCTTGCATCATGATTCTTTCCTTGTCGTTGAGGTTATAAAAAACTGTCTTTCAGCACCCTGCTGAAAGGTTTCAGCCAGCCAAACATGTTTTGTATTTAATGTGTTCAGCTTTAACAGAGTAGGGCATGAAATTAAACTACCCGAACGGGTAGGTTGGTAATTTTTTATAAATTATTATCTATCGACGGGTCGTTATCGGTGGGGGTTGCGTCATGCAAGACAGCTTTTTACATGCAATTATGGGGGAACGTTTCGGAGGTAAAGGAAAGAACTGGAGGTTCTTGGCGGGAAGGGCGGTGTCTTCTTGAGAGTGTGCCGAAAAGCAGAGCCGCCTTTCGATAGTAGATGCTTTTGTCATCCGTGAGCCGACTGAGCGGATCAGGCCTTGCCCTCTGACGATGTGAAGGCGTTTCAGGCTGCCGCAATAGCGCTGATCTGTCGTCCCTCTTTGATGGCATCCAGGGCGTCCTGGGCTTCTTTTTGTCTTCTCTCGATTTGAACTCTCACCGACCGCCAATTGTCATAGACTTGGGGATCGTCTTCCATCCATTGAATCAGCATGTTCGCAGCATCGTGCGGGCGATGGTCATTTTCCGCGGCGATGATCTCCTGCTTGAGGCGACCTTGATCGCCGTGTTCACCGATGATGAGCCGGTTTAACAATTTTTTGATGGCGAGAAAAACCGAAACGCTGCGTAAAAAATCCATGTTTTCCAAGTTGAACTGCCAGCCGAGAAAATAAACGATGTAAAAGGCGAGTAATTTGTCCTCAATTTCGTCAGATGTTATTTGCGATGGCCGACATTCCGGGGTGTTCTCTTCTCGTTCTTCCTCAAGACCCAAGTCCGCCTGGATCTTGTCGACAAGCGTCGTCAGGCTGTCGAGGAGTTCATTTTTCGGCCGATAGATATCGATCTCAAACAATCTGTGCCGCCAAATCCTTTCGGACTTTTTATGATTCCATGTGTTGTGGGTCGGTTGCGCTTCTTGCCATGCTTTTCCGGCCTCTTTAAATGATAGCAGTCGGGCGGGTTGCCCCGGCCAACGATCCGCCACTTCAAAACTTGTAATGATTTTTTCGAGTAGACCGGCACATGTGTCGACAAATCTGAGCCGTTCATCATCGGAGGTCAAACAGTCGTATCCCAACGATTTCAGCTCAAGATCAATCAAGGCCTGGTCTTCGGCCGTCAGCTGCTCGTCCAGTGGTATAAACGCGTAACGCAAAAGGTGGGGGCCGTTTTCGACCACCCGAATTTCCGGCGCGAGGGTCAGAAATAACACATTCAGGGCTTCTAGTTTGTTGCTGTCGGGAATATCCGGCGTTGTTAAAGCCTTTTCGAGAAGTTCAAGGGCGTGGGACCGGTACTGTTTGATATAACCCGGTAATCTCCGCAAGGGTTTTCCATCCAGAAATGCGGATAGCCATCCGGCGGTGAATCCAAGGATAATTCCCTGGTTTGACCGTCTGTATCGTTCAAATAATTGAGATGTTGGAATGCTGAGTATGTCTTCGTACATTTCAAACCCTGTCTTGCTCTCGTTGAAAGGACCCACTTAGTGCCCGGTTAACGTGTCACATCATGTTAATTAATAATGATACCATTAATAGTGAGAAGAAATCTATGGTGGAATTGGGTTTTTACACAGAAATGAGTTGCCGGAGAAAAGGGGCCGAAAACGTCACAGTGCGCAGCTTTAACGTTGATCTGCTTGCCTACAAAAATTCCTGGCGGAAATCGCTGCGAACCTTGAACTGTCACATATGTTGAAGAAGGGGCAGCCAAATAACGGGCTGCCCCTTCCAGGGTGGTGTCATCCGGGGACTTTTCAACGACGCAAACCGAAAATACGATTTCCGTCTTGCTGACAGAATCAAGAATGTGGGAATCCGCTCTTGATTTTGGTCACCCGATCATGGGCTTTACAGGCCGTCTTTGTTGATTTAAAAAGGACGAATTTCGAAACGTTGGTCAATACCCGCTTGCTGGAAGGCGCCATTATACAGGGCCGCGACATCGTTGTAGATGACTTCCGGGAACAGGGCGAACAGGTAAGTTTGTACTTCCATATTCATCGTGCCCATTGCTGTGACCGAATCCTTGAAAAAAGCGCCGAATGTCGTCTTGGCGGTAAACATTTGGGCAACGGCGGCATCGTCGTCCTGATAGATTGCGGCCATGCAGGGCATGGCCGGTGTGTGGTTGAGGCCCGTTCCAAGGGCCATATTGGCATAAAACATGGTGCACAACTCGACGATTTGGACTTCGTCCTGATGACCCAAGGCGAACGCGCGCGGAAATTTCCATCCCTGCGTCATCAGGGGCATTCCGGCCGGAGTCTGACCGCTCCACACGGGGACAAAAAACTGATTAAGCAACGAAGGAAGCTGTGCCTTCATCTCCGCGACATCTTCGAAGTAAACATCAATAAGCGGTTCACCCGTCATCGGATTGGCCGGGTCATACATGGGATTGTCGTAACTTTCGTCAAACGGTGTCTGGCCGTCCCAGGAAAACAGTTGTGCCATGAATTCCTGGACCAGAGCGCTGAAATTAAACATGGCACCGTCTGATTTATACATGGGCATTGTTGCTTGCATGTAGCTTTTCAGAGCGGCGGCAACGTCTTCGGCGTTGGCGTTGGGGATGGTGATACTCGGCATTGTCTCGCTTACCGGCATGGTGTCAACATCGTCATTGGTGATTGCGAGTCCTTTGAGCAGATCCGCGATATCAAATTGCGGAATCCACCAGAAAAAAGATTGCGTTCCCATATCCCAATCGTAGTTTGTTTCATAGTTCAAGGCATTTGTGACACCCCATTTAATTTGGGTGGCGACGCTTGAACAATGGGCATTAAACAGGGTGTTCTGGAACCCGCCCAGGTCCGCATAACCGACCTTGGAAACCGCCAGAGGATTAAGGGCGGCAACCACGACATAATCCGTCAATTGATCTTCGTGGCCGTCAAGAGAGATTTCAGGATGGGCCACGCTCAACATGCGCAGGGTTGGAGCGGAAACGCTGTAGATGCTGACCGCCCAGGGGGCATTTACGCCGTATTTTGGCGAGAGTCTTTCGAGGTAATCATCGTCTTTGTTTGACCACAGTTCGACCAGAGCCGCATATTCTTGCTGGCCCTCAATCGTCACGGTTGGAAAGTGAACGATCTCGACGACATCCAGGCCTTCCATGTTTTCTTCCGCACTGATCGGTGCCAGCGTGTAGCACGTATTGTGTTGAAACTCGTCTTTAATGGCTTCGGCGACCTCTTCGATCACCGCGTGTACATCGGTTCGGCTACGATCAACGGCGATTTTTCCGAGGATGATAAAAGATTCTTCGTCGTGCAGGGTGGCAGCTCCCGCCGTTGGTAGCCAGATGATTAAAAGAAGCAGGGTGATCATCAGGATGTTTCTGGTGTGTTGCATGGGTCCCTCCGTTTAAAAGGCAGTGATTTCACGATAAAACGCGTAACCCGGTGTTAGCGTTTATCTGAAAGATTCCAGCTCATAAGAGCATGTGGCATGCCGGTTATTTCGAGGGGTGCTGATAAAAAGACCGTTCTCTTTCAAAATAATAAGGTGTGGTTAATTTATTGCCCTGATTAGTAGGTTTAAATTTTGCGCTATGCAGTCATTGTTGATATTGCTGTATTTTAATTATTTATTTATTCAAATTAGTGTATGATGTTTTTAATGGATTTATTTTTGCCGTTGCTCTGAGCTGTCCTGGCTTTTAATTCCCTGGAAGGCCAAGAACGTGAAAGGGCGTTATTTTACACGTTAAATAACACTCTTTTTGTTTTGGCTAAGAGAGGACAAGGCGAGAGAGGGTGTTCAATGGGAGTTGTAGAGGGTCCATCCATAGGTAGCAAAGGTTTGTTGCGCGGCATCACTTTTCAAAAAGTGTAAGAATGATTCGCTAGCGGGGTGATAATTCTTACATGCCGCAACAGGAAAGCGTATCGGTTTATGCAGCTCTTCGGGCATTTGTGCGACAATCTCCACCTTGTCCGCCGAGCAGGATGCCACGGAGCGAAACACGATTCCCGCATCAACTTCATCCAAAACCACGTAATTGAGAACAGCGGTGACGGTGGTTGCTTCAACACGATGCGCCTTTAAGGTTTCCCACCAATCGAGTTTTGTCAGAGCTTGTTTGGCATAGATTCCTAATGGCGTCGTCTGGTCGCCGATGGCAAACCATCCGTCAAAGGTCTGTTCTCGGCGCGGTTTGGTTAAGTCAACGGCAAGACTTTTCCCTTTGGGAACAACGACCACCATCACATCCTGAAGTAGAATCTGTCGGGACGACGGCACGATTCGACCAGCCTGTTCAACATAGTCCATCCACTTTTCATTGGCGGAAAAGAACACATGGGCTTTGTCTTCATGACAGATCTGGCGAGCAAGGAATCCGGCATTGGCAAAATTAAATACAACGGGGATACCGGTTTGCGCTGTAAACGCGGCTCCGATCTCTTTCATGGCCGGAGCCGTTCCAGCGGCGGCATAGACCATAAGCGGTGTTTTCTCGTCCTCCTTGGAACAGGCACAGAGGAGAAGAGCGATTATTGTACCGAAGACAATGGCGTAGTTTGTCAGGTTGTTTTTCATGATTTCTCTCTGTGAGGCAGGGGCCGTTCTCAATGTGAACAACGAAAAATTGCCCCTGAGCTTTGATCGTGTGCATTTCTATCAGGGACACGGCTCAAGGTTACTTTGTTTGGTTTTTTTTATCCAAGATATTTTGTTCTCCGATGGGTTTTTGCTACACTTCAGCAGATGGAAATCTTTGGACTTTGATCGTCTCTTGCTGAAGCAGAATGTCCGAGACTTAACCAAAACAAGCAAAATTGATAAGAAGGGGGCTCTTTTGAAAGTTTTTTCCGTTATTGCAGCAGTCGTAATTATGCTCGTGGCACCACACGTGTTATTCGCGAATCAGTCGCAAGAAGCTGCGGCCATTTCTTCGGCAGAAAGCTTTCTGCAACTTGTTGATTCCGGGCACTATGGTGAAAGTTGGGAGGCCACTTCGAAACTTTTTAAAGCACAGGTTTCAAAACAGCAGTGGATCGCGCAACTTGAACAAATGCATCCTCTTTTCGGCGCGCTGGTCAAGCGAGAAATAAAAGGACGGAACTACACAAAATCATTGCCCGGTGCACCCGACGGTGACTACGTGGTGATCCAATTTACAACAGAGTTCGAAAATAAGAAAAACTCACTAGAAACAATCACTCCCATGCTTGAAAACGATGGAAAGTGGCGCGTTTCAGGCTATTACGTTCGGTAGTTCACGCGCAGAATGTTCAACGTAAAAAGGACTGATCCTTGGGGCTCAGTCCTTTTTACGTTGCAATGCTTTTACCGATCAGGGGGTGTGTTACACCGTTTATGCCACCGGTTCCGCTTATTTGTGCTTTTTCGCTGATTGTGATTTTTCCGCTGAATTTTCCAGCATGGTCAATGCGGCATATTTGATGGAATCTTCGGCAACACTGTAAGCATCCAGCAACCGTTGCTGCTCTTGGGGCAGGTTTATGTCATCGTGCTTTTTATCCAGCAACATCGAGCCTTCACCATGTTTGATCCATGTGTGGCTTATTCCATAGTGATATTCCATTAAAAGAATCAGGGTGTCGGAAGGCTCTCTTTCCCCTTTTTCAATGCCGCTGATATGGCTTTGTCTGACTCCTAGCGGCTCGGAAAAGGCTGTCTGCGTCATTGCCAAGGCGTTTCTGGCTTCTTTCAAACGTAAGCCAATATCACGGCGTGATTTTTCGTTTGACATAGATACCACTCAGTGTTATTAATTGTTATATTTTAAAAAAAGCAAACAAAAGCAAAAGAAACAAAATAGTAGCACAAAAGAGGAGGGGGGATGGACAGGAAAAACTCACCTGGTGAATTGGAGAGTGATCTATTGACGGCGGATGAATTGGCGACTCAGGTGTTTCGCTGCAGCTATCACACCTTTATGACCGAGATCAAAACCCTGCCGAATTTTCCTGTAGCCATCGGCCATCCGGCAAGAAAGGGGAAACTGCATTGGGTGAGGGACGAAGTGATTGCCTGGCGCAATAAGCATTATCGACGTGATTCTGCGAGGTAGTGGTGCTATGAAAAAAACCTTTGCCTATTGTGTCACTATTCGAAATGCCTGGACTGCTCGGGAGTCGTACCGTAAGGCACGATCGCACGGCCATTTCTCCATCTACTGGTCCGATTATGGATCGTATCTGGCGTATCGGCGGGTGTTGCGGCTGCTGCGGCACGAACGTTTGGCTTTTGAGCCGTTGTGCTCTGACAGAGAATAGTCCCCTGACCTTATCAACGTAGGCCAGCCTATCCCTTTCATTGGGATCGTGAACATCCAATTTTTTGTGGCTTTTTTAGCAGAGTGTTGAAAAAATCCCATCCGGTTTTTTTCCAGCGGCGCAAGCCGAAAATGCAATTTCCGTCTTACTGACAACATCAAGGACGTGAAAAACGGTCCTTGATGTTGGTCGCTCGTCCATGGGCTCCGCAGGCTGTTTTTCAACAGCCTGTCAGATAAAATCATCGTATTATTAATCCTGTATGAGTAACAGCTTCTGTCTGATAGCAACAGGGATGATAGTTGCCAACCGTTGTTTGTCGGCAGAAAACCTTTTTGCGACAGGCTATTTTAAGTTGAAAACATACCGTATGGTCGGTATGTTGATGCGAATAGCGGGGGCAGGGCGTTTATCACCATACCCGCAGTCGATTTGAAAGGCCAATTCCGGCGGAGCGTGTTGATATTTTTATTTGAAGGAGCTGTTCATTTTATGAAGAACAATGCCGCAAAGACATTGAGCTATTTGATTGGCATCGCAGTTGCTGTGGCAGCGGGATTTTTTGCCCATAGCCTGATGGGGCCGGGGCAGGTTCTGCAAGCACCGATGGCCGGCGGTCAAAGGCCGCAGCCCAAAGTGGTGGCGCAGGTGATTGGTATGACGCCTTTAGATACGCAGGATAAATATATCGCCATGGTGGAGTCGATTCAGGATGTGGTGGTAAAGCCTGAAGTTTCCGGTTATCTCGATGAGGTTCGTTTTAAGGAGGGGGATCTTGTTAAACAGGGTGAGCTGCTGTTCACCATTGATAAGCGGCGTTACCAGGCCACTGTTGAGGTGCGCCAGGCGGAATTGGCCCAGGCGCGTGCTGAGCTGGAACGGGCAACAAAATATCTGAATCGGTTGCGCGCGGCCAGTGAACGAAGTATTTCACAAACGGATTTTGATACGGCAGAGAGCGCTGAACAACAGGCTCGCGCGGCTGTGCAGCAGGCGCACGCCACCCTGAATCTGGCAAAGCTTGATCTAAGCTTTTGTGAGATTCATGCGCCGATCAGTGGTCGCATTGGTGCGGCGCTGGTGACCAAAGGCAATTATGTCACACCGGCATCGGGTGAGCTGGCCAAAATTGTTCAGATGGATCCCATCCGGGTGGTTTTTTCCATGACGGATCGTTCGTATGTCTCACTACGCCAGCGTGAAGTGTCTGGCACGGCTGATGATTATGCCGCCAAGGTGCTTTTGCCGAACAAGACGCTTTATGACGGGGTTGGCAGCAAGGCGTTTGCTGATAACGAAATGAACGCACAAACCGGCACCATTGCTTTGCGGTTTCTGTTTGACAATCCTGATGGACTGCTGATTCCCGGTAGTTATGTCAATATTTTTCTCGAAAAAACGCAGCGGCCCATGGGGTTGAGTGTGCCGCAACAGGCATTGCTGGTTGATGCGCAAGGGGATTATGTGCTGACGGCGGATGACAACGGCTTGTTGAGCGTGGCACGTGTCACCCTGGGGAAAACCCTCGGTCGCGACCGGGAGGTGCTTTCAGGCCTTAAGGAGGGTGATCGTGTTGTGATCGAAGGCTTGTTGAAGGTGCAGCCGGGTGTCACGGCCCAAGTGACTCTGCAAGAGGGGGCACAATGATCTCTCGCGTTTTTATCGAACGTCCCCGTCTGGCGGGTGTTGTTTCCATCGTGTTGATGCTGGCGGGCATTCTTTCGGTTTTTGCTCTGCCAATTGCCCAGTATCCGCAAGTGACACCACCGCAGGTCAATGTTCGGGCCAGTTATCCCGGTGCCAGTGCCGAAGTGCTGGCGGCGACGGTGGCCAGCCCGATTGAAGATGCGGTTAACGGCGTTGAAAATATGATCTACATGTCGTCGAGTTCGGATAACACAGGCAGTTATCAGCTCACCATCTCGTTTGAGGTTGGTACGGATACCGACATGGCGCAGGTCAAAGTACAGAACCGTGTTGCCCAGGCTGAGCCGCTGTTACCAAGTGAAGTTACTCAGCAGGGGGTGACCGTTGAGACGGAATCTAGTGACATGCTGGGGTTTATGCTGCTGCGTTCAACGGACGGCAGCCTGGATGATCTTTACCTGAGTGACTATGCGTCAAAGATCATCAAGCCGGCGCTGGAACGTATCGCGGGTGTCAGCCGTGCTCAGGTATGGGGCGCTCAATACAGTATGCGTGTGTGGATGGATGCTGATCGTCTTGCGGCTCTAAACCTCAGCCCGGAAGATGTTGCCTCAGCCATCAGGGCTCAAAATCTCCAGGCATCCATTGGTTCACTTGGAGCAACACCGGGTGATGGTTCGTCCAAACTGGTGTATAGCTTGAAAACCGAGGGCCGCCTCAATGATCCGGACGCGTTTGCTGATATCGTGATTCGCACCGCTGCCGATGGTGCTGTGGTCTATCTCAAAGATGTTGCCCGTGTGGAAAAGGGCGCCGATCAATACCTGTATAACGCTAAATACAATGGCGACAATTGTGTGGCCATGGGCTTGAACCGTACGCCGGGCTCGAACGCTCTTGATACCATGGATGCGGTGCGCAGCGAGCTGGAGCATTTGAAAGCCCAGTTTCCCAAAGGGCTGGAGCTTGTGTTGCCCTATGATGCGACGGAATTCGTCCGTACCAGTATCTGGGAGATTGCCACCACGCTGGGCTTGACCTTCTTTCTGGTCGTTCTGGTGTGTTATGTCTTCTTGCAGAATTGGCGTGCTACCCTGATTCCTGCGTTGACGATTCCGGTGTCGTTGTGCGCCACCTTTATGGTGCTGAGTGTGCTGGGTTACAGTATCAACATCCTCACGCTGTTTGGTCTTGTGCTGGCGATTGGACTGGTGGTGGATGATGCGATTGTCGTTGTCGAACGGGTTATGGAATTGATGACCCGCGAAGGGCTCAGTCCCAAAGAGGCGACGATTAAGACCATGGAGCAAGTCAGTGGCGCGGTTATCGCCACGACACTGGTTTTGCTGGCGATCTTTGTCCCGGTGGGCTTCATGGAAGGCATTACCGGTAAAATCTATCAGCAGTTTTCCGTTGCCATTTCCGCCGCCGTCCTTTTTTCAACCGTGAACGCTTTAACCCTCAGTCCGGCGTTGTGCGCCACGATGCTCAGTATTGTTCCTCCTAAAGAGCATGGACCGTTGAAATGGTTTAACACGACCCTGGGACGGTTGCGTGGCCATTATGTAGCGCTCAGTCTGGGAATTGCCCGTCGACTGGTGGTGACGGCACTCATTCTGCTCGGAGCCATCGGCGGCAGTTATTTTCTGTTTTCGCACAGTTCAACCACCTTTTTGCCCGATGAAGATCAGGGGATTATTTTCGGCATGTTGCAGTTGCCCGAAGGAGCCAGTCTTGGTCGAACCAGCCGGGTTCTGGATGAGGTGGTGTCGCCGTTGAAAGATGAGGAAGGCGTTAATTTTGTCATGCAGATCACCGGTTTCAGCATGATGGGAGGCTCCGGTGAAAATGTTGCCTTTTTTCTAGTCGGCTTGGAAAACTGGGCCAAGCGCGATTCCGCGGATTTGACGATTTCTGCCATTCAACAAAAGCTTCAGGGGCGTGTGGCGGCTGTGCCGAGTGCCCAAATCAATCTGTTTACGCCACCGGCCATCATGGGCCTCGGTGTTAGCGGCGGTATGGATATCCGCTTACTGTCCACGGAAGAAGACGATCCACAGAAACTGCAGGCGGTGTTAAACAGCTTTCTCATGCAACTGAACATGGCGCCGGAGATCATGATGGCGTTCAGTACCTATTCGTCCAACACGCCGCACCTGCATCTTGAGGTGGATCGGGTCAAAGCGGCCTTGATGAATGTCGATGTCAATCGTTTGTTTGGTGTGCTGCAAAATTATTTTGGCTCGTTGTATGTCAATGATGTCAACTTTGCCGGTCAGGTCAATAAGGTTGTGATTCAGGCGGACTGGCCGTTTCGCAACAATGTCGATGCCCTTGAGGGCATCTATGTGCAGAGCACCACCGGTGCCATGGTGCCGTTGCGCAGTCTGGTCACCATAGATACCATGCAGGCACCGCGAAATATCGAGCGCTACAACAAGTTTACATCGGCCAGCATCAACGCCGTTGCCATGCCGTCAACCAGCAGTGGCGATGCAATGGCTAAGGTCGCCGCCGTTGCGCAACAGAATCTGCCGCGTGGCTACACCTTCGACTGGTCGAGCCTGAGCTATCAGGAGGCGCGTTCTTCCGGTGGCACTTATGTTCTGTTGCTGATGGCCGTGCTGTTTGGTTATCTGTTTCTGGTCGCGCAATATGAAAGCTGGATTATTCCACTGCCGGTTATCGTATCAACCGCCGTTGCCATCTTTGGTGCGTTGGCCGGGTTGATCGCGGTCAGTTTGCCACTGAGTATCTATGCCCAGCTCGGTATTATTCTTCTGGTTGGTCTGGCCAGTAAAAACGCCATACTCATTGTTGAATTTTCCAAAACCCAACGTGAAGAGGGGCTGTCAATCCTTGAAGCCGCATCCGAAGGGGCCGGACAGCGCTTTCGAGCCGTGCTGATGACCGCGTTTACCTTTATCCTCGGTGTGCTGCCCATGGTGTTTGCCTCTGGTGCCGGGTCTGCCAGCCGCCGTTCCATCGGCACGACGGTATTTTTCGGGATGGTTGCCGCGACGCTGGTCGGCATTGTTCTGGTGCCGGCACTCTACGTGATGTTTCAGACCTGGCGGGAGAAAGGCCATGCGTTCCGTTTGCGCCACAGTCGCTCTCATCTGACCACTCTGGTGCTGATGATCCTGCCGTTTATCATGAACGGGTGCATAACAGTCGGGCCTGATTATCAACGTCCTGATCCTGTCGTGATTGAAGGTGCTTTCGAACAAGCAGTGGATGTTGGTGACTGGTGGACCCAGTTTAATGATCCACTGTTGACTGAACTGGTGCAGCAGGCACTGGCCAACAACCGTGATTTGAAAACGGCAGTGGCACGGGTGCGCGAAGCGCGTGCGACGCTGGCTCGTAGCAAAGCCGTCTTGTGGCCGACATTGGACGCGCTCGGTTCGGTTTCGCGCAGCAAAACGTCTGAGAATGCATCTGAGAATGCCGGTGAATCGACTTTGTATGATACCGGTGTGAATGCGGCATGGGAGATCGACGTGTTTGGAGGCACCCGCCGCAGTGTTGAAGCAGCCAATGCCGATTGGCAATCCATGTTGATCGATCTAGGCGATGTGCAAGTTTCTGTTGCCGCTGAGACCGCTTTGGCTTATATCGCATTGCGCACCGTGCAATATCAACTGGTCGTGGCGCGCGACAATCTGGCCATCCAGCAGGAAACCCATGCCATTCTCGCTGACCGCAGGCAGGCGGGACTGGACAATGACCTGGCTCTGCAGCAGGCCACCTACAATTTGGAAAGTACCCGTTCATCCATTCCCACCCTCGAAGCTAAGGTGGAATCCGCCTACAATGCACTGTGCGTGCTGATCGGGGTCTTACCGGGTAGCGTGGCGTTGGAACCTTTGAGTCAAATTCCCCATTCCACGGTGGAAGTTGAAGGCATTCCTGCTGATCTGCTTCGTCGCCGCCCGGATGTTCAGCGTGCCGAACGTCAGCTCGCCGCTCAGACCGCAAGGATAGGTGTGGCTACGGCTGATCTCTACCCACGCTTTACCCTGACCGGTTCCATTGGTCTCGAATCTCTCAACACCTCGGATTTGCTGACCTCGGAAAGTGAACGCTACAGCATTATCCCCGGGGTGCAATGGCCGATCTTTTACTTTGGCTCTATCCGCAACAACATCAAGGTTCAGCAAGCAGTTCGCGAACAATATTTACAAGCCTATGAATCCGCCGTGCTGACCGCAGTGGAAGAGGTGCGTAATGCCCTGATGGATTACCGCAAAGAGCAGGAGCGTTATGTTGCGCTGAATCGTGCCGTGACCGCAGCACAAACAGCCGAGTTCTTGGCCAAAGACCAATATCGTAACGGGCTGACCGACTTCAATGCTGTGCTTGATGCGCAACGCTCGTTACTCTCCTTTCAGGAGCAACGAGTTGTCAGTGAAGGTGCCGTCAGCCAAAATATCGTGCGTCTCTATCGCGCTATGGGCGGCGGTTGGACGCCGATGGAAGCCTTACAAGAGATGGAAATGAGGTAAATAATGACCACCCCGTCTAGACGCAAAAAACAACCTGAAAAAGTCCGCAGTAAGCTGATCGAATGTGCGGCACGCATTGCCGCTGAACAGGGACCGGGAGGCCTGACCATTCAGGCTGTCGCCGACGCCGCCGGGGTGACAAAAGGTGGACTTTTTCACCATTTCAGTGATAAACGGCAACTGATTGAATCGGTCTTCAAGGATTTTCTCACAAAGTTGGACGAGGAAATTGACCAGGCGCTTGAGCAGGATCCCGTGGCGTATGGACGCTTTACTCGCGCCTATATCATGGTGGCTCTTCAAAATATCGCTCCGCAACGGGAAGCGGATGTGTGGAAAGCCTTCTCACTCTGTGCCCTGACCGAACCGCAATTCAGAGTTTTGTGGAACGAATGGATTCACGGCCGTCTGGCGTCTCATCAGGAAACAGATCAGGATCCAGCTCTGCATATTGCCCGTTATGCGTTTGACGGTGTCTGGTCGGCCAATCTTATGGGAGCGATTAGTTCTGAGGACTATTTTGCTCTTTTGGACCGGCTCGTAGAGATGACAAAACCGTGATAAGAGATTCTAAAAGGGGGTAGGTTAAGGACGGAAGAACGAAGATTCACTTTATCAGCACGGCAGCCGAATGAGTTCAGGTGCCGTGCTGATATGAGGGATAGGGTGAAAAGTGGCTTCCGTGTTGAAGCGTTGGAAGCAGGCGACGAATTAATAGTGATCCTGTTTTTTGTCGTCGTGGCAGGAGACGCATTCCATTTTACCGCGGGTGTTTTCCATATCACTGCCTTTGCCATGACATTCACGACACTGTTGAACTGACTCAGGCAACGGATATGCAGCCACAAACTCGTCACGATGATCTTTGTTCAACAGTTCAACCAGATAACGGGCCACCGAACTGTCCACCAGAGCACAACGCTCTTTGCGTTCAACGTCGAAGGATTTGTAGCCCGAGGCTTTACACCAGTTGGTCACTGAGGCGTGGCAGAGCGGTGAGTTGGCCACGGTACGGACAATTTTCATATCACCATGACGGCGCTGGGTCGGGAAATGGTTGGGCAGTTTCTCATAGCTGTAGAAGGCATAAATCTCATCAACAACGGCATTGGGCTTTTTCGCGACCAGTGTTGCTACCAGCGCCGACCCGTTCAGTGCGCCGCAAACGGTTGCCCAGCCCAAAACTCCGCCCAAGCCGTAGAGCGATGCCATGCTGGGAAAGGCATGGTAGGGGCCACCAATCTCTTCACGCAAGGTGTCGATCATCGCTGCAGTGACACCGTACATGCATTCACCTGCCCAGTAATTATCGTATGCACGTTGTGCTACGGCATCGGGATCGAGTTCCTTGTAGGGCCACCGAGTGCGCATGGCATGGCCATTATGCATCTGGGCGGCGCCGTAGTAGGGTGAATCCGGTATCGGATTTTCCGTTGATTCTTTATCCTCGGCAAACAGTGGCGTCGCAGCCAGAGCCGTCGCTCCAGTCGCCGTCACCAGGCCAAGGGATTTTAATGCTTCCCTTCGGTTCATGTCGTTCTCCTTTTCTGTTGTGATATTATTCTGCCTTGACGACATGATAATAGCAATCGGGCTGTGAGGGGACAAATATTAAATCTTGATAGTTTCATTATTAGAAAGAATGGAAATCGATGTAACTGTTCAAAAATGAACGTTTTATTCGTAGCTCGGGTTCAATACTCCATGCTTGCTGCGAAGGAGTTTATCGTCTCAACCCGCACGTTTAAAACGATGGATGTCGTAGAAGGCAGCTTCCCGTTCCCTGGTCGGAGAAGCTACCTTCTACAAATTATTTATTTGTCTGTTTTTCTACGTTTGTGCACGAAGAGATACAGGCTTGGCAGAACAAACAACGTCAACAGTGTCGAGCTAAGGACCCCGCCAACCACAACACTGGCCAGTGGGCGTTGAACTTCAGCCCCGATGCCCACCGACAGAGCCATGGGCAAAAAGCCGACCGCATCGGTAATCGCCGTGGCCAACACCGGAATCAGCCGTTGGCGTGATGCGGCAACCACGGCCTGACGCAGTGCCATGCCGTCATCGATCATACTGCGGATGGCGGCGATCAGCACCTGGCCGTTGAGTACGGCAATGCCCGACAAAGCAATGAAACCGATGGCTGCACTGACACTGAACGGAATACCGCGACCATAGAGCATGATCACACCACCGATAGCGGCCAGCGGAATCCCCGTATAAATAATCAGCACATCGCTGAATCGCTTGAGGCTGAAATAGAGCAGGATAAAAATCAGCAGCAAGGTGATGGGCACGACAATCATCAGCCGTTGTTGGGAACGCTCAAGGTTCTCGAACTGGCCGCCCCATTCAATCAGGTAGCCGTCGGGTAAGACAATCTCATCTGAGATGCGTGCTCGGGCTTCATCGACAAAGCTGGCAATATCACGGTCGCGGACATTGACCTGCACTTTAAGTAAACGACGCCCCCATTCGCGGTTGATGGTGGAAGGGCGGTCAACCACGCTCAGCGTGGCCAGTTGCTTCAACGGCAACACCGCTCCGGTCCGCGTCGGAATGAGAGTGTTGGCCAAGGCGACCGGATCATGACGCAGCTGGTCGGGAACGCGCAAAACCAGGGGAAAGGAACGTTCCCCCTCATAAACCTCACCAACCTGGGGGGTGCCGATGGCGCCGACAATATCCAGCACATCTTTGGCGGCAACGCCATAACGGGCCAATGCCTGACGGTTCACCTCAATCTGCAGGGTGGGTTGGCCGGTGATCTGCTCAACGGCGACATCGGCGGCACCGGGGATGGTGGTCATGACGTGCTCGACCTGTTCCCCGAGTTCCACCAGGGTGTCAAAATCCTCGCCGTAGATCTTAATGCCGACATCACCGCGAATGCCGGAGATCATTTCATTGACACGCAGTTCAATGGGTTGGGTCAAGACGCTGCGGATTCCGGGCAGTCCGTGCAAGGCCTGCTCAATCTGCGTCGTCAGCTCATGCTGGCTGGACGCTCGTGTCCATTGTTCTTTGGGCGTCAGGGCAAGGAACATGTCGGTCAGTTCGGTGCCCATCGGATCAGTCGCAACTTCAGCGCTGCCGATGCGGCTCCATACCGTTCGTACTTCATTGGGGAACTCGTCGATCAGCAGTTGTTCCATGCGGGTGTTGTAGGCGATGGATTCCTTGATGGACACACCGGCAAGGCGGACAACACTGACGACGAGGGAGCCTTCCGACATCTTGGGTAAAAATTCACCGCCGAGGCGAAATGAGATGGCCATGGTGGCAAGGAATACCAGCACCACCACGCTGAGAAAGGCTTTACGCCAGTGCAGGGCGTGGCAAAGCAGGCTGGCGTACAGGTCTTTCATCCGTTGTGTCATCGCCCGCGTGCGTGGCTTGAACGTGCGCGGCAGAAAGGCAAAAGACAAGACCGGCGTCAGAAATACAGCAACCAGCAAAGCACCAACCAGCGCGACAATGAAGGTGAGGGCCATGGGACTGAACATCTTGCCTTCAATCCCTTCCAGGGTCAGCACCGGTAGAAAGACGATGATGATAATCGCCATGCCGAAGATAATCGGCCGCACCACATCGCGGCTGGATTCGAGGATGACGGCAAAGCGTTCCCCGGCGGTCAGGGTGCGATTAAGCTCGATCTGACGCGCGGTCAAACGACGCAGGTTGGCTTCGGTCATGACCAATGAACCGTCAACGAGAATGCCGAAATCAATGGCACCAAGAGACAGTAGGCTGGCAGTAATGCCGAGCGATTGCATGCCCAGCGCGGCAAATAGCATGGCCATGGGGATGGTCGCAGCGACGAGCAGGCCAGCGCGCAGATTGCCGAGTAGCAAAAACAGCACGGCAATCACCAGAATCGCTCCGGCGACCAGATTGTGTTCCACCGTGGCTATGACCTGATCAATCAACTCGGTGCGGTCATAGACGGTTTCGAGAATAACGTCGTCGGGCAGGGATTGGGCCACCGTGTCCAGCGCTTGTTTCAGTGCCAGGGTAACGTCGCGACTGTTCTCGCCCATGAGCATAAAGCCCAGACCCATCACCGCTTCCCCACGGCCTGCGGCAGAAACGGCTCCACGGCGCAATTCATGATCAATGGCGACCTCGGCGACATCGCTGATGCGGATCGGCACGCCGTCAACGGCATCAATGACGATTGCACCAATTTCCTCGGTGTTGCTGACCCGACCGAGGCCATGAACCAGCAGAGTTTGGCCGCCGGTTTCAACCTGACCACCACCGACATTGGCGTTGTTGTCGCGCAGGGCGGTGGCCACATCGTCATAGGTCAGACCGTATTTTATCAGGGCTGTCGGCGACACAATGACGTGATACTGCTTCTCTTTGCCACCCCAGGAGTTGATCTCGGCAACACCGGGCACTTTGCGCAACTGAGGCTTGATCACCCAGTCGTGCAACGTCCTCAGGTCCGCCAGGGTGCGTTCGGGATTGTCGGAGCGCAGCATGTAGTGAAACACTTCGCCGAGCCCGGTGGAGATCGGCCCCAGTTCCGGTGGGTCGATCCCTTCCGGTAACTGCACAGAGGCAAGGCGTTCCATGATCAATTGGCGCGAGTCGAGAATCGCCATCTTATCTTCAAAAATGGCCACCACCTGTGACAGGCCGAATTTTGAAATGGATCGGACATGCACCAGTCCCGGCAGGCCAGACACCGCCAGTTCAACGGGTAACGAAAGCTGCTTTTCGATCTCTTCCGGTCCGAGGGCCGGAGCAATGGTGTTGATCTGTACCTGAACCGGCGTGGTGTCGGGAAATGCATCGATGGGCAGATTAAACAGAACCACGCTGCCACTGGCAAACGCCACGGCAAACAGCAGGGCGACCACCAGACGATTACGCAGGGAGATTTCAATCAGTTTATTGAACATCAGCGCCCCCCTAGTGATCCGCGCAGGAGGCGCCGAGACTGGCTTTGAGCACTTCTGATTTAAGTGCATAGCCCTGTTGCACGACAATGGCGTCGTCGGCGTTGATACCAGTCACAGCAACCAGATGATTGGTGCGGGTGCCAATCTCAACCCGGCGGATTTCAAACAGATCGTCTTCATGGGCAATAAACACATAGGGTGTGTTATTCAGCATCTGAACGGCATTAGCATCAATGGCCAGCCCCTGTTCTGACTCTTCTACGACCAGAGCCACATCACCGTAGAAACCGGCCTTGAGCAGGTGGGTTGTGTTGTCAATTTCAGCCAGGGCCGTTAGCATGCGGCTGCGCGGGTCAATTTGTGTGCCGAGAAAAAACAGCTTGCCGGTAAAAACTCTGCCGGGTAGAGCGGCAAAACGTGCCTGAACCGGCGCTCCGGCGTGCAGGTGCTGAAGCTGTGTTTCCGGGACAGCGACTTCTAGCCACAGGGTGTCGAGGTTGGCCAGAGTAATGACGGCTGTTTGATCGCTGATCCGCTCCCCTTGAGCGGTGGCCACATCTGTGACGGTACCGGCAAATGGTGCCCGCAAGGTGATGCGTGTTTCGGTGTGGCGCTGTTCCATAAGTTGGTTGATCTCGTCACTGGTCAGACCGGTGTTGAGCAATTGCTGATGATAGCGGTCGGCATCACTTCCGGCCTGAAGCGCCAGACTGCGTGCCTGCTGAAATTCATGTTTTGAGGTGATCCCTTTTTCGAGCAGGAGTTGTTCCCGTTCATAGTGGGTGCGGCTTTGCTCAACCCTGGCCTGGGCGGCAAGATAGTCACTTTTCAGTGTGGCCAGTTGGGGAATGTCCACGGTCAGCAGGGCTTGTCCCTGTGAGACCTGTGTTCCCGGTTGGACATGGACGGTTGTCACCAGACCCGGAGCCGGGGAAGTGATCTTTGCCAGTCGATTGCGGTTGAGGGCCACCTGGCCGAGAAAGGTTTCACCTCCCAGGCTGTGAATGGGCTGCGGACGGGCGGTGACGATGCCGGTTTTTGCGGCAACATTTTCATCGTACAGCCGAACCATCATCCCTTGGCCCAAAGGCAAATCGCCAATATGACCGGCCTGACACAGGGCATCGACCTTTTCCAGCATCTGATGCTCCAGACAGTAGTCGGTGGCACTGCCGTGATTATGGCCTTCATGTTCATCCGCTTCGTGACCGTGATCATCGTGGGTTGTTTCAACATGCTCCTGTTCGTGAGCATGGTCATGTGTTGCCGATTGAATGGGTGATGTCATCATGCCGACTGACAGCAGGGTGATCGCTGTTAAAGCCAGACTGTTTTTCCAGTTCTTCGTCATTTTTTATTCCTCATCAGGACCAGCAAAAGCTGCTGTTGTTTTAGAGAGTTGAAAATCAAACAGAGCTTCCAGGTCGGTGAGACTGCTGTGATAATCGGCAAGGACGTTCAGGTAACGATCTTGACTTTTCATCAGACGGCTTTGCGCATCCAGAACATCCAAAATAGTGTATTTGCCCTGGTCGTAGCCAAACGTTACCGACTCAAATACCGCTTGAGCCGTGGGTAATAACTGCTGCTCAAAGGTGACGATCTCCTGTTGGGCAATGGATGCCAGCCGATGACTTTCAATAAGCTTCTGCCAGACCGTTTGTCGGGCTTGCAGCAGCGCTTGTTCTGCTTGATCGGTGCGGTTCCGGGCCGCGTCAATGTTGCCGCTGTTGCGGTCAAACAGGGGGAATGGTACGGAAAGGCCTGCGATCAGTGCATTGTCTTCTGTTGAACTGTCGTGTTTGACGCCGACAGACAGTGTGACATCCTGAATTCTATTGGCCTGTTCAAGTTCGAATCGGGCCTGTTCGAGGTGATGGTTTTTCCAGGCCAGTCGCACTGTTGTGGTCTGGTCGATTTGGTTGTGTAACTCCGCGAGACCGGGAAGGTGCTGAATGTCGCTCAATGACCCGTCCAGAACACCCAGCTCTTCTTCGCGGCCCTGCCACATCGAGCACAATTGTTGTCGGCTGGCTTTCAGTGTGGTCTGGGCAGCGAGCAGGCGTAATTGTGCTTGCGCCTGAAGTGGCATGATGCGCTGGGCTTCAATTGGGGCTTTTTTGCCAGCCCGGATCGCTTCTTCAATACTGGTGAACAAGGTTTGGCACTGAACCACATTTTTATTCGCCTGACGCAATTGTTCGCGCGCGACGAGGGCGTGACGATAAAACTGCCGGGTTTGGCGGATGACTTCCGTAGCCTGTAATGCTTGTTGAGCGGCTGTGACATCGTTTTTGCGCACGGCAACCTGTTGGTGGCGGGCACGTTTGTGGCCAAGTTCAATGCGTTGACTGATGGTCAATGAGGTTTGCATCGCCTCACTGCCGGAATACTCTCCGCTACCGGCGAACTCTTCGAATTCGAGGGCAATTTCGGGATTTGGCAGTACAGAACGTTGTCGGCCTTCAGCTTCGATCGCCAGACTTTCATGATAGCCCGCTTTGAGGCTGGCATTATTTTTAAGTGCTAAAAGAGTGGCTTGCTCCAGGGTTATAGAGCGTTGAACCGATTTGTTGTGCGCCTGTGGGTGTTTCTGTTCAGAGGGAAACGTCATTCCCAACGTCGGCAGACACAGCAGTGTCGCTAAGACGCCAGAAACCAGCCACAGCGATTTAACAGGATGTTGAAAACGTCCCGTCCATCGGTTCCACAGGCTGTTTTTCAGCAGCCTGTTAAGGGACTTTGCCGTACAGGGCATCGTACACCTCCATCATTGAATGCTTGTTGTGTTTACGGTCCGCAGGTGGCGATGCAGACGCATCGCGTCATAGGCGCAATTGTGCTGTCGATTGTGCGGACGATGATCTAATTAGGGAGTTTCAGGAGTGTTTAATGGCGTAGCACGATGGTGCGATGATGAAGAATGTGTTGAGAAACACGTGGCTCGACAAGCCTGGTGAGCTGCGGACGTCCGGCGGTTTCTCCAACCATGCTGACAACCGGAGTCGTCGGAAGGATCAGTGGCGTAATCGGTTGGTTGAATAAATCATGACGCTGGCGAGAGGTATAACTGCCGGAGGTTAAGAGGTCCAGGCATGGACCGGTATGGTCCTTCTGGGCGATATGGTGGGACTGATGATCGTCAGCCTGATTGTTCTGCTCTGACGCGCATTGCTGATTACAATCGAAATGAAGCTGCTCAAGTTTGACGTTGTCCTGATCGCAAAAACACCAGACGAAGCCGTAAATGTTCGTCTGACAGATAAACAGCATGAGGATCAGGCACAGGGTGGAAAAGATATGTTTGTAGCTCTTGCGCACGGTCATGGTTGCTACTCTAATCGGAGCGGTAGCGCAAAGGCAAGGTCTTTTTCCCATCAAAGGGGTGGACGGCTCCTTGGTCTATTCGCGCAGCTCCATGTCAATAAAGAGCTGTTTGAGTTGGTCCATGGTTTCTTGGAGATCCCGGTTTTCCTGTTCAAGGAGTTGCAGGTGTTCTGCGCAGCGTTGCCGGGTGATTTGTAATTCTTGTGCGCTTTCCTGTTGCTGTTGCTCAAGGTTGTCCAAGTGACTCACAAGTTTCTGGGCCCGTAGTGACCAAGGAGTTTCTGGTTGACCGTGGGCAATCTCCTCAAGATAGGTTCGATCTTGTTCAGACAGGTAATGATCAAGAGCTTCTGCAAAGGTTTTTTGTCGTTGTTTCTCCTGCCAGAATGTTGACGGGGTGCAGGCGGAGAGCACGAGAACAAGGCCGAGTAAGATAGAAAAAGAACGAAATGTCATTAGAGATGCTTTCTTCGATCAATCAGGTAGTTGCTACCGTTAAGTCGTTTAAGGTGTTCCTTCATCTTGGCACAGTCATCGCTGATGGCAAGGATGGAGGGGCTTTCCAGGTTCTCGGATAAGATCACGGCAATGGATATGGTGAGCAAGGGAAAACTCCGCTGCACGCCATAACGGTCCGTACCCGTGTAATATCCAGCGTTGCGGTCTTCTTCGCTGTAGAGCGACGGGACGTAGTTTTCAAAATCTTTTATCAAGGCTTTGGCGACTGTTTCCGCGTTGTCCGGCGTCGTCAGTACGACATAATCGTCTCCACCGATATGGCCGACAAGGTCATCGTCCGTGCCATGGTCTTTCACCACGTTTTTCAGCATGGTTCCGACTTCGTGGATGACATCGCTGCCTGCTTTGTAACCATAGCGGTCACCATAGGCTTTGAAGTTATCCAAGTCGATATAGAGATGAGCAAAAGCCTCCTGATCCTGGATGCGTCGCTCCAGTTCGCGGTCAATAGCCAGGTTGCCGGGAAGCCGGGTCAGTGGGTTGGCATCGAGATGCAGTTGTTCCAACTCACGAAGCTTGCGTGCCATGGAGTAGAAATCAAGGGCCAGTTGACCGAATTCGTCTTTGCTGCGAATGCCGAGTTTTGAGTTGAAGTTGCCTTGAGCAATATCGCGCGTTCCATCTTGCAGTGCTTTTACGGAACGATGTATCCCCAAAATAACCGTTAATGCGACAGGCGCAGAGAGCAGCAGACCGGCAAAGGCCAGTAAGACTGTAACCGTAAACGCCTGGTTACTTTGCTCTGAGAGCGAATGCAAATCATGATCGACGGCAATCTGGTGAATGGTGCGTATTTTTGACAGACGATCAAGGAGTTGATTGCGTTGCAGTGTTGTCGCCTTGCTGTATTTGCGTGCCTGTTGCCAGTCTTTATCCATAAAGGCCTGCAGCAGAGTTTTTCCGTTGTGACGATAATTGGCCAGGGTGCGCGGGAGTGATGAGAAGTGGTCGGGCAGGGTGGCGCGTTTTGATTTTGCCAGAATCAGATCAAAGTCATCCCAACGTCGTTCGACCAGGTCGAGCAGTTGCGTGTCCTCAAGAATCAGCAGTTGTTTTTCGAGATTTTCTTGAGCCAGCAGGTTTTGACGGATGTCGCGAAGCAGTGTAAAGGCATGAAACTGGGTTTCAACCAGACGTTGGGTCTGTCTGGTATGATCATGCAGGCGGGTCAGGGCATAGCCGATCGCCAGTGTGCTGAAAAACACAATAACAAGGTAGCCCATGGCAACACGCCTGGTGATGGAGTGGTATGCCTTCATGCCAACTCTTTCAAGACCGGGAATAGTAATAAAAATTTAGGTACCATAGCATAAAACAGTGGGAAGTATGTGTTATAATTATGCTTTTTAATGTTTTGGCTGTGGAAGATTGGAGGCGGGAACTACCTTTTTGAGGTGTCTTTTTGTGCGACGGATTGCTTGATATCCTCGGTGATAAATCGATTGAGATAACTGAGAAAAAGGCCGATTAAAGCGGCATCATCGGTAAGGCCCAACACCGGAATCATGTCGGGAATCAGGTCGACAGGCATGAGCAGGTAGAGACCGGTAGCAACGGCTAATAATTTGACATGAACAGGTGTTTGAGGCGAGCGGACCACCGCGACATATTCGAGAATGCGGCGCTTGAGTTTGAGCAAGCTGGTTAAATCGGATTTGGACGCCATTATTCCCTCCAGAGCCAATCAGGATACTACCGGCAGGCAGTCCCAGCGTGTGGTGTAGGCGGGGGACAGATAATTCTGGTTCATGAACCAATCGCGTTGCGGACGTTGTCCGCCCAGCCAGATGGAACCACACTGTTCATTGATGTGATCCATGGCTTGCATGAGAGCTTTGCTTTTGCCCTGCGCAACCATATCATCAAATAGACCGGGTTGAATGTTGTTCTCCAGACACAGGTCGCCCAGCATGACGCCGGCTTTGGCGTAACGATAGCCCTCTTTCCACAATCCTTCAAGAAGTTGAGTGGCTGTGGCGACAATCCGGCGTGAATCACAGGTATGTTGTTGCAACATGCTGCTGGCGGAATTGGCATAGCACGGTTCCGCAGCACAATAGGCACTGGTGCGAATCGAGACGTTAATCAGCCGGGCGGCCTGTTGGTTGTGACGTAATTTTTCTGCGGCTCGCGCGGCAAATTCACAGACAGTCTCACGTAACGCATCGAACGCAACGATTTTTTCTCCAAAGGAACGCGAACAGATCACCTGTTGTTGAGGTGCTGGCTGATGGTCGATGGTGAGGCAATTTTCCCCATGCAGTTCGCGAATCAATCGCTCCATCACCACGGAAAAACGACGCCGGGCCTGATTCAGCGGCATCTGGGTCAGTTGCCAGGCGGTATGAATACCCATTTGTTGCAGGCGTAATGCTGTCCGTCGGCCAATGCCCCAGATTTCAGCGACTGGGGTGAGGTGAAGCAGGCGTTGACGGCGCTGAGGAGAGTGAAGATCGACAACGCCGTTGGTTGCCGGATAGGCCTTTGCCGCATAGTTGGCCAATTTGGCCAGGGTTTTAGTCGGGGCCAGGCCAACACAGACCGGTATACCGACATGTTGATGTACGGTCTGGCAAATCGTGTGGCCATAATCCAGCCGGTCTTCGCTTTTGACCAGCCCGGTCAGGTTGAGAAATGCTTCATCAATGGAATACACCTCCACCTCGGGGGAAAACGTTTCAAGGGTTTGCATAACCCGGGAGGAGATATCGGCGTAGAGGGTGTAATTTGATGAGAAGATGGCGACGTGATGTCGTTTGAGCAGGGCGTGAACCTTGAACAGCGGCGTTGCCATGGGAATATCGAGAGCTTTGGCTTCCTGACTGCGGGATACGACACAGCCATCATTGTTGGACAAGATGACAATGGGGCGTTGCTTGAGTTGCGGGCAGAACAGCCTCTCACAACTGACATAAAAATTATTGCAGTCGACCAGAGCGTAGCTTGTCATGATCTTTTCAACGAATGGATGACGGAGGTTGCGACACCGAATATTTCCAATTCGGCATCTTCGGGAATTTCAATTGGTCGATGGTGTTGATTCATCGGAACCAGACGGGTGTTCGGCGATGTTTCCAGTTTCTTGACGGTTAATTCACCATTAAGGGCGGCAATGACGATGTCGCCGTGCTGAGCCGACAGTGAACGATCAACGACGAGTACGTCACCGGGAAAGATTCCCGCTTCTATCATAGAATCGCCCTGTACCCGAACAAAATAGGTGGCTGCCGGTTTCTGAATACACAGTTCATTGAGATCCAGTTTCCGCTCGCAATAATCCGATGCCGGGCTGGGAAAACCCGCAGGAACCGCTTCAAGAAACAGGGGGATATCAAGCGTCGGAAACTCGTCGCTTTTACCTAGGCATTCAACAGTCATAAATCAACTCTTTTGTCGTATTTTGTGAACAGGAGGTTAACGCGTATCTTAGCCGAGTGTCTTACGATGCTCAGCGCAAACACGATATCCATCGTGTGATACATCTGTCCACACAGGGTTGGTGAAAGTGGATCGGTTGTCAAGACAAATAGCCCGGAGTGAAACGATGACATCTGATTGTTTCAGTATTGCGAGAATCTCTTCTTATAATGTAAACACGAAATGTTCTTTTGTTCCATATGTGGTCACAGTGCCATACAAGAGAACACTTTGTTCAGTTGTGGAACAGCTTGTTTTTGTATACAAAAATCAACATGTTAGGAAGATATTCCAATCTGGTTAATGATTTGGAATACTTATTCTGTTTTGTGGGTTTTGGCACAAGTGTCGCAACTAGAATTTTCCGACAGGATGAACCGCCATCTGTATCAGGCTGTAAAAAGGAGATGCCTCATGGAAAATGCTGCAGAAGGGACTCGCGAATATTTGAATTGGCCCGAAGGACTTTATCCACCGCCTCCGCCGATTGATCCGGAGGAAGATGTGTGCTTTTTGAGCACCGGTGTTACCGATGATGATTGGAAATTCGGTAGCGACTGAATTGATTCAAGCCCCGAAAACTGATTCGGGGCTTTTTTATTGTCCTAAAATCCATTATGATCGGAATTTACGATGTTTTTTATATCCTTCATCGGCTGAGGACTCCATGATCCCATATCATTTCTTTTCCCGTTGTGTTCACATTGAACGTTCGATCGGCAATCTGTACCACCATTGGTCCCAACAAAGCTCTTATCCGGAACATCGGCGTCAAATGTGGAAAAAGCTCAGTGAGGATGAAGAAGGGCATGCACTGGAGATCGAACTGGCTTCCCGTTTGTCTCTTAAAGATGAATCTTTTTCTACCACACTCTCTTTTGAGGCGTTGAATGATCTGTGTGGTCTGGTCGATGAACTATTTGAAGAAGTGAAAAACAACTCGTTTTCTGATGCCGATGCCGTTAAAATTGCCGTTGATCTGGAAGCGCAGACCACTCTTGTTCATGCGCGCAATGCCTTGCAATTCACGTCTCCCCATCTAAAACAGATGTTTCAGGCTTTAGGTCACTACAACCATTCTCATCTTGCTTCATTGGCTGCCGCCTATGAAGAACTCTTTGACTGTTCACCGCAGTCTCTCATGCAATTATCCGCTCTGCAACAATCCTGAAACTTTGCCATTTTATACCAGTAGAGTGATTTTTTCCTGACTGGACAGCTCATTGCGAGATTTCTGTGAGGATTAAGTCAGGGTGTTCGCCGTATCACTGATCTGGGGCCAATTAATGTATATTTGTTAAAATTAATTCCACTAAGCTTGAGTTTTTTTGAATCTCTGTATACAAAAAGGCAATAGTTGTCATTTTTGAGAGATAATTTCAATTGTGACAGTTATTTAAGGGGGGGAGAAGCACTGCCTTTTGATCATATTAGCTGCTTTTGGGAGGACTTAGAGGTGAAGTTAAACTTGAAAATGAAGTTTTTGGTGCCAATTTTGGGTGTGGCCATCATTGGCATGGTGATCTTGACACTGGTCAGTTTTGATGCGTCTAAAAAAGCGCTTCAGGGTAACATTCGTAGCCAGATGACTCAAATGACCCAGTCTCTGGCATTGCAAATCAACAACTGGGTTGTCGATCAGCAGAACGATGTTCGGGTGTTGGCAGACTCCAAGGAGCTGCTTGTTTCACTCAACGATGAGAATGCGCGTGATCGCGCCCATGACATTCTTGCCGAGGTGCATTCTTTATACGGTTCCTACGAATTTCTCGCCGTGGTCAATGAAAATGGCCGAGTTATCGCGGCATCAGGTCAAGACCAAGTCGGTCTTGACTTGGGTTCGCGTGATTATTTTCAACAGGCGATGCGCGGACACGAGGTTATTTCGGACGTCCTGATCAGTAAGTTAAGCGGTGCGCCCATTTTTTCAATTGCAGTACCATTGGAGATTGAGGGAACAACGCAGGGCGTTCTGGTTGCTGTTGTGGATATGAACAGTTTTTCCGATGCGTTTATTAAGCCGGTAAAGGCCGGTAATCGTGGATACGCCTATTTGATCGACGAAAAAGGACGCTTCATTGCCTATCCTGACCAGTCCAAGCTGATCAATTCGGGGATCGCCAGCTACGATTGGGGGCAGATCATGTTGCGGCAAAAAAGCGGTTTTCAGGAATATCTCTGGAATGGCGTGGATAAAATTGTCAGTTATCGACCCGTCGAAGCCACGGGCTGGGTGATTGCTTTCGGGGCGGATTTGGATGATATTTTTGCACCGATTGTCACGGTTCGGAACATCAGCGTGACGTTAACCCTGATTGTTGTCGGCATTATTGCTCTGGTGGTCTATTCAGCGGTTAACAATATCGTTAAAGCGATCCGCACCGGTGTTGCTTTTGCAGAGAAGGTTCGACGCGGTGATGTTTCAACACGACTGAACATTCAGCGGAGCGATGAATTGGGCATTCTTACTGAATCTCTGGATCATATGGCCGACGGTCTGGAGGAAAAAGCCATTTTAGCCGAAACCGTTGCTGCCGGTGATTTGCGTGTCGACGTCAAGCTGGCGTCAAATGAGGACCGGCTGGGACTCGCTCTGCAGAAAATGACCAACGATTTATGTCATATTCTAGAGCAGATCCGCGCAGCCTGTGATCAGATTGCCGCCGGATCAACAGAAGTTTCCGACACCAGCCAGGCCTTGTCACAGGGTGCGACGGAATCGGCCAGTTCTTTGGAAGAGATTGCGGCATCCATGAATGAGTTGACGTCACAAACGCAACTTAACGCGGACAATGCCAAGCAGGCCAGCCAGCTTTCTTCTCAATCACATAACTCGGCGGGACGCGGTTCAGAGCAAATGCAACAGATGGTTCAGGCCATGGCCGAAATTAACGAGTCTGGGCAGAATATTTCCAAGATCATCAAGGTGATTGATGAGATCGCGTTTCAGACCAATTTGCTGGCCCTCAATGCCGCCGTTGAAGCGGCGCGAGCGGGACAACATGGTAAAGGCTTTGCGGTGGTGGCCGAGGAAGTTCGCAATCTGGCGGCACGCAGTGCCAAGGCGGCCAGTGAAACGGCCGAGTTGATCGAAGGTTCGGTCAGTAAAGCAGAAAACGGCGCTGAAATTGCCAGCCGCACAGCAGAAGGGCTCGATGAGATTGTCGGTGGCATCACAAAAGTCACTGACTTGGTGGCGGACATTGCTGCAGCCAGCAATGAACAGGCTCAGGGAATTGGCCAAATCAACATCGGCTTGACGCAGATTGACCAGGTGACCCAACAGAACACGGCCAGTGCGGAAGAGGGGGCTGCCGCCAGTGAGCAACTGAACAGTCAGGCAATTCAGTTACGTCAATTAGTCAGCCATTTTAAGTTGACGGACCATCAGGCGCCTCAAGCGTCGCCGCCACAGCCTCGACTTGAGCCTTCATCACCCGCTTCAAGCCCGGCTGATGGGTGGGGCGGCACATCGGACTCTTCGGCACACATAGCCCTGGATGACGATGAGTTCGGTAAATACTGACCACTGACAACAAGGCCGCTTCAATAAGAAACGAAGCGGCCTTGTTGTCAGTGAATCGGTTCTCTTCAGATGAAACGTTTATTGCTGCAGCCACTCTGGCCATTGAGCTTTTTTGAGCTGGTGCTCAATGTCTTTAACAATCATAGGCCGATTAAACAGATAGCCCTGGCCGTATTGACAGGCATGTTGCTGCAAAAACCTCAGCTGTTCCTCCGTTTCCACCCCTTCGGCGAGCACCTCAATACCCATATGACCGGCCAGTGAAATGATCGACAAAGCAATGGCGGCATCCTGTTCATTGATTGTGACGTCGTTGATAAAGGAACGATCGATTTTCAATGTCGCGATGGGAAAGCGTTTCAAGTAGTTTAACGAGGAATAACCCGTGCCAAAATCATCAATGGACAGTTTTACACCCATTGATGTCAGTTTTTTCATGGTCTCAGCAGCCACTTCAACATCATCCATGATAATGCTCTCGGTAATTTCCAGCTCAAGCAGGGCGGCTGGCAACTGATAGTGAGCGAGGAGTCGTGCCACCTCCTGTGCCAGATCAATGCGGTAAAACTGTACGGCTGAAATATTTACGGCCATCCGTACCGGAGGAATGCCCATGGCGTGCCATGCTGATGCTTGACGACAGGCCGTGTTCAGCACCCATGCCCCCAAAGGAAGGATCAAGCTGGTTTCTTCCGCCTGGGGAATAAAATCTCCGGGCGGGATTATCCCTTTTTCAGGGTGGTTCCAGCGAAGCAGGGCCTCCACGCCGACCAGTTGGCCGTTATGAAGATTGTATTGTGGCTGGTAATACAACTCGAGTTGCTCTTGCTCAATGGCAATTCTCAACTCCGTTTCAAGCCAGAGGAGGCCTTGGGCTTTCTCGTTCATGTGAGGCTTATAAAATCGAAAGGCATCACGTCCGGATTCTTTGGCCCGATACATGGCTGCGTCGGCACAACTCAGAAGTTTTTCCTGGCTGGCGGCATCATCTGGGAAAAGGCTGATACCGATGCTGGCTGTCAGATGAAAGCGGTGATGTTCGATTTGCATCGGCACTGAAATGGCACTGAGAAATTTCTGGGCCAGTTGCGCCACCTCGCTCAGATTATCTGCCGGATCAATGGTGATGAGAAATTCGTCACCGCTCATGCGGCTTAAATTGTCGCTAATGCGGATGTTGTTCTGCAGCCGTTGCGCCACTTCCTGCAAGACCTGATCTCCCACGTTGTGCCCCAGGGTGTCATTAATGTTTTTAAAACGATCCAAATCCAGATAGAGCAGCGCCAGAGTGCGGTTATTCTTTTGGCAGCCGATCATATGGCTGTGCAGTAAATCAAAGAAAAAATTCCGTTGTGGTAACCCCGTCAACGTGTCGTAATGAAGAATCTGTTCTAGCTGCATCTCTTTATAGGCAATATCCTCTTTCTGGCGTATGTTCTCAGAAATATCACGGCAGGTAAGAAAAATCCCCGTAACCTCGTCTTGGCGATTTCGGAGTAATGTCGCAGTTTTTTCAACGGAAACGTTTTCGCCATTTTTGTCCTGATAATTTTGTTGCACTTTTGTTGCAAGGTTCTTGGCCAAAGCCGTTTCAATGGGACATTCCATGCCATACTCTGAACAGGGGCAATCGAAGTCGCGTGTCAGTTGGTAGCAGGTCATTTCCGTTGCCGATAGACCGACAGGAACCAATTTCTGGGCGTGCCAGTTAATAACTTGGATGTTGAAATTCCGGTCTGTGATCATGACAAGCATCTCCAGACCGTCAATCACGTTGTGCAGCAGATTCCGCTCAAGGTGAAGCTGTTCTTCAACCAGTTGTTTCTCGAGGAGAATGTGGCGCTCATGCAACGCTCGTTTGACCACCTGGCCAAGCTTCGGCATGCGTGATTTAAGGAGATAGTCGGTGGCTCCGCGGCGAATAATTTCGACGGCCCGCTGGTCGCCGATTGTTCCGGAAACAAGAATAAAGGGGATGTCGTATCCTAGTGAATTCAGATAATCCAGCGCTTGCAGCGCGTCGTATTGCGGCAGATTGTAGTCGGACAAGATAAGATCAATCTCGTCGTTTAGCGCAGCAACATACCCCTGTCGTGTCATTGCCACATGGGCAGAGATATTCAACCCTTCTTTGCGCAAGGTATGTAACATCAGCTCCGCATCGGTTGCTGAATCTTCAAGAATAAGAATGTTCAGGACGGTCTCCGGCATGGAAAATCCTTTTATGAAGCGGTCTGGTTCATTACCAGCCAATAAAGCCCCAATTGACCGGTGGCTTGAACAAATTGTTCAAGATCTACTGGCTTGACGATATAGCTGTTCACGCCGAGCTGATAACTTTTGTGCATGTCGATCTCTTCACGCGATGAGGTCAGGGCAACGACCGGAATCTGACGTGTTTTATCTGTCGATTTCAAGACTTTGAGAACTTCAAGCCCATCCACTTTAGGCAGTTTGAGGTCCAAAAGAATCAACCGAGGCTTGGCTGTCGGGTCGCGATCCACATAGCGCCCGCGGCAAAAGATAAAATCCAGGGCCTCAGCGCCATCATGGACAACTTCAACCCGGTTTTTAATATGGTTTTTTTTTAGAGCGTGCAGCGTCAACTCCACGTCATTGAGATTGTCTTCAACCAGGAGAATTTCAATTGGAGAATCCATTATTCTATAGACCTTTCCAGGGTGAAAGAAAACGTGGCCCCTTTATTTGGTTCCGACTGTGCCCAGATGGCTCCTTGATGTCTGCCAATAACACGTTGCACAATGGCTAACCCCACGCCGGTACCGGTGAATTCGCTCTGATGATGAAGTCGCTGGAAGACACCAAACAGTTTTTCCGCATATTGCATATCGAACCCGGCCCCGTTGTCGGTGATGTTGAAAGTAACAATGTCCCCTTGTCGCGTTGATGTCACACGGATGCGCGGATAAGAGGTCTTTTGCGTAAATTTAAGGGCATTGGAGAGCAAATTGACAAAAACTTGTTTGATCAGTGCCGGATCACCGTAACACGTTTCAAGTGGGCCTATTTTAATTTCAGGTGCATGGATGAATGTATAATCACTCTCCTGTAACAACTCATCGACCACCTGCCGAACAAGACCTTCGGTGTCAATCTTCTGTTTTTTCAATTTATGACGGTTCAGCCGCGAGAAGCGCAACAAATCATCAATCAAGGTTCCCATCATTTGGCTGTTATCAACGACCAGACCGAGATAACGCCTTGCTTCAGGCGACAGGTTTTCACTGTATTCTTCTTTAAGTATCTGTGAAAAACCGCTTATCGCGCGCAAAGGAGCACGTAAATCGTGTGAAACGGAGTAAGAGAACGCTTCAAGTTCTTTGTTGGTCCGTTGTAGCTGCGCGGTACGCTGAGCCACTTTATCTTCGAGGCTGTGGTTTAATTCGATGATTTTCTGTTTGGCTCGCTTCATTGTTGTTATATCCTGCAACGTTCCTGAAAGCAGGAGCTGACCATGACGTGACTCGAACTCACCACGAAGTCGAACATAGCCCGGTTCAGAGCTTTTGGTCGTGATAACGGTCTCAAACTCATCGAACTGTTGTGCTGCAAAACTGTTTTTTAGATGCTTAAAAAGATGTTGTCGCTGCGAGGAGGGCACTCTTCGGATGAACTGCCGTGGCGTCAGGACGCTATCCTGAGAACACTCGAGAATTGTGTAAATCTGGTCAGAGCAAAATAGTTCGTGTCGGCCATCATGCCATTGCCAGTTGCCGATTCGGGCAATCCTCTGCGCGTTTTCAAGGCGCTGCTCGCTCTGTTTTAAGCGATTTTCTCGCAACTCAATCGCTTGTGCCATTCGCTCAAAGTTTTTGGCAAGATCTGCGATTTCATCGTGACCATCGATCGGCACATGACGGTCGTAATGTCCTTCTCGAATAAAGTTGATTGACCTTAGTAGCCCCTTCAATCGGTAAACAATCGTGGTTTGCACCAGCCAGTACATCAGCAGACACAAGCTGAAGAGGAACGCCATAATGACCGGCACATTGCTCACTAATTGTGCCCTGACATCGCGGTTAAAATGTTCTATGGGGATACGGACACTCATAATGCCGCGCAGGTCGCCGATATGATAATTAAACCCGGTTGTATAGCGTGCAGAAATGGTCGGTGGCGCAGAATTCACATCGCCATGGCATCTTAGGCAGTAGCTTTCCGTCCAGATAGGCGTTGCGTATTGATAAAATCGCCGCGAACCCGTCGTCACTTTTTCAAAATACTCTTCTTGATGCGGGTTTTCTTCAAAATAGCGAACCACTTTGGTTTCAATGCAGTCAGCACGATTGTAGATATTCCGCGGGTCGGCTGAGACGTTGTTGAATGAGAGTTCCTTCTTGTTGAGCTGGGTAAAATGTTCGGATATACGTGCTAATGCATGAGCGGGGAGGAACCCAAGGGTATTATCGTTAAGAGGTAGGCCACTGGAGATGAACTGATGGTGATAGACATAGCGGGTCGCCATCATCAAATCGCGAATACTGCGCGATTGCTCGAGAATCTGTTGACGCGAAAAATCCCGTATTTCGATGAATTCAAACCACGCTTCACAAAGAAGGAAGACGAGAAAAAGAACGCCTGTAATCGAAATCAATTTCACATTAAGTTTCACCATCAGCTCCTGACCGTGAGGGAGAACCTCCTTCAATAGCTTAGCATAGAGAATCTTAATTCAAAGTATGTGGATAAATTCTTGTCTAAAAAGGGGCAGAAAAAGCATTATTGAAGGGCCGCGTGGATATGACAACGCGAAACTTGTTTAAGTAACTCTTGCGACAGGAAGAGTTCGGTCGTCGTGGTTACAGCTCGTCGAAGGTGTAGCTAAGACGACTTGACGGATCAAAGATGCCTTGAACGATTTGAGCCGTGTCTTCACAAAAGACACGGGCTTCATCTGTTGGGATAACCAGCACGTCAATGGCGGAATCCGGACGACTGATTTTGATTTCGCTGTGAATACAGCGCGGCTGATTATTCTTTTTCTCATCAAGCAGGATGTTGAAGCAGTCCATTCCGTCGAGAACACGATGACGGACGTTTGCCTCAAAGTTGCCTTGACCGGAGGAAAAGACAATCGCATCGCATTGACCGAGGACACAGAGGTATTCACCAATAAATTTCCGTAACCGATAGGCTTCGATCTGTGCGGCAAGATGGGCGCGTGGATCATTTTGTTCAGCTTTGATAAGCACTTCCTGGCGGGTAGTACAGTCCCCACCAGTCAGGCCCATCAAGCCACTTTTTTCATTGAGAACTTCCTCAATCTGTTGCGGACTGAGTTCTTCCCAATCCATGATAAATCCAGGAATGCCCGGGTCAATATTGCCGCAGCGACGTTCCTGGGCAGTCCCTTCAACGGGAGTCATGCCGGTACTGGTATCAATGGACTGACCGTTGCGAATGGCGCACAATGAAACACCGAGATCGAGATGGATGGTGATCAGATTACATTGCTCAATAGGTTTACCGAGATGTGCTGCCGCACGCCGAGCCAGATAAAGATGGGAGCTTCCGTGAAATCCGTATCGACGGACACGGTATTTTTCATACCACTCGTAGGGCAGGGGGTACATGTAAGCCTTCGCCGGCATGGTATGATGAAAGGCCGTATCAAAGATGGCAACATGGTCAATATCGGGTAACAATTCCATGGCCGCGATGATCGTTTGACGACTGGGAATGTTGTATTTAGGGGCCATGCGCTCAACTTTACGGATGTTATGGAGAACTTCGACATCAATTTTCACCGAATGGCAATACGTTTCACCGCCATGAACAACACGATGACCCACACCACGAATTTGCGATAAAGAGTTCAACACGCCGCATTCTGTGTGACAGAGGCTTTTCAAAATGTAATCAAGAGCGTCAAGGTGGTCTTCGAGTAAAAGAGGAGCGCCATCAAGAATACAATTTGTGCTATGAGTGCCAATTCCTTCGACATACCCCTGAGTTAACGGTATGGGGTTGGGGTAATCGAACAAATGATAATGAATGGTCTGGCTGCGACAGTTTAAGGTCAGGATAATCACGGTGTTTCCTCCGGGGTGCGCGGGAAGATCAACAAAATGGCATGTTTAAGCCGTCTCGTCAATTGGCCTTTTTGTGGGTAATGTCTTAGGTTTAGCTTGCTATGCAAAGCTGCCGGAGATAACGGCAATTCCATAATTGGTTGATTTTGCGAATAAACTCAAGGCCATGGTGACCATTTTCAGGTGGAAACAGTTGCCAAAACATGGGCCGTGTTGACAAATATGACGCCCGACGGGACAATGTTTAAAGCTGTTTATCCTCATAAATGGAGATCGTCATGAATGTCAGGCAGTTAAAATGTATCTACCTGGACCAACCTCGTTTGGAAGGGTTTCGGAATTTTATCAGTAGTTGGTATATCGAAACTGACGGATTCCGTGCGGTGGTCGATCCGGGACCGTTGTCGACTATTCCGGTTCTGGTAAATGCCTTGAGAGAGCTTCAGGTGGAATCGATCGATTATATCCTGTTGACTCATATCCATATTGATCACGCCGGTGGGACCGGTGAGTTGCTCAAGTATTTTCCAAAAGCTCAAGTCATTTGTCACCAAAGTGGTATTAAACATATGATTTATCCAGAAAAACTCTGGGAGGGGTCGCTGCAGGTTTTGGGTGAAACTGCCGAGGTTTACGGAGAAATCATTCCGGTGCCATCACAATCAATATCCTACGCGTCTGACGTTGGCAACACTGGTATTCGCGTGTATGAGACACCGGGGCATGCGCCACATCATGTCTGTTACGGCTATGAAGACTTAGTCTTTGGCGGAGAGATTGCTGGCGTGCATATTCCGGTTGACTCCGGGCGTTATATGCGTCCGGCAACACCGCCACGCTTTATCTACGAAGTTGCCAGAGACTCGATCGATAAAATGATTGCCGTGCAGCCACGCTATCTTATCATCGCTCATCACGGGCTTGTTGAACCGGCTGTCAGCTATCTCGAAACGGCCCGCGAACAATTAAAATTGTGGGTGCGAGCGGTGGCGGTTACTGATCATATTATTGAAAAACAACGTGACGAGGTAATTTATGATTGGCTGCTGAATAATGACCCTGCATTTTCTGCCATAGAACAGCTAGAAGCTGATATTTATGCTCGGGAACGTTATTTTATGAGCAATTCGTTGCGTGGTATTCAGCACTATTATGAAGCCTTACCGCCGGACCGGCAACAAGCCTGGAAAGACGATCCAGCGTAAAACAGATGTGGTCATGAAGAGAGTCACGTTGATCAGTCAGGATTTTGTGGCTGTTAACAACACAAATTTGTGCGTGCTGGCCACAAGTTTGCAGTTACCGAATAGACGCTTGAGTTTGGTATGGTAACCGAGGTGGCGATTACCGACAACCCAGAGCTGCCCGGAGCGTTTCAGCACTTGGCGCGCCTGACGAAACATCTGCCAGGCCACCTGATCACCGACAACCTGTTGTTGGTGAAACGGGGGATTATTGATGATCAGATCGACACTGTCTCGATCCATTCCCTTCAGGCAATCGATTACCTCAAAGCGGGCAGCGCGCGGGCCAAAAATTGTTTCGAAATTGATTCGGGCAGAGTCGATGGCCCGATACGATTCGTCAACAAAGATTAGTTGCGCGTCCGGCTGCTGTCGTGCTGCGGCAATGCCGAGGACACCATTGCCACACCCCAGATCGATAATTGTCTCGGCCTGAGGCAGTAAATGACGTTGTTCAAGAACCAGACGGCTTCCCAGGTCGAGCTTGTTCATTGAGAAAACGCCGGGGTGTTGTACAAGGTCGAGCTGAAATTCCGGCAAAGAAAGGTTGGCTGGCGGCAAGGGCGTAAAAGTGCGTTCCGTATCGAAGCAGCTGAAGATCAAACGCGCTTTTTTTCGGGCAAGGGACGTATGAGTTGGTCCCAGTATTTTTTCGAACAATTCAATTGCCGTGGCACTGAGATGTTTGACCATTGCAGCACCAATGACCACTGACTCTGGTTTGATCACCGGACGTAGCCGAATCAGTTGATCTTCAAGTAAGGCAAGGCTTTTGGGAACCTTGATCAGGACAATGTCATAGTGGCCTGGCGGGGTGGTTAAGCTGTCAAAAAACGTGATGCAGTCCTGAGCTATCCGGTTACTTTTCAGATTATTTAACAGCCCCTGGTACGTTAGACATGAATCGCTGACCAAAGTCGGTGCATAGGAGTGCAGGCAACAACTCAGCGCACCAAAAGAGTCGTTGACGATCAGTAGACGTTGCGATGGATGTGGCAAGTTCTGATCGTGTAACTCGTTGAGGATGAATTCGTCCGCAGCATCCCAGGCGCGTAACGGGTCATCGATACGCGCCGGATAGCGAGAAAGGTCCCATTGTCCCTGAGGAACACTGATTTGACTCATATGACCGGTAACTTTCGTGTAAGTAAATGCCACATTGTACACTGAAAACAATATGGCGTGATGAAGCGGTCATATTAGCGCTGTTTACCCGTAAAAAAAAGAGCGGAGTCTTTAGGTACGAGTAAAACCGTGCGTCTGCGTCAATCTTTTTAAGAGGCTTCGGCGGTTTCAGTGGCGGCATTCACCCAATCATCAAGTTTGGCCATCAGTGTATCTCTGGTTTCATAAGAGATATCCGGCAGAGTTCCTCCCCAGGCTTTTTCCGCTTGGGCAAAGCCATCTTCGATTCCGGCTCTGATGGCCTCGATTCGGCTGGGATCACTGCCGGCCAGACCCACGGCGAAATCGAAAATCCGTTGGGCGGTATTTTCGACACCAAAATAACCGTCCTCTGCCACAAGGTCCTGCGCCTGTTCCGGTGTCAGAGTCTTTAGATCAACGGTGCTGTTTCCGGTCGAAACTTCCAAGGCAATCCCTTGCTCTTGCAGGGTTGTCACAAAGAGATCTCGCAGCATGGTGAATGTTGTTCCGAGATCTGCATCTGAAACAGTGGCACTATAGGTGCCGGGATCAACGGGCTTATTACCAAGAGATACCGTGTCTTGAACACCTTTCTGTGCCCCTTGCTCCTGCTGCATCTGTCTTTTTTGAACAGCCGCTTCAAGCAACTGCTTTGCTTCGGCTTTAAAGCTATCAAGTGTTGATGTATTAATTGATTCGATCATGGCACCCTCCGTATGTGTAAAATTCATTCTAAAAGTATAACAGAGATTTTGTTGGAAGAGTAGAATCTACTATTTTGCCAATAGATGATTGAAATTGTTGCCTATTCAGGTTAACAATGACGACATGAACTTTATCGAAGGGGACCTGTTGTGGTGAAAGCATTTATTTCTCTGGTCATGATTTTTTCACTGTGTTCTTGTGCCTGGATGCGACCGGGGTTTGAAGCACCAACCATACAGGTCACTCGTTTTTCCGTTATGGAGAGCCGGGGTCTGGCACCACGTTTTGCTATTACACTCAATATCATCAACCATAATCGACAGTCCCTCGAAATCGACGGGCTGAGTTATGCCCTTGAAATCGAGGGGATTCCTTTGCTCACGGGCGTTAAGTCGAATCTGTCGCCCATTGAGGGGTTTTCTGAACAGGAAGTGACGTTACTGGTCACCGCAGACCTGCTCAACAGTCTTGACCTGATTTCACAACTGACCCGCCAGCCTCGTGACCAATTCACCTATACCTTGCGCGCCAAGCTCAATGTCGGCTGGCTAACGCCCGGAATGACCATACAAAAACAAGGAGAGATTTCACTGCGTACTTTGACACGTTGATGTTCCCTTTTTTGCCCTGAACGGAGTTTGTCTGTTATGAAGTTATTTTTTGTTCTTGGTTGTGTGAATGCATTTCTTTCCGTTGCTCTGGGTGCGTTTGGGGCGCATGGTCTGCGTCAGCGGGTCAGCCCTGAATTGCTGATCACCTGGGAAAAGGGTGTTGACTATCAAATGTATCATGCTCTGGCGTTGTTGCTGGTTGCCCTGTGTATTAAAACCTGGCCGGAAGTGCGGCGGGTAAGAACCGCCGGTTTGTTATTTTTTGTCGGCATTGTACTTTTTTCAGGTAGTCTTTATGTATTGGTTTTGACCCAGGTGACTGTTTTGGGACTGATCACGCCGGTTGGTGGCATCTCCTTCTTGTGCGGTTGGTGTCTGTTGGCGCTTTGTGCCAGTCAATTTGACAGTCGTTGGTAGACGCTCGAAGCTGTATGGAATGATATTTATTCGGGGAGGGGCTCATGGCAAAAAAAATCTTTGTTGCCGCAACGGGTAAAAACTGCGGCAAGTCAACTATCTGCCTGTCATTACTGTACCGCGCTGCGCGAAAATACCCCCGTATTGGTTTTATCAAACCTATCGGTCCCAAACTGATTGAGTTCAACAATTTCCATGTAGACAAAGATGCCGTTCTCATGGCTCAGGTCTTCGGTCTTGAAGAGCATATCCACCAGATGAACCCTGTTCCCGTGTTTTCCGATACCACCCGGCAAGTTCTTGATGGCCAGATCGGCCCGGATTTTTTTGCCGAAAAGATGATTGAAGCGTGTCGGTATTTTGAAAAAGAATGCGATTTTCTGGTCATCGAAGGGGCTGGCCATGCCGGAGTCGGATCGGTGTTGGGCTACAACAATGCTGAGGTTGCTAAATTGTTGGATGCTCCGGTTATGATGGTTACGGATGGGGGCATTGGTCGTGCGATCGATGCTGTCAGCATGAATCTCAGCGTTTTTCAACTGGCGGGTGCTCCGGTGCGGATGCTGGTGGCCAATAAATTGATTGCCGATAAACGTGAATTGACAATGCATTACCTCAAAAAAGCCTTTGCTGGTCGTGACATTCACATTCAGGGTGGCTTTAACTTTTCGCCGATTCTGGCCAATCCTACGCTACACCGCATCAGCCGTTTGCTTGGGGCGCCCTTGAAAGGTAATCTTGAAGAGCAGCACCGCATTGTCCATCACGTTCAATTGGGTGCCGCCTCAGCGCAACGCGTTGCTGATCTGCTCGATGAGTCAAGCCTTTTGCTGGTCAACAGCACTCGTGACGAATTGATGGTTATGCTGGCGTCGTTATATCATCTGCCCGAATACCGCCATAAAATCGCCGGCATGATTATTCCGGGACATGCACCGGTATCACCGATTACGGCGCGAATTGTTGATGACAGCAATATCCCTTATATGCGTACCCATCTAACCAACTCCGAAGCCTTTACCCGCATTCAGAATGATGTCTCTAAAATTACGGCGCAAGATCAGGAGAAAATTGACCTGGTCGGCCATCTTGCTGAAGTCGAACTGGATTTTGACACGGTGGACAAACTGTTTGATTAAAACCCTTCCAACAGGTGACTATGGTCGATAACAATCTCTTGCGTGGTGCTGTTTTTTTGATCGCTTTTTCAGCTGTTGCTTTTAGCGAAAAACGTTGGCCGCGTCTTAATGGCCACCATCCAAAAAACATTCGTTGGCAGCGTAACCTTGGCCTGATCGCAATTGATGTTGTTGTGGTGTATCTGTTGATGCCGTTCACAGCAGTTATGGTCGCTACACGCGTTCAGGACCATCAGTTGGGTATTCTCAATCAAATACCGTTGCCAACAGTCATCGTCTGGCTGATCGCTCTGATCTGGATGGACTTGGTGATCTATTGGCAACATCGCTGGTTTCATCAACTCCGTTGGTTATGGCGTCTGCATAAAGTGCATCATATTGACATGGATATTGATGTATCAACGGGATTACGTTTCCATCCTGGGGAGATTTTGCTGTCCTTATTGCTCAAGTGCGCTGCTGTTGCTGTTATGGGTGTTCCCGCAGATGTCGTGATTGTCTCGGAAATTCTGATTAACAGTGCGGCCATGTTCAACCATGGCAATATAGCCATCCCTACAGCCGTTGATCGCTACCTGCGCCGATTTCTGGTGACACCGGATATGCACAGAATTCACCATTCGGTGATTTCTGGTGAGACCAACTCCAATTACGGATTTTGTTTATCCTGGTGGGACTTCTTGTTTCACAGCTATACGGATCAGCCGCAGAAGGGGCATCAAGGGATTGAGCTTGGCCTTGCCGGGTATCAGAGCTTTACGCGACACACCTTAGTTTACCTCCTTACATTGCCCTTCATACCTTTGCAGCATGGAAAACCATCCGCCAAAAAATAGTGTATACTTCTCTTGACTTAACTTCATATTGAAAGGCCTGCTCATGTCAGAACAGACGATAGAATATGATTTATGCGTGCTCGGCTGTGGTCCTGGTGGTTTTGCCGGTGCCATGAGGGCATTTGACTTCGGTAAGCATGTCTGTGTTATCGAAGGGGGAGAGATCGGCGGAGCCGGAGTGAAATGGGGTGCCTTGGCGTCAAAAACCATGTGGGAGCTTTCCAAAGATTACTCTATTGCCGCCAAACAGGACCGTGGTTATCAAAGCCAACATCTCACTGTTGATTTTGGCGAAGTCAATGCAACCATTGAGGAAGCCGTCAAAGAGCGCCAATACCAGATGCTCACGCAACTGGAAACCTTTTCTCCTCGACGTTGGCAAGGAGAGGGGTCAATCACCTATGTACGGGGCTGGGCATCCTTTGTTGATCGCCACTCTGTTGAGGTCTGCCTGGATGATGGCTCAACACAGCTGATCCATGCGAAAAATTTTCTAATTTCCACCGGCAGCCATCCCCGTGGCTATGGCAACCTCCAAGTCGATCAGGATAAAATCTTCAATTCCAACGGGATTCACCGTCTCAAAAAATTCCCCAAAAGATTGTTGATTCTTGGTGCCGGTGTTGTCGGCTGTGAATACGCCACGATCTTTGCCAACTTCGGTCAGACACAGGTTCACCTGGTTGACCACAAAGACCGGGTTCTGTCGTATGAAGATCGTGATGTCAGTGCGTTTGTCGAACAGAGCCTCGAAGGTGCCGGCGTGGTGCTCCATCAGTCGGCAACGCTACAGGATATCCACCGTCGACAGGATTATCTGGCTGCTGTCCTTGATTTTCCCGATGGCCACAGTGAGGTGATTGAGGTTGATGCCGCACTGATCTCGGTAGGACGGCAACCCAATTTGAAACATCTCAGATTGGACAAGATCGGCATTGATCTCAGCAAAAACGGATTCTTGACCACAGGCGTCGATTGTCGTGTCGATGGCAATATCTTTGCTTGTGGTGACGTGACCTGCCACCCGAACCTGGTCAATATCGCTGAGTTGGAAGCACGCATGGCCGCCAAAGAGATGTTTTGCCGGGCCATCCATCCGTTGAATTACTGTAATATGTCAGCGATTATGTTTCTCAATCCGTCAGTAGCAACTGTCGGCTTAAGTGAAGAACAATGTCAGGCCCAAAATCTGAGTTATCGGGTGGCCTATGTAGCGTATGCTATGTCCAGCAGGCCATTGGCCATGCGGGCGAAGAGGGGGTTTGTTAAGATCGTGGTGACGGATGATGCCGAAATGAAAATTCTTGGTATGCGCTCTGCCGGACCGCAGGTGTCCAACGTCGTTCTGTCCATCGCTCATTTTATGGATCACGATAAAGGCGCTGCCGAGGTCCTTAAATCGGTGTATCCTCATCCGAGCATTTCAGAAACGACGCAGGAATGTCTGCGCCTGCTGATTGGGAAATCGATCTACAAAGCCCAAGCCTTCCCAGGGAAAATGTGGGTGAAAACCTGGAACCCTGAGGATGGTTATCGTGACTGTTCACGTGATTTTCAAGTGGAACAATGTGAGATCCCCAACCAGAGATAACCTCCTGAAACTGATATATTAAGGGCAGGGGAGAAATAACACAAAAAGCCTTCGTTTTCCAACGAAGGCTTTTTGTGTTATTTACCGAACCATTTCTTTTTCGTACTGTAAACCGTCACCCGATTGCGACCTTTTTTCTTTGATTCATAAAGGGCTGAGTCCGCTTGCGAAATCACATCATTTTTATCAATTTTATCCTTGGCAGGTGAGATGTCGGACACGCCAAAACTGGCTGTAATATAATAGGTTTCACGTTCATGGGTAAAGGCATGTTCCGACAGAGTGCTACGAAACTTCTCGGCAACGATTTCACCTTCTTGGGCATTGGTTTCAGGGAGAACCAACACAAACTCTTCCCCCCCATAACGGGCGAACAAATCGTATTCCCGCAGTAAACTGCGCGCCACATCCGCAAACTGTTTGAGAATATAATCACCAACCTGATGGCCGTGCATATCGTTGAATTTTTTAAAATTATCAATGTCTACCATCACAACGCTAAGCGTGTATTCGTTGCGTTCAGAGCGATTAATTTCCCGATCAAGGAAGTTTTGAAAATAGCGGTGATTATAGGCTTCAGTCAAACCATCAACATTGGCCAGACGCTCCAACAGTTTATTCTTCTTTTCCAGCTCGGACGTGAGCATCTCCAGTTGAACGGTTTTTTCCACCAGCGAGCGATTCATTTGCTCATAACTAAGATTGAGCACACTGAGTTCAGCGTTAGCAATCTGCAGAACTTCGGCGATTGATTTCTGATTCTGAATCTTAATGTCAAAAAATTTGCCGATCTCTTCAACTTCCATATGCACCCGGTCAAGAAAATCTTCCAGTTTCTTCTCCGTCAGGTGCAGGCGACGTTTGGCTTGAGACTTGAACAAACCAACCAGTGCGTCTGGCTTTTTCGCATTATAAACCCGCGAAATAATCCCGGATAAGCAGACCACTTCGCACAAAAGTTTCAGTTTGGCGTCCTTAGAAGGAAGTTTATGTGGCTCATGGTGGTAACGAAGAGGTTCGACAATCTCAGCGGGGAAGCCCCAACTGCGACACACTTCGCTGCCGATATAAGTGTGGTCAGCGCCAATAATTTTCATTTCCGCTTCACAGCGTTCCATCTCTTCGTCGGCAACAGCCTTATCAATCTTTTTGTATTCATCAGGAAACGCTTTTGCCAGAACCAGAATACCGAGGTTCTGCAACAGGCCGGCAATAAAACCTTCTTCGGTATCGTCCGCACTGACAGCCGTCATCAACATGCGCGAGGCAACAGCTTCAGATAACGATTTTTCCCAAAAGGTGGCATAGTCAAAACCATCTTTTTTTTGTTTGTCCGGTTTCAGAAACGAAAAGGACAGAACCAGACTGCGTACAGCATTCGTTCCCAAAATAGATGCCGCTTGATGGATGGTGCCGATCTGTTGTGGAAAACTGTAAAATGATGAATTGACCACCTTAAGAATCTTGGTGGACAACGAGATATCCTTGGATATCAATGAGGCAATATCGCTGATTGTGGTGTCTTCTTCCGCTGTAATGGAAATCAGCCGTGAAGCGACAGCCGACAATGTCGGCAACTCATCTGAGTTGAGAACAAAATTTAGGACATCTTCCTGAGTCATCATTGGGATTACTCCATTTGAATTAAATCAATAATGACAACATAGCACAGGTTCAAGAAATCGTTGAAAAAAAACTCTTTTATATCAACGAACTATCAAGAATTTTGTTGTTTGTAACAGGCAATGTCGTCAATGGTTACCAGAGGGAAGTAATGTTTCTGACAGAAGTCAATTAAATGAGGCATGCGGGCCATTTCACCATTTTCCAAGGTGACCTCACAAAGGACACCACACGGATTCAACCCCGCTAAATCCATCAAATCCACGGTGGCTTCAGTATGGCCGCAGCGCTCGAGAACACCACCGGATTTTGCTTTTAAAGGAAACACATGTCCAGGGCTATGAATATGTTCTGGACGGCTGTCGCTAGCACTGGCAGCACGGATCGTCGTAACGCGGTCAGCGGCAGACACACCGGTCGTCACACCCTCCGCAGCTTCTATGCTGACGGTAAACGCGGTCTGGTAGTGGCTACGGTTGTCATTAACCATCATCGGCAGCTTCAACTGAGCGACTTTGTCCTCTGTGAGACACAAACAGACGATGCCGCTGCATTCACGAATTAACATGGCCATCTGTTCATTGGTCAGATGGTCGGCGCTGAAAATAAGATCTCCTTCGTTTTCGCGGTCTTCATCGTCCGTGACAATGACACCATGACCACGTTGAAGAGCCTGAAGGGCTCGTTGAACACGTTGTTGAGAGGTTCCGAAGAGTGTATCGAGGGTCTGATTCATGCGAAGTCTCCTTAGAGCTAAGCGGGAATCAGGGCGCACAGGAAGACAGTGCTGCGAGTTGAAACAACCACAGAAAGCTGAATATCCTCTTTCATCCGGACTGTAACCGTCGGCTCTGGAATCACACCAGATCTGCTGACCCTTTATCCCACTGATAAAGGCGCTCGCGGGCTTCTCACGAATGAGTCACCGCCGGTGGGGAGTTTCACCCCGCCCTGAGAATAGGCGAGAAACATATCAAGATTGTCTAAGCAGTTCCAGATAAAATTCTTTCATAATGTTTATGGTCGTCTTCTTGATCTCCCTCGCGTGAATGTCGACACAGACACCTCCATCCAGAAGAAAGATCTTGTCCAGGCACTTACAGAGATAGGAGTATTGCCAAGATCCCATTAATTCGATGGAGCTGAACAGGTGAAAGTGTGGACAATCGCGCGTCTGGAACTCAGCGATCCAGATGTACGCCATGTTGGGAACTGCTTGCGAACGTTGGTAAGAAAGCGGTTTAGATCGGCCATTGATCGGCCATACGCCACCATATAGGTCATGCAAAACTGAGTTTTGATAATATCCTTGGAATTGGCAGCGACGAAGCGAAGACGGCCACGGGACTTGATGCTAAATTAGAAGGGTACAGCTCAAAGGTGCTTCATGGCCCTGAGGTCGGCACCGATGCGCTTTATTGATTCAGTACGGTTGAATCCCAGGGCTGTGTACTTGTCGAACAGACGAGCAATCAGCTTGTGGTACTCGGCCTTGACATGCTTTGTTTGATCCTTGAGGACGTCATTGTGTCGGCTGGCTTGGCGACGTTCGAACCTGGACTGGCGACTCAGCGCCTGGACGAATCCAGATAGTGAGTCAACCAGGTGAACAAACTGGAACAGGTACTCGGAAGGAAGAACAAGAGAGATGCGAACACGATCATCGTCAACAGGGGTAACGCTTAGATCGTCATGAAGGAAACGAAGAGAGGACCTCATAGGAGCCTCCCTGTTTCCACAGGTACAAAACTAATGTCGCATAAGAAATAAAAATACAACTATCGGAATAGAAAGTTGTGTGAACAGAAAGAGGTGAAAAACACAAAAGAATAGGGGAGTTGCGCCAACAACTCCCCTCGGTATTCGCGACCGCGCCAACGGTCATTTTCCTTTCAATTGTCCCAGAAAGGCACTTTCGATATGAAGAACATATCCGAACAGCCCACCCGTGTCAACTCTCCTGTGTCTAATCGTCCAAAGCGTACCATTTTTGAATCTATTCTGATTCAGAATTGTTGGAATTTGCGTTGTGAATCTCGTCAAATGGCTCGTGATTCTGGTTATGCGTCTGCATGTTTCATGTTTGGTCAATATTCTGGGTTGCGTCGTGCTTTGGGTTCTTATCGTCGGCTCTCTGCTCAGGGGGAGGCGTGATTATGTCATCAGTTTCACCTCGCTCAAAGCATGTTAATAGGATTGCGCGTGTAACACCTCTTGACCAGTCGCCTTGCGTCCAGACGCCACTGCTTACCGCGCACCGAACCTGTAACACAGGTGCGCTTATCCCAAAGCACAATTCTTTTAAAATTGATTGGCTGGAAATGACTGTTTCTGGTGTCGATTGGTCAGATTTCTGTAAATTTTATCTCGGTCTTGATCCTGACCTTTTTGTTCTTGAAGAGTTTGGCCGTCATGGCTACGCCGATCTTCGTACCTATGGCAACGTTCAGCTCTGTTATACCTCAGGCCGTTTAGATCGTGGGGTAAAGGTAATTTTGCCGTCTTCTGCGCTTGATCAGGTTTCTGTTGATGCCTGTGAAATTATCCGTCGTGGCGTTGAAGATGGTGCCAGTTTCGCCCGTATAGACATTGCTTTTGATGACTATACGGGGTCATACAGCTATGAAACCCTTCAGGAGTCTATCCTTTCTCCTGAGGCTCAAGAGCTTGTTTGCCGTTTTCGTGAGGTACGACCTCAGGAACCTGTCTGGCTCCAAGGTCAACGTAAGGGGCTTCGTATGGGTGAGGGCTTTGTCTTTGGCTCCGGTTCCTCATCGCGTGTCTGTGTCATTTACAACAAGCGTCTTGAACAGGAAGCCAAGGCAATCAAGGCTAAGGAACCTTTGCCGGATTTTCCCGAGGACTTTACTTGGTGGCGTGTTGAATGCCGTTGGAAAAAAGCGGCGGCTCTTGTCCTTGCCGCTCATATTGCGGAGAACGGCCTGTTTCAGGCGGGCGCGCTTATCCGTGGTGTTATCGACTTTCGTGAACCTGCTGATGGTGATGATCACCACACAGAAAGGCGTCCTGTCTCAAGTTGGTGGAATTTCATTCTTTCTAGCGCCGATATTATCAAAACAGGTATAACCAAACCCGTTAAAACCATAGAGGAAAAATGTCAATGGTTGTCAACGTCCGTAAAAAAAGTAATCGGTCAGGTCTGTTCGATCATGGGGCCTGACGTTGTGTCTGCTATTGCTCGCGACGGTGCAGAGGCCACAACAGAAAAAGAGTGGAAACGTCTGCGTGCCACATATCGCCCACCTGGGCGTATTCGTCCTGACCTTGCTTTGGGTATTCCATTTTAAAGAAAGGGGGGTTCTTTTGAATAAAGGCATTCGAAATTGCCAGGTATGCGGCCAGCCTTTTGAGGTTGTTCTTATTTGCCGGGGTCGCCCTCGTGTTTACTGTTCTGCCGATTGCAAACAGTACGCGTCTCTTTTGGCGTGGCTTGAAGATAAAACAGCCGCTATCAATTTTACCGACGAACGCCGCAAGGCCATTCGTTGTGAATTGTGGCGAATCGCTAACCGTTTAAATAGGGGGAGAAGTGAAAGTTAGGGAGCAGGTTTTCGATCATATCCAAAAATGCGGCGATTTGCGCGATGCTTTGCCACGTATGGGGTATCGCTCGTTGTGGGTACGTTGCGACTTCGCTGATATTCCAGTTGAGCGACGTTGGCTCTATGGATTTCTTTTGCAACGTCAAGATTGTGGCATTGTTTACGAGGATACGGGCCGTGATTTAATTATTATTTCTGTCTGTTGAGTGGGGTTGAGTATGTATTACGATTTTATTGATTTTTCTCTTATCCCTGTGTGGAAGGTCCTTTTCTGTGGTGCCTTGTTCTGTCTCCTTGTGGGTCTCGTTTTTTATTTACCATTCTTTTTATATAACTGGTTTTTAATTTTAAAGCGCGAACAGTTTCGAAAACAAATCGCTGAATCTATGGGGGGTGACAATGACGGCAATTGATATTTTTACAACGGGCAAGGGTGAAAAAAGAAATATTCGTTTATATCGGGGAATTGAACATCATATTGAAGAAATTATGAAAGAGGAGGGCTGTAATGACTATACGGCAATAGTTAACCGCTTGATAGTGCATGGGCTTTGTGCCACAAACAGAACACAGATGTCCCACTGATAGACCACATACTTTTTTAAATCAAAGCTCTATGCTGTTTATCAAGCGTAGGGCTTTTTTTATTAACCACAGAATAGGGGGAACACATGGAATTTACACTTACAGGCCGTTTTTTGGGTACTGCAGTCAAAACCGCCAAGGGTTACATTCGTCAATTTCTTTCCGACGACGACAAGGTTTATCGCATTTTTTCCAAGGATGCGACAAAGCTTGACGGCAATTCCGTTGATATTGACCTTCCTGACTTTCTTTTCGCTTCCTAAGTCATGGAGTACACGCCAATCATAACGGATACAACATTCGCAGGTCCAAAGGCCGATGTGTTAGCCGGGGCCTCAGGCTGGCTTGGTGTCGTCCTCGTCGTTGCCGGGATTGGCCTCATTATTCGGGTTTTGATCCCGAAATAACGCGTGATAAATGCCTGTCGTAATGACACGCCAACTAGGGCAATGCCCAGAAAGGGGGGGGAACTCGCATGGATCCTACAGTTATCGATACGCTGTTTGCGGCTGCTGGTCTTGACGGTCTTAGTACCAATACTCAGACTCTGATTGTCGGTCTTTTGGGTATTTCTGTGATGGGCGCTGTTGCAGTCACTATCCGCAAAGTACTGCCGGGCAAGCTTTAAAAACGTGGGGCGGCTTCGGTCGCCCCTTTCTTTGAGTGTTTGGGAGGGGGCATGTTGCAAGAAATATTTGATTCAATTGATCTTAGGGGTCCTGCTTTGGATGTTAGGGCGGCAATTATAGGTTCTCTCTTGCTTTGCCTCATAGCTGTCGCTGTGATTATGGTTGCCCGTATTTTTGGCATTCGTCTTGGGGGGTTCGATGATGATTGATGTCACGTATTTTGGTTACGGTGTGGGCTTGCCTCTTCTGGCGTATATCGTCGGTGTCTGTTATCGCGTCGTTCTTGATGCTCTTAATCGTTCGGGGGATGCGGTATGACCGTCACGGAATACTCACAACTTCTTGGTCTTTTCGTCGGCTGTTGCTCTGCCGTCTGTTTTGTTCTCGGTGCATCCCAATGATTCAGTTGCCGCCTGGTTTTGATTTTAGGCAATTTATTACTGAGCTGGCAGAGCTCGGTGCTTATGTTGTCGGCTCTTATGCCATTATCGCGTGTGGTGATGTTATTCTCGGCATTTTGAGGCGGGGAAAGGACGTCTGATATGCGGCAAATAGTCAATATATCAGTATTTGTATTGGGTCTATTACTTTCTATCGGCATTGGTATTTCATATGCCCAGACAATTCTATACCCTTTACCAGACGGTAATAATCCTAGTTGTGGTGGAGCCCGGTATTATACATTTGGTTACATATCTCAGGCGGAGTATGATTCATATCCATACTGCTCCGGTCTTGACAATCTTGGCAATTGTATACTCATGCGATATATACAAAAGTACGATTATAAAGCTGGTGATAATTATTATAACGCGCTGCGCGTTACTGTTAGTTATGACTGTTGGGAAGCCGTCTCGTATGATCCCCACGACAATGGAGTCAAAGACCCAGATGAGGACGGTATCGACTGCGGCGGAGATACTGGTGTTCCGTGTTCCAGTCTTTGCAAGACGGGTGATAGACTCATAAGTGGTGTCTGTTCTGGTGACGATGGTGTTTATGAGCCGTTTTGGGCGTCTCCTGACGCTCAGCCGGCAGTCGATGACTGGCCTTTGACTGATGAGGATTATCCAACGGCATCAAATAGTGATCCTGACGGTGTGAGTGTTGATCCCGATTTTTGGAATCAGGATACTGAAACATGGACTAATCCAACTGAAACAACTGTAAATCCTGACGGCTCAACCACTGATAATTCATCAGGGGGGACGTTGTCTGTTGTCGGACCGACTCAATGGACGCAAACAACATATGATACTGAGACCACGACTAATACCGATGGATCGCAACAAGTAAACACGACAGAAACCACAGCCGACTCAGATGGAAACACAACGGTCACTAATGTCACTGTCGTCTATGATTCAAACGGTAATGTGATTTCTTCCAATACTGGTACAACTATTAACGGCCCTGACGCTCAGTCAGAGGGGGAAAAGCTTTCAGGGTCTCTTACTAGTTCTGTTGATGGTGAAAAGGTGGGGCGGTTTGGGGATCGCCTCAGTTCGTTCTTTGGTGCCGTTTCTGGCTCTCCGGTCTTTTCGGCGTTCGGTTCTGTTTTTTTGCCTCCTAGCCTTCCGTCTGATTCGGTTGTTTCTCTTGACTTTGGTTCCTATGGTTTGCAGTCGTTTGACTTTGCTTCTTATTCAGCCACTTTCACGGCGCTGGGTTTGATTTTTGCTGCGATGGCTTTTATTTATTCTTGCCGCTTGGTCGTAATTAACAGGGGGTAATATGGATGGTCTTTTAGATTTTTTAATTTCTCTTTGGGTGACTTTTAAAGAATTTGTTCTTGATACGTTATATTTGCTTTTTGATGTGATTTTGACCGCTGTTGAAACAGCCGTTACGTCGATACCTGTACCTGAGATATTAACAACATTCGATCCTTGGTCATGGGTCAACCCGCAAGCCGCCTATGTTCTTGATGCTTTAAATATTGCGTTAGTTCTCGGCATCCTCCTGGCTGGCTATACGATTCGTTTTGCGCTTAATTTGATCCCTGCGGCATTTACTCGTGTTTAAATATAATGTAGTTTTAGGCTTACTTTTTGCATTATTGTGCCAACTTTTCTAAGTAGCTGTTTTTATTTAATATTTAAGATATAACATTGTTTTGAATTGTGGGGGGGTATGATTATTATCCATGAGGGGGTTCCCGGCTCTGGCAAAACCTATGACGCTATTCGTAAAATAATTGATGCGCTTAGGGCTGGCCGCAACGTCTATACCAACATTGACGGGGTTGATCTTCCAGATTGTCGAGAATATATTTCAGGCTTTCTTGACGTGTCGCGTGATCTTCTGCAGACTCGCCTCGTGCATTTGACTGACGATCAGGTCCGTTGCTTTTGGGAACATGTCCCCGAGGGTTCTTTGATCGTCGTTGATGAGGCTCAGCTCTATTTCAACAGTCGCGATTTTCAGAAGGACGAAAACCGTAAATTTGGAGATTGGGCGTCAACGCATCGTCACCACGGTTACGATTTGATTCTCGTGACGCAACGTGCGGCTCGGATCGACACTTCTGTCCGATCTTTGGCTGAATTTAGATATCGTTATCGCAAGCTCAATGTCTTTGGTGGCTTGATGAAAAAGACATATCTTGTTTATACATTTTGCGGCGAAGATACTAAACACATGCGCCTAGAGCGTCGCACCTATGATTCTAAAATTTTCCCTTCCTACAACTCTTATGTGGGTGATGCGACTGAAAAGAAGGTCCAGAAAAATCCTAACGCTCTCAATCATCCGATCTTCTGGTTTGCCGGTGTGTGTCTTGTTTATCTGGTCTATCTTGTTCCTCAGTCCCAGTTGTTCTCTGGTGATTTGTCAGCTATTGCCAGCGGTGGTAAAGAAGCCAATGCGTCGGAAATAACAACTCAAGCAGAACCCCCAGAACGGCCGACTGCCGGGGGAAGGGCTGCCGCTATTGCGGCAACGGCCCCGGCATCGGCTGTTCTTCCTTCTGATTATGTCACTGTTCCGGTTGATGCCTATATCCGTATGGGCACAAAGATCATACTCACATCGCGTGGTCAGCGACTTTCTGGTTGGCGTCATTTCAACGAGCAATCAATGACAGTCCAGGTCCCTGACACCTTTGTTTTCAATGCGGTTTCACCCGCGTGTGATAACGTTTCATCCTCTGTTTCTGATGCCGACTTTGAGGACGATCGTCAACCTCTGAATACTCTTGGTTTTACTGTCTCAAATCCATCATATGAACATCGCTTGTCTCAAAAAACTTTGGACAATTATTTAGCTGAACATCCTTTGGATTGATTTTTCTCATTGTGCAAAGTTACATAATTTTAGCCCCCCCCCTTTCATTCAACAACCGGGGCTTTGACTTTTATAACTTTTCCCGTGAACTCGCCACACATGCCATGTGCTTCTAGCTGGATGCTTGTCTTTTTTTTGTTCCGTTTTATGAGGTTGCAAATTTATCATTCTTTTCTTACTATGTAGCTTTTTTAACAAGGGGCTAGGTATGAATTTTTTTGATTTACTTTCAGGGCAGGGCGTGTTTTTGTTTTTTTTTGCTTTTGTCTTATTTTTTATTGCCTTGGCGGCTAGGTTTGTTTCTTCTCGTTCTGCCAGTTCCTCTTGCGCATCATATAAGCGTTTGGGCGCACTTTTAACGCCTTCTGAGCGTTCATTTTACGGCGTTCTTTGTCAGTCTGTATCTGAGGATGTCGTTGTTTGTCCTAAGGTTCGTGTAGCTGATGTCTTAAGCGTTGAAAAAACGGATCGTTCCTCTTGGCAACGTGCTTTTAACCGTATAGCTATGAAACATTTTGATTTCGTGGTTTGCGATAGAGCAGATTTTAGCGTTAGGTATGCCGTGGAACTTGACGATTCGTCACACCTTAACCTCAAACGAGCAGAGCGGGATAAGTTTGTTGATAGTGTTTGTCGGTCTTCGTTGGTACCGCTTGTGAGGATTAAGGCACAGTCTGGATATTCCATAGCGGCCATAGCGGGAACAATTAAGGCAGAACTTGACAGCCAGAAGGAAGAGTTTGACTTTTAAAGGATATGTGGTGATTTATGGCAACGCGCAATTTGGAGAAAGTACACATTGACAAGGCCCTGATGTTTTTAATGTTGGGCTTACAAGCAGAGTATGAAATGAAATATGGCCAGCTCTCACGATGGCTTGAGCGACGCCACGGGATAAAAATAACTCCCCAGGGCTTGAGATTAAAGTTGACTACTTTCAAAAGAGAGTATATCTGTTAGAAACAAGTTGTGTCGCATAAGAAATATTATGTAAACTTTAGACTGTTTAGCTAAATGCGTGGGACAGTTACCCTTGAGCCGACTGCTGGACAGCCTCAGACAGTAATGTGACACCGCGCATAATATCTTCCAGAGAACTGGATTCAGCGATGTTGTGACTTATGCCATCATGGCTGGGAATAAAGATCAATGCTGCGGGTGCAAGCCGTGCCATGAGCATGGCGTCATGGCCGGCGCCACTTGGCATTTTGCGGTAACGCCACTGATGGGCTTGAGCCAGTTCGATCAATTGCTGTTGCAGCGTCTCATCTAATTGGACCGGAACATCGTCACACAGCATTTCGGTCAGGATGCGACAACCGGATTGCGTCTCAACCTTATGGACAAGTTTTTGAAAGGCTGCAACCATACGTTGCTTCCGGTTTCCATCAATGTCGCGAATATCAACCCCCAAAGAAACCGATCCGGGCACGACATTCATGACATTGGGCTGGGTATGGATCTCGCCAATTGTGGCAACGCTCTGTTCACTGCTTTGTTGAGCAATCTGCTCAGTGCCAAGAATAAGCTGGGCGGCTGCGACCAAGGCATCCTGACGCATCGTCATCGGTGTTGTTCCTGAATGATCACTGCGCCCATGGATGGTCACACGAAAACGACTGGGTGCCGCAATCGCCTCAACGATGCCCAGATGTTCCTGATGATGCTCAAGAACCGGGCCTTGTTCAATATGCAGTTCAAAAAATGCCTTGATTTCCCCTTGGGACAGATGGCTGCGATTCTCTGCATCCGGTGAGCACCCCGACTGCTGCAACGCCTGATAAAAGCTGATTCCGTCACGATCACGAAGTTGTCTCATTTGCGCGCAACCAAGTTGACCGGTCAACCCCTTGCTTCCCAATGTTGCAACGCCGAATCGGCTGGATTCTTCGCAACAAAAGTTAATAATTTCAATGGGGTATTGTGTTGTAATCTGTTCATCATTCAAGTGCCGGACGAGTTCTAGGGCGGCGAGTACACCAATGATGCCATCGTAATGCCCCCCTTGCGGCACAGTATCCAGGTGAGATCCGACCATCACCGCAGGCAGCTGGTTATCACTCCCGGCACGTCGTCCTCGGATGTTGCCATAAGGATCGATATGAACGTCGAGATCAGCATTTTGCATCTGTTTTATCAAATAGTTACGTGCTTCATGATCAGCTTTGGATAGCGCCAGACGTGTGACTCCCCCATTTTCTAAAGCACCAAACTGGGTAATCGCACAAAAATCATTTTGAAAGCGTTTTGAGTCAATCATGATAGCTCCCGTGGTTATCCGACACTGGCTAGTTCGAGCCGACTGCCCCATCGCTGCTTTAATGTTTTACGCAAGGCATAATACTGCGGTGAGGTGAGAAAATCATCCTGTTCAATAAGCTGCAAGGCGTCTTCTCGGGCTTGTTCGAGCAGCAAGGCATCCCGTAACAGATTGGCAACCCGAAAATTCTCAATGCCGGCCTGACGGGTGCCCAAGAACTCTCCGGGCCCGCGCAACTCCAGATCGGCCTCGGCGATGACAAAGCCATCGTTGGAGTTTTGCATGATATTGAGCCGCTGCTGGCCATCGCGACTGCACTGTTCGGACGGGACCAGTACACAGTAACTTTTCGCAGCCCCCCGCCCTACCCGACCACGCAACTGATGGAGTTGAGCCAAACCAAATCGTTCAGCATGTTCAATTACCATGACAGAGGCGTTCGGCACGTCAATTCCAACTTCAATCACCGTGGTTGCAACCAGATAATGAATCTGAGCCTGTTTAAATTTTTCCATCACGGCTTCTTTGTCGCGTGGATGGAGGCGGCCGTGCAATAGCCCCCCGCGATACTCTGAACCCAACTCTTTTTCAAGGGTTTCAAACGCTTCAGTAGCGGCTTTAAGTTCTGAGCGTTCACTCTCCTCAACCAGAGGATAAACGAAATACACCTGATGACCTTTGTCGAGTTCGCGGCGCACGAAGTCAAGCAGTTGCGGTCGTTGCGAAGAGCGGGCAATACGCGTCGTGATCGGTGTTCGCCCTGGAGGGAGCTCATCAATCACCGACATGGCCAGATCACCATAAAGCGTTAGAGACAGTGTGCGTGGAATGGGAGTCGCCGTCATAACCAGCGTGTCCGGGTTGTGACCTTTTTTACGCAATTGCTGACGTTGCTGAACACCAAAACGGTGTTGTTCATCGATAATCACAAGCCCGAGATCAGCAAACGTTACGTCGGGTTGGAGTATGGCATGGGTGCCGACCAAGAGCGTGATCTCACCTTGGGCCAGATTTTCCAACAGCGCCTGACGTTCCGACTTTGCTGTGGAACCGGTCAATAAAGCACAGTGCAGTCCCAGTTGCGTCATCCAGTGGTGAAATTGACGATAGTGTTGCTCTGCAAGGATTTCGGTTGGTGCCAGAACAGCAGCCTGAGCATTATTTTCGATGGCAATCAGGGCAGCCATTAAAGCAACAATGGTTTTACCACTGCCAACATCGCCCTGAATCAGACGGTTCATGGGGTGCGGAGCCAGCATATCCTGTTTGATTTCACCAAGAACGCGTTTTTGGGCGGCGGTCAGGCTGAACGGCAGTGCTTTTGCTAAGGGTTGCGTATAGCGATGCTCCAGTGTGAACGCTCGGCCTTGCTCGACCTGAACGCCTTGGCGGCGTAGAGTCAAGCCAAGTTGGAGGTAAAAAAATTCATCATAAACCAGCGTCTGTCGTGCCGGATCCTGCCCATGCTGCAAGCAGTAAAAGTCACTCTCAACAGGCGGACAATGGCAGTGCAGTAAGGCCTGACTCAACGGCAGGAGATCGCGCTTTTTCATGATCCACTCAGGCAAATGAGTCGGAACGGACTCTGCGTAGACGGAAACGGCCTGCTGACAAAAATTGCGTAACTGTTTTTGTGACAGCCCTTCCGTCAAAGGATAGACCGGCAGAATCCGCAGTGTTGCAGAATCTGTCGCGTCATTAAAATCAATCTCAGGGTGAAGGATTTCGCGCCGACCGGAGTAGATACGCACTTCACCATAAACCTGAGCAATACGGCCGGGCGTATAGTTCTTTTTCATCCAGTCCCGTCGGTAATGAAACCATTTGAGCAGCATCTGGCCGGTGTCGTCGCCAACAACGACTTCAAACAGTTTTTTGCGGCCACGGCCCATTGGCACTTCGTCGGCATTGAGGATTTTACCGCGAAACTGACCGGATTCTCCGGGTTTAAGCTGGCTGATGGAAGAAAAGTGGCGCCGGTCTTCATAGCGATGGGGCAAGGTGTATAACAGGTCTTCTACGGTATGAAGACCAAGGCGGGTCAGTTTTTCGCACAGTTTGGGACCGACCCCTCTGAGGGAACTCAGAGGGGTACTTAAATCAGCAGGCTGTGACGCAGGATGTCCCATTTCCGATGTCAATCTCGTTGGTTATTTTTCAGGGGCCTCATCAAACAATGCATTAAGGCGAGTGAGCAACTCGTTGACATCCAGACCATGATTAGTCGCGCCGAGCTCTATCGACTCATGCTTGGCTCCGGAACAGGTTGAGCATTGTAAACCAAAGGATTCTAGGACTTCTTTGGCTTTGGGATGCTCTTTTAACACCGCCGTTATTTTTGTGGTTTTATCGAACATGGAAGAAAAGCCTATTTGTATTCGATTTCCGTCACTTCGTAAATGCGCGTTCCTGAAGGAACATTGATACGGACTTCATCATCCAGGGTATGGCCGATCAATGCTTTACCTACCGGTGAGGTGACGGAGATCTTGCCCTGTTTGATGTCTGCTTCATCTTCACCGACAATCTGGTAAACCACTTCATTGTCAGAATCCGTGTCGAAAAGCGTGACGGTAGCACCAAAAACGATTTTTTCCGTATTAATGCTCTTCGGGTCAATCACTTCGGCACGAGCCAGCTTGTCATTCAGCTCAGCAATGCGCCCCTCAATGTGAGCCTGACGATCTTTGGCGGCATCGTATTCAGCGTTTTCTGAGAGATCGCCATGGGAGCGAGCTTCGGCAATATCTTGAACGACTTTAGGACGATCAACCTTAATACGTGTTTTAAGTTCTTCCTGAAGGCGCGCATAACATTCGGGTGTCATCGGTACGGAATCAGACATTATTCTTTTTTCCTCTTCTAAAAAACAAAGTCACGGGCAGAAGTGCATCTACCCGCAACCTTGTGTTGTATATCAACCTGTTTTTGTTTGCGTTTAAGACTTCAAACTATACTCTTGGAGGGCAACAACGTCAAGGGTTTCTCGCTGCATGGCTAGGATGCCATCGACGGCAGCGTCCATTCCGGTGACCGTTGTAAAGTAGGCCACACTGTACATCAGAGCTGAACGACGGATCGAGTAAGAGTCTGCAATAGACTGAATACCAAAGGTGGTATTGAAGACCATGGCAATGTCACCATTTTTAATGGCGTCAACACAATGCGGTCGCCCTTCTTTCACCTTATTGACACGCTCAACCGGCAAGCCGTTTTCCTGAAGGGTTGTTGCCGTGCCACCGGTGGCAATCAGGCTGAATCCGGCATCGACGAGCTTTTTGGCAATCGCAATGGTTTCCGGCTTATCGCTGTCTTTGACACTGATAAACACTTTACCACTTAACGGAAGATTGACGCCGGCACCCATCTGAGCTTTCGCAAAGGCTTTCCCGAAGTCCTTGTCCAGGCCCATCACTTCACCGGTGGATTTCATTTCCGGTCCCAACAATGTGTCGACGCCGGGGAATTTGGCAAAGGGGAAAACCGATTCTTTGACCGCAACATGGTCAGGAACAATATCATCGAGGATATTGAGTTCTTTCAAGGTTTTTCCTGCCATCAGACGTGCGGCAATTTTTGCCAGGGGACGTCCGGTTGCTTTAGAGACAAAGGGTGACGTACGGCTGGCGCGCGGGTTCACTTCAATGAGGTAGACGATATTGTCTTTAACCGCGAACTGAATATTCATCAAGCCGATAACGCCCAGTTCGAGAGCCAGAGCTCGTGTCTGGCGGCGTACTTCTTCGACAAGTTCCTCTGCCAGAGAGTATGGCGGCAGGGAACAGGCAGAGTCTCCAGAGTGGATACCCGCTTCTTCAATGTGTTGCATGATGCCGCCGATCACGACATCTGTGCCGTCGGCCAGCGCATCGACATCGATCTCAATGGCGTGATCAAGAAATTTATCAATCAGAATCGGATGCTCCGGAGAGGCCTGAACAGCAAATTTCATATAATTGCGTAGCTGGTCAATGCCATAAACGATCTCCATGGCCCGGCCACCAAGCACATACGAGGGCCGCACGACAACCGGGTAACCAATCTCTTCGGCAATGATTTCCGCCTCCTCAAACGAACGTGCCAGACCGTTGGCCGGTTGCTTGAGATCCAACTTGTGCAGCAAAGCCTGAAAACGTTCACGATCCTCGGCGCGGTCAATGGCGTCGGGACTGGTGCCGATAATCGGCACACCTGCGTTTTCCAGTGCAACAGCCAGCTTCAGTGGCGTCTGACCACCGAACTGAACAATGACACCATTCGGCTTTTCAATCGCGACAATTTCCAACACATCTTCGAGGGTCAATGGCTCGAAATAGAGACGATCAGACGTATCGTAATCGGTAGAAACGGTTTCCGGGTTGCAATTAACCATGATGGTTTCAAAGCCGTCATCATGGAGGGCAAAGACGCCGTGAACACAGCAGTAATCGAACTCGATGCCTTGACCGATGCGGTTAGGCCCGCCACCTAAAATCATGATCTTATTGCGATCTGTGGGGTTTGCTTCGCATTCCTCTTCATAAGTGGAATACATGTAAGGTGTAAATGCTTCGAACTCGGCAGCACAGGTGTCCACCCGCTTGTACACCGGACGAATGGCGTGGTCATAACGCAGTTGGCGAATGGTCGCCTCGTCAGTGCCGACAAGGTAGGCCAAACGACGGTCGGAAAATCCATACTGTTTGGCTTCACGAAGCAAATCCATTCCCTGTTCAGTGGCGGTCAGGATTGTATCGCGATACGCGTAGAGCTGTTGCTCCTTGGCGATGATTTGCCCGATATTGTTGACAAACCAGGGATCAATACCACTGATCTGATAGATCTCATCAACAGAGAGTCCGGCTCGCAGTGCATCGCCGAGATACCAAGTGCGGTCGACATTGGGCACGCGTAATTTATCACGTAGTTGTTCCATATCGGCGGCACTGAGCGGTGTGGTCACATCGGCTGGAGAAGCGAATAAGCGGCTTTCAAACCCATCTGAACCGATCTCCATGGAACGTAATGCCTTCTGGAAACTCTCTTTGAAGGTACGGCCTATGGCCATGGCCTCGCCCACCGATTTCATCTGAGTAGTCAGGGTCGGATCGGTGCTGGGGAATTTTTCAAAGGTAAAACGCGGCACCTTGGTCACCACGTAATCAATGGTTGGCTCAAAGGAGGCAAACGTTTCACGCGTGATATCGTTGGGGATTTCGTCCAGCGTATAACCAACCGACAGCTTAGCGGCAATCTTGGCAATGGGGAAGCCGGTCGCTTTGGAGGCCAAGGCCGATGAGCGCGACACGCGCGGATTCATCTCGATAACAACCAGGCGGCCATCTTTGGGATTGATGCCGAATTGGATATTGGAACCTCCTGTTTCAACACCAATCTCACGAATAATCTTCAACGAAGCATCACGCAGAATCTGGTATTCTTTGTCGGTCAGGGTCTGGGCTGGTGCCACGGTGATCGAATCACCGGTATGAACGCCCATGGCATCAAAGTTCTCAATGGAACAGATGATGACAACATTGTCCGCGAGGTCACGCATTACCTCAAGTTCGTACTCCTTCCAACCAATGACGGATTCTTCAACCAGAATCTCATCGGTTGGAGACGCATCGATACCCGCCACGGCCATTGCTTCATACTCTTCGCGGTTATAAGCAATCCCACCGCCGGTTCCGCCGAGAGTAAAGGAGGGGCGGATAATCGCCGGAAAACCAACGTCCTCAATGACAGCCATGGCTTCATCGTAGTTATGCGCCAGACCTGAACGAGGAACCGCAACACCAATGCTAGCCATTGCCTTTTTAAACAAGGTGCGATCTTCAGCCTTTTCAATGGCCGGAAGCTTGGCGCCAATCAATTCAACGCCGAATTTATCTAGAGTGCCGTCCTTCGCTACCGCCACAGCGGTGTTGAGGGCAGTTTGACCGCCAAGGGTCGGCAGAAGCGCGTCCGGGCGCTCTTTTTCAATGATTTTTGCCAGGACAGCCGGAGTCACCGGTTCGACATAGGTACGGTCAGCGAAATCCGGGTCGGTCATAATGGTGGCCGGGTTGGAGTTGAGAAGAACGACCTCATAACCTTCATCTTTGAGCGCCTTGCACGCCTGCGTGCCGGAGTAGTCAAACTCACAGGCCTGACCAATGACAATGGGACCGGCACCAATGATCAGAATCTTTTTTATGTCTGTACGTTTAGGCATTTATCTATCCTCAGTTCTTGTTTTTCTTGAAGTCTTCCATCAGGCCAATAAAGCGATCAAACAGGTAATGCGCATCATGGGGACCGGGTGAGGCCTCCGGGTGATACTGAACCGAAAATGCCGGAAAACAGCTATGGCACAGGCCCTCGACGGTATTGTCATTGAGGTTGAGATGACTGATGATGGAGGCCGATTCGAGGCTTTTGGCATCAACGGCAAAACCGTGATTCTGCGAGGTGATTTCAACCCGTTTGTTTTCATCCCGTTGAACCGGCTGATTGCCGCCGCGATGACCAAATTTGAGCTTATAGGTGGAGCCACCTAATGCGATGGCCAATAATTGATGTCCGAGGCAAATGCCGAACAGGGGCACTTTTCCCAGTAGCTGGCGAATATTTTCCTGGGCATAGGTAATCGGCTCCGGGTCTCCAGGGCCATTACTGAGGAAAACGCCATCAGGGTTGAGGGCCAGGACTTCGCTGGCAGATGTTGACGCCGGAACAACGGTCACGCGACAGCCGGAACTGACCAGATTGCGCAGGATATTGCGCTTAATGCCGAAATCATAGACGACAACATGAAAGCGTGCCGGTTCAATCAGCTCTGTATAGCCCTTTTCAAGGTCCCACACGCCTTGCGTCCAGGTATAGGACTCAGCCGTGGTTACTTCCTTGACCAGATCACGTCCAACCAGCCCCGGAGCCTGGCGGGCCTTTGCAACCAAACTGTCAACGTCGAGATCAACTGTAGAAATCACGCCGGTCTGGGCGCCATGGTCGCGGATATGTTTGACCAGTGCCCGTGTATCGATGCCTTGAATGCCGACGATGTTGTTTTGCTGCAGATACTCATTGAGACTGATTTCACTGCGCCAGTTGCTGGGAAATTCACAGATCTCTTTAACGACAAAACCGGCAAGATGCGGCTTGTCAGACTCAACATCTTCCGTGTTGACGCCGCAGTTGCCTATCTGCGGATACGTCATGGTGACAATTTCACCATGATAAGACGGATCAGTAAGAATCTCCTGATATCCACTCATACTGGTATTAAAAACAACTTCACCGAAGGTTTCCCCAACGGCACCAATGCTTTGACCATGAAAAACGCGGCCATCGGCGAGAGCCAGAATAGCTTTCATTCTTGAGTGTGCTCCTTATTGCTGAGTTAGTAGCTGTATCAATATTGTGTTTCTTGTTTACTTATCTCGTTGAAATGTGATCTTACCGGCGCGCATAGTCATCATCGCCGCTCCAGTCAATTCCCATCCGTCAAAAGGTGTATTGAACGCTTTGGTTTTCATTTGAGTAGCATCCAGAGTCCACTGATAATCCGGATCAATTAAAGTGATATCAGCCGTTGCGCCCTTAGTCAGGGTTCCGCGGGGGATGCGCAAGACCGACGCTGGTTGGATTGTCAGGTAGCTGATGACCTGATTCAGTGTCAGCACGCCCTCTTTAACCAGATTCAGAGCCAGGGGCAGTGCGGTCTCAAGACCGACAAGACCGTTGGCGGCCACATTGAATTCGACGTTCTTATCATCGATATGATGAGGTGCGTGATCCGTGGCAATCGCGTCAATGGTACCGTCAGCCAAACCTTCTTTCATCGCCTTGACGTCATCCGCCGTGCGCAGGGGCGGCCCCATCTTGGCGTTGACGTCGTAACCGCGCACGGCTTCCTCAGTCAAGGTGAAGTGATGCGGAGTCACTTCGCAAGTGACTTTGACGCCGCGCGCTTTGGCTTCACGGATCAGCTCGACGGTGCGGCGGGTCGAGATATGACACACATGCAACCGCGCTCCGGTGAGTTCGGCCAGCATCAGATCGCGGGCAACCGTTGACGCCTCGGCAACCCAGGGGTTACCAGCCAACCCCAGTTCGGTGGCCACACGTCCTTCGTTCATCACACCACCGGATTTAATGCCTTCATCTTCGGCATGGGCGATAATCGGCATATCAAAACCACCCGCATACTCCATGGCCCGGCGTAATACATCGCCGGATTCGACATTGAGGCCGTCATCGGAAAACCCGACGCAACCTGCTTGCTTGAGGTCACCCATTTCAACCAGCGCTGTCCCCTCCTGCCCCTTGGTGATGGTGCAGATCGGAAAAACATTGGCGGACCCTTCAAGCTGGGCTTTGTTGATCATGTACAGTGTTGTCGCCTTATTGTCGTTGACCGGCTTGGTATTGGGCATGCAGGCCACAGAGGTAAATCCTCCGGCTGCTGCCGAACGGGTGCCGGTAATAATATCCTCCTTGTATTCAAAGCCGGGATCGCGCAAATGAACGTGAATGTCGATCAAGCCGGGCGTTACCACCAGCCCATCTGCATCAATCACCTCATCCGCACCCTCTGCTGTCAGGTTCTTCCCAAGTTCAACAATATGGCCATCTTCAACAATCAGGTCAAAACAACCATCTAGGTCCTGGGAGGGGTCAATCACATGTCCATTTTTAATCACTGTTTTCATCACTAAACCTCATCTCAGGAAGGGAATTATTCTTCGTCACAGCCACCGGCCAGCAGATAAAGCAGTGCCATGCGGACCGCCACACCGTTTTCCACCTGATCCAAAATGACATTCTGACCGCCGTCGGCAACATAGGAGGAGATTTCAACACCACGATTCAGCGGCCCGGGATGCATCACAATGGCATCCGGCTTGGCCAGCTTGAGATTCTCCGTGTTCAATGCAAAGAACTGGGCGTATTCACGCAGGGTGGGAATCAGGGTATTCCCCCCTTCCCGCTCCAGTTGAATCCGCAGCATTATGACCACATCGGCATCTTTGATCGCTTCATTGATGTCGGTGTAGACTTCTGCACCCATCTCTTCAAGGCCGGGGGGAAGCATGGTTGCCGGTCCGGCGAGACGAACCGTGGCTCCCATGGTTTTTAGAGCATAGAGATCGGAACGGGCGACACGACTGCGGGCAATGTCGCCGATGATGGCAACGGTCAGACCTTCAATGCGGCCTTTATGCTCCCTAATGGTCATCAAGTCCAGCAGCGCCTGGCTGGGATGTTCATGGGCACCGTCTCCGGCATTGATTACGGCACTCCGGGTCAGGCGCTTGGCCAGATAGTCTGGTGCGCCGGAGCAGGAATGTCGCATAACAATGACATCGGCATTCATCGCTTCGATATTTTTAGCGGTATCTTCAAGCGTCTCTCCCTTGGTTACTGACGAACCCGAAGCAGAGATGTTGATGGTATCCGCTGACATCCGCTTTCCCGCCAGTTCAAAGGATGTCCTGGTGCGGGTGCTGTTCTCATAAAATAAATTAATAATCGTTTTTCCGCGCAGAGTCGGAACTTTTTTAATGTCGCGCAGATTGATCTCCTTGAAGCTTTCTGCCGTTTCAAGGATCAGTTCGATATCCTGTTTGGATAACTGCTGCGTGCCGATAATGTGCTTGTGTGCAAATCCCATGTCACTCCCCTTTTTCCATCAAGGCTTGATCAGTCGAACTTCAAGCGGCTGGTGAGCCTCATCAAATAAAACCTGTATATTTTCGTCTCGGGCTGATGGAACATTACGCCCGACATAATCAGCCCGGATGGGCAATTCCCGGTGCCCACGATCAACCAAAACCGCCAGTTGAATACTGCTGGGTCGACCGATATCCATCAGGGCATCCATAGCAGCCCGAATGGTTCGACCGGTATAGATCACTTCATCGACCAAGATGACGTGGCGATTATCTAAAGCAAAAGGGATTTCCGTCTTGCCCAAAGGGCGAACCGCTCCCTGCCCCACATCATCGCGATACATGGTGACATCAACAGCGCCATGAGGCACCTGACCACCTTCAATTTCTTTGATACGTTCCCGAAGCAGAGCCGCCAGGTGGTCGCCACCACTGCGAATGCCGATCAACACCAGATCGTCGCACCCTTTATTTTTTTCAAGAATTTCATGGGTGATCCGGGTGACGGCACGATCAATCCCTTGCTTGTCCAGAATAACCTTTTCTTTATTCCCCATCATTGTCCTCCATAAAAACAGTTGGAATAATTCATTTTTTGGACAAAAAAATACCTTTCCACCGAGCGGGCGAAAAGGTTGCGGGTACAGAAATAGTGATATTTTTGAAAAATCTGGTTCATTTGTATCACCTTTACCAACCTCTCTGGATTGGTTTAAAAGGGAAAAGATATTTTCGAGAACCTAACAACCCTGACGAAGTGAAGTCAAGGAAAATCGATGAACACCGCACTGGTTTTTTCTTGCGTTATATCAGGAATGAATCCCGGCACAGTCGGAAGGATTCCCACCGATTTTATCCACCCCATGGGCAACCGCCGGCCACACCGCTTCCAGGTTTTCAATTGCCGCCTTAGGACTGCCCGGCAAGTTCATCACCAGACAGGTGCCGCGAATGCCGGCCATGGCACGAGACAGGATAGCCATCGGGGTAATTTTAAGGCTTTCAGCGCGCATCGCTTCGCCAAAACCAGGCAGAATACGATCCACAACCTCCATCGTGGCTTCGGGGGTGACATCTCGCGGCGACACGCCGGTCCCACCGCAGGTGATGAGCACGTCGCAAAACCCTTCGTCACACCAATGCGTTAACGTGGAAACAATCACATCATGATCATCCGGGATCATCTCATAGCGCAACGTTTCCACCTGATGCTGTTTGAGCCACTCGATCAGGGCTGGACCACTTAAGTCCTCCCGTTTTCCTGCCGCACCCTTGTCAGACAGAATCAGTACCGCGGCTTTCATAGACCCTCCGCGCGATAGGTACCGCTTTTGCCGCCCTCTTTAAACAGAAGCCGAACAGCATCAATGGAAATATCTTTTTCGCTTCCTTTACACATATCGTAAATGGTTAATGCTGCCAGTGATGCAGAAACCATGGCTTCCATTTCAACGCCGGTACGCTCGTAAGCACGAACCGTCGCCTGTACTTCAACGGTGCCTTGTTCAACCTCACAATTAAACTCAATTGCCGCATGGTGAATGGCCAGAGGATGAGAAAGCGGAATCAGGTCAGGAACCTTTTTACTGGCGGCGATTCCGGCCAGACGCGCCACGCCGAGAACATCACCTTTCGTGGTTTGATGATCGAGGATGTTTTGCAGAAGGTCGGATGACATATGTACAGTCGCTGCTGCGGTAGCCGTACGTAACGTCTTTTTCTTACCACTGACATCAACCATAATCGCTTTTCCCTGACCATCGAAATGATTGAAGCTCATGCGCTGCCCTCCTCGAAATATTCTTCTTTGGTTACGGCTTCGGCTTTGACACGATCTAACATGAGCGCCAGCGCCGGTTTAACATTTTCACGAATATCTCCGGCAACAACAAGAAACAACACATCATCCCCAGGTACCATCACACCGGATCGCGCTTCAAAAGCAACCTTATAAATCCCATCCATTGATTCGATATCCTGGCGGATCTGTTCAATCTTTGCCAGATCAGAAGTCACTTTCATTTTGCACACCGCTGTGCGATCTCCACGCGACCAACCCCGGACGATTCCATTGTGGACGAGAATCATGCCGACGTTTTTAGCAAAATGTGGATCTTTTTTCATGTCAGCAATTGTTGTTGAAATATCCATGACAGCTCCCCTTGTTTATTTGGTTGTTGAAGAGTTAACACGTATACGCCATTGGGAAAATTATTTATTTGAGCATGGTCCTGTTTTACCAATTTATGAGGTTCGTATCCCAGAAAATAAAAGTTAATTTATCTGTGCGCTTTCGAAAAGAGACAATATGTTTATTTTTTCTTTTCATTGCATTATTCTTAAATAAGTACTGACTTGATAAAATTAAAATGCGAGGTGCCAGTGAATTCTGACCAGCCTGAAAGATATACAGCCTGTGAGCGCTGCGGCAAAAAAATTTTAGAAAAATGCGCAATCGAAGATTCTGGGAAAATTTTATGCGGAGATTGCGTGGTTTTAAACACCGACAAAGAAGTGCAGCATGCTGAAAAAATTGTCAAACAGAAACGCAAAGAAGAATATCAGCTGGAGCACAAACGTATCATAAAAAAACAACGACAAAGAGCCCTTTATGTTTTTATAGCGTGCGTTGCAATCTTTGGTTGCGTGCAAATTTTCAACTATATGAATCGTCCTGAACCGGTAAAAAGTATCCATATCGATTTAAAAAAAAATCGGGATACGATGAGATCTTTAATTGTATTTGCTATTCACTCCTATCAAACCGACCACAAAGGAGCAGCACCTGATTCACTTGATAAACTGGTTCCAAACTATCTCTCCGAAAAATTGCAACCATTCCTGGAAAACTTTGAATATAAAAAAAGCGGAAATGCCACTTTCGTAATTGAAGAAAAAAATAAGTAAATTCCATAAAGAGAATTTTAAAATGGCCCAAACACACACACATGAATCCGGTTATACATTAATCGAGTTATTAACGGTTATTACGATCATTGGGATTCTCTCCACCATTGCCATTCCACACTATATTGCGCATCGTGACAAAGCGAAAATGGCCACGGTTTACTCAACACTTCACCAGATACGTCTAGTCCAGGAAGTTTACAAGACAAGTTATCAGACCTATTTCAGTTTGGGTGATACCGTCATCACCCATGCCGACTCACCGGTTGAAGTCACGGGTACTGATTTGGAACTTTACATACCGAATGGCCAGGCCTACCAAATTCAAACGCCCATAGGATTGGAAGAGAATGCTTATACCGTAAAGATAAAAACAAATTTTGATCGGAACATGGACGGAATTGATGATTTATATCTTTTTGAATCGGACAAAACAGCTTTTCCTCTTTATCCGACCTCATTCTAATCTTTGACACTCAGGACAATAAAACGTTGAGCGTTGGCCGATGCGGCAACGCTCAATCATTGTTCCACAGATCAAACACGGTTGTTCATCACGACCATAGACATAAAGCTTCTGCTGGAAATATCCCGGCTGCCCGTGTCCATTGACAAAATCCTGCAGCGTTGTCCCACCCGCCTTGATTGCTGCGGCCAAAACTTTTTTGATCTTATCGACCAGGATCACGCACTGTTGATCCGTGAGCTCTCCTGACGTTTTTTTCGGGGCCATGCCACTGAGAAACAAGGACTCGTTCGCATAAATATTGCCCACACCAACAACAACCCTGTTCTCCATCAACAAAGATTTGATCGCGATTCTTCGGCCACGACTTTTTTCAAAAAGCCATTGGCCATCAAAGTCGTCAGACAATGGTTCCGGTCCAAGGTGCGCCAATAAACGATGTTGTTCCACGGGAGGCGGAGCAAGAACAATCAGACCGAAACGGCGGGGATCATGAAAACGTAAACAGCCGCCAGAAAAAACGATATCAACATGATCATGCTTTTGCGGTGTCTGACCATCAGAAACCCAGCGCAGACTGCCACTCATCCCCAAATGGAGGATGACCACTTGCGGCCCAATGTCCATTAAAAGATATTTGGCTCGCCGTCTAAGAGAAACAACCGTTTCCCCAGACAGGACATCAGCCAATTCCGTCGGCACCGGATAGCGCAGGCGTGACTCATAAACACGTACATCAACAATCTGCCGGCCAACGACAAGATCGTGTAATCCAGCACACACAGTTTCCACTTCCGGCAACTCTGGCATTACTTTAAATCACTCCTAATTGTTGGATAAAGACAAAAGCCACGGCAACCGGTGCAACAAAGCGGATCAGAATAGACCATAGCGGATAAATCCAGGATTGCGTGCAGCACATACTCTGACGACATTCACAGGCCGTACGTTTCAGGAACCAGCCACTGTACACCGCCACAGCCATCCCTCCCAGGGGCAGCATGTAGGAGGTGACCAGCTTGTCACAGAGATCAAAAAACGTCAGTGAGCCGAAAAAAGTCACTTCGTGCCACAGGTTGAATGAAAACAACGACGGTAACCCCAGAAAAAAAGCGCCACAGGAAAGCAGTGTCGTGGACTTAAAACGTGACCACTGTTTCTCATCGACCAGCCAGGCAACAGAGACCTCCAGCATGGAAATTGACGAAGACAGCGCTGCAAAAGCCAATAATAAAAAGAAGACAACAGCCAGCAACCAGCCCATCGGTGCCGAGGAGAAGACAATGGGAATGGTCTGAAAAACCAGCCCTGGCCCGGCACCAGGATCAAGACCCGCTGAAAAAACCACCGGGAAAATGGCCATACCAGCCAGCAACGCCACCATGGTATCCAGTGCTGAAACCTTTATCGCCATACTGAACAGATCGGCCTGTCGATCCAGATAGGAGCCATAAGTGATCATCACACCAGCACCCAGAGATAAGGTAAAGAAGGAATGGCCAACTGCCGCAAGTAGACTTTGAGGGGTCAACAAAGAGAAATCCGCAGAAAACAGAAACTGGGCCGCACGCCCTGCTCCACCGGAAAACAGGCCATGAACAAACAGATACAGCAGCAATAGAAACAACAACGGCATAAGAATTTTGCTCCAGCGCTCAATACCATGCTGAATGCCACACGAAACGATGGCCGCAGTGGCCATCAGAAAACAGGCCTGCCAGAATATCATCTGGCCTGGAGACGAAAGAAGGTCACTGAACAGAGCGCTGATTTGTTCCGGGGATGCGTGCTGCAACGTTCCGGCTGCAGATTTCACAACATAATCAAAACACCAACCCGCAACCACAGCGTAAAAGGACAACAGGATAAATGCGGCGATGACACTGGTCCAGCCCACCAGGCACCACGGGCTGTTTTTACCAGCAAGGCGGGCAAAAGAGCCTATAGCATCCTTTCCACCTTCCCGACCGAGAAGAAACTCCGCCATCATGATTGGAATACCGACCAGGAGGATCGAAACCAGATAAACCAGAACAAAAGCTCCACCACCATTTTGTCCGGCAACATAAGGAAACTTCCAGATGTTGCCCAACCCGATGGAACTGCCCGAGGCCGCGAGAATAAAACCGAGACGGGAGGCCCATTGGCTTCGTTGAGTCATGGTGTTTCCTCCATTGAATGGGGTGCCAGGTTCAGCAGAAAATGTTACGAGTGCAACAATGCCTTGGGGAACTGCCGGTTAAAAACAGATTCCCTGTTCAAGCATCTTTTCACAGGTCATTTCTTCAAGTCCACCACTGAATTCGTGGCGTTCCAAACGGTGGCTCTGCAGATAATACCATTGCCCGCGACAACGGTGAAATTCAGACAATTCGAAATATTGCTGCTGCTGTCCCTGATAGTCGACGGTCAACAAAAACAACACTTGAGCCACACTCTCATCAACATCGCGCTCAGTCAAAATCTGACAGGAGCGAATCCGATAATCATCATTAAGGGTTGATTGGCCATATTGAATATACGCGGCACGCGATGAAAATTGCAGGCGGAAATTGGAATCAGGGTGATAGGTGTCGAAAATAAACCCGAAATCGTTGTGAGAAAACGCTTCAACCCGTTTAGTGACAAGTTCAGACGGACTCGTTCCGCTCAATCGGGTGGTCGTTCTCCCATTATTAAGACAACATTTTTTATATTTTTGACCACTGCCACAAGGGCATGGCGCATTGCGCTCAACAGACATGACACCCTATTTTTTCAAACGCGGATCGAGGGCGTCACGCAACCCTTCCCCCAACAAATTGTAACCAAGCACGGTAATCAGAATCGCCACACCGGGAAAAAACGACAACCACCAGGCCGTTCCTAACGTCTGCTTACCGGCAATCAGCATATTGCCCCACGATGGGGTCGGTGGTTGTACACCAATACCGAGAAACGATAAGGCACTCTCGGTCAGGATGGCTCCGGCCACCCCTAAAGCCGCTGAAACCAGCACAGGCGATAAGGCATTCGGCAAAATATGCCGAAAAATAATGCGTCGATCACTGGCACCGAGGGAACGGATGGCCAACACAAAATCGCGGTGACGCAGCGACATGAATTCAGCACGCACCAGGCGGGCAACCCCCATCCAACCGGTCAGGCCGATGATAATCATGATATTCCAAATCGACGGCTCGAGAAAGGCGATTACCGCCAGGATGAGAAAAAACGACGGGAAACACAACATGATATCGACAAAACGCATCACCAGAGTGTCAATCCAACCACCGTAATAACCGGCCACAGCACCGAGAAAAATGCCGATCACCGTGGCAATGCCGACGGCAACAAAGCCAACCAACAACGAAATGCGTGCGCCATAAGCGATGCGCGAAAAGACATCGCGGCCAAGATCATCTGTCCCCAGCCAGGCATCAAAACCCGGAGACTGGAGTTGACGGGAGATGTCAACAGCTCCGGGATCCTTGCAGATCAATGGTGCAACGATGGCCAAAACAAACATGGCCAGAACCATTGCGGCTCCGGCCATGGCCATTTTATTTGCAGCGATCAAACGCCAGGTTGACACGGTGCGTTCCTCAGTCATGAAAGATCAACTCCGCTGAATCATTTTCGTCAGCAATTGGTGTCCTTCCTGCACATAAACACCACTCTGTTTGGCGGCCTTTTCGTTGTAACAACGCTCACCTGATCCCGCCAGCGACCCGTCAGACGCATACAAAATATACGGCACCGGATCCGGCGTATGGGTGCGCAATTCGACTGGGGTCGGATGATCCGGTAACACCAGCATACGAAAATCGCCTAATTGCTCGGCCTGATTAATGATCGTGCCGACCACCAGTTCATCAAAAAGTTCGATGGCCCTGATTTTTTCCTCTAAATCGCCGGAATGCCCGGCTTCATCCGGTGCTTCGACATGAAGATAGACAAAGTCGTGGCGTTGCAATGCGTCAAGAGCGGCTTGCGCTTTGCCCTGATAATTGGTGTCGATGTAACCTGTGGCACCCGGCACATCAATAATTTCCAGACCAGCATAAATACCGATCCCTTTGATCAGGTCAACAGCAGAGATCACTGCACCGCTCAGCCCAAATTTAACCTGATAGGTCTCCATTTGCGGGGCTTTGCCGTGGCCCCACAACCAGATGGAGTTGGCTGGCGCTTTGCCGTCGCGGGTCCGTTGTACATTCACCGGGTGATTACTGAGAAGCATCTGGGCTGAATTCATCAGGTGGATCAGCTCATCAGCACCATCCCCTTTAGGCATCTTATCTTCAATGCTCTGGTTGATGATGTCATGGGGCGGAACAAATTCCATCTGATCTTTACCGTTGCGCCACACCATCAAATGGCGATAAGAAACACCGGGATAAAACTCGAAGTTCTCATCTCCCAACTCCTCCTGAAGCGTTGCGATGATCTGCCCGGCTTCCTCGGTGGAGATATGTCCCGCCGCAAAATCCGCCATGTACAATTTTCCGTAATGATGCATGATATCGACCAAATTAAGGCGAAAAGCCACATCATTCGGGCTAAGTTCAACATGCATACTTGCCGCTTCCAGCGGCGAGCGTCCGGTATAACACTGTGACGGATCGTAGCCAAACACGCTGAGATTGGCCACATCGCTGCCCGGATGAAACCCATCGGGGACCGTTTCAGCCAACCCGATTTCACCCGTTGCCGCCAGCTTGTCCATGTTGGGCGTTGCTGCGTGCTCCAGAGGTGTTTTGCCGCCGAGAGCCTCTAACGGCTCGTCCGCCATACCGTCTCCGAGTAAAACCAGATACTTCATATACTCCTCATAATCCGTAATTACTTACGGGGATGAAATGATTGATGAACATGGCGTACATGCTCACGGGTTACATGGGTGTAAATCTGTGTTGTCGAGATGTCAACATGACCAAGCAGCATCTGCACAACCCGAAGATCCGCCCCGTTCTCCAACAGGTGGGTGGCAAACGAATGGCGCAAGGTGTGCGGTGTCACATTCTTGGTGATACCGGCCTCCAAGGCGCGGCGCTTAATCATCTTCCAGAACCCCTGCCGTGTCAACCCTTTGCCGGATCGGTTGAGAAAAACACATGGGCTCAGATTGCGCTGACGATCCAGCTCGGGACGCACCCGGGCGAGGTAGTCTCTCAACGTGTCGATGGCAATCTCTCCGATCGGAATAATGCGCTGTTTGCTTCCTTTGCCAAAGACACGCAAATAGCCACTATTCAAATGCAGATCATCCAGTTTCAATCCAACCAGCTCCGACACGCGCATGCCTGTCGCGTAAAGCAATTCCAGCATGGCAATGTCGCGGCGGGTCAACGCCTGACCGTTATCGTTGATATCCAGCAAAGCATCGACATCGGCAGGACTGAGTGTATCCGGCAGTGTCTGGAGCATTTTCGGTGTCGTCAAACGCGCAACCGGATTGTTGGCCAGTTGATACTCGTCAACAGCATAGTGATGAAAACCACGCAACGCCGCAAGCAAGCGCGCCCGACTGCGCACGCCCATCCCCTGCTCTTTAAGCTCGGTAAAAAAATCCAACACATCATTCTGACGAATAGCAGTCACGTCGTTGATGTGGCGCGCCTCGAGAAATCCAATATAACGCTGCAGATCACGCGCATAGGATTCCAAGGTATTGGCCGACAAACCGCGTTCAATACTCAGGTAGTCGAGAAAGCTGTCGAGCAGGCTCAGTAGGGTCACTTAAGAACTCAGGTCCATGATCAGGGTCTCACGCAATTCATCCAATTTTTCGGGCTGCACAATTTTATGACCAAAAATATCCTGAACATAAAAAGTATCGCCGGCGCGATCACCCTTGGTCGAAATCTTCGACACACCGATGTAAATACCGATTTTTTTCAAGCTATTAGCGATCTGATAAAGCAGCCCCACTCTGTCCATGGTTGTGACATCAACGACGGTGTATTCATCTGAAACCTCGTTGTCGATATCGACCCGTGGTGGAATTGTCGGCACTTGGCGCGACAAATCGAGGATGGAGCTTTTGCGTTTTTCCACCTGTTCGTCAACGTCGCCACGGCCTTGCAAAAACCAGATCAAGTCTTTTTCAATGGTCGTCCATTTGCGGTCATCGTCGTAAATATTACCATCGCGCCCCACCTGAAGAATATCAACGGCAATACCGCTTTTCTGGGTAAAAATCTGCGCCCCAAGGATATTAACACCATTAGCAGCCATGACCCCGCTGATTTTACTGAACAGGCCGGCGATATCAACAGTGACCAGAATCACCTCGGTATAACTGCTCTGCCGATTATAAACAACACTCATGGCCAAAGGATCATCACCACGACTCAAGATCAAACGCACATGCTCGACAATCTGGCGGGAGCGATAGGTCATCAAATAGCGCGTTGAGAAATTGCGCAAACACTCTTTAATCGCACGTGGATCAAACTCATCTTTAAGTGATTCAACCACCTTGCGTTTGCGATTGCGGATTTTCTCAGAACGTTTCTCTTTGTAAAAATCACCCCGTTCAATAACATCGTAGGTTTTTTCGTACAACTCTTGCAGCAAAAAACCTTTCCATTCTGACCAGACATCCGGGCCGACCGCTTTAATGTCAGCAAAGGTCAGGATGTAGAGCATCTTGAGGTTTTCACTCATCTCCATGGTCTGGGCAAACTGGGCAATCATCCGTTCGTCGTGTAAATCACGTCGCTGGGAGATGTGGGCCATTTGCAGGTGTTCCATCACCAAGAACTGCAGACGCAGACTGTCTTCCTTGTTCAGGCCCAGACGGCGGGCAATGGTTGGAATCATTGCCGCGCCTTTTTCGCTGTGCTTCTGCCCTTCCCCTTTGCCGATGTCGTGCAGCATGACAGAGAGGATCAATAACTCCGGTTTTTCCACCTCATCGGCAAGCCGCGTCAACAGCGGTTTTTTTTCCGCGTATTCACCTTGCCACAGTTTTTCCACTTCGCGGATTGCGAACAGGGTATGGGTATCCACGGTGTAAATATGGTAGGCATCATGCTGCACTCGGCAGTAGATCCGCTTAAACTCAGGAATGAACTGGTTAAGAAACAGCAGGTGATGCATCTGAGACAGAATTTCGTAGAGACCACGTTTGTAACGCAGAATGTCGAGAAACATTGAGCTCATGGCTCTTGAGCGGCGCAGACGATCATTGATCAGGTGCAGACTCTCACGAATCAATGTTTTCAACTTCAAGCTCAGCTTCAATTCCTGACGCTGCGCCAGCCAGAAGGCCTTCATCATCAGTTCGGGTTGATTGACGAACAAATCATCTTCCGTCACATTGAGCTCACCGCGTAATGCATAGAATCCATCATCGACATTGCGACGTCGCAAGTAGCCGAGGATCCGCGACTCTTCCCTATCATGATCCGATGCTCGTGAAATCATTGTCGAAGCCAGGTGTTCGACACGCGTCGCCTGGGCATAATAGTCCTGCATGAACTGTTCGACAGCCAGAGCGCGCTTGCTGTCCCGATAGCCGAGAAATAACGCGATCTGTTCCTGCTGTTCAAAATGGAGCTGATCATTTTTGCGCGACGACAAGTAATGCAATTCAGTACGAATCCGCCATAGATAGTCAAGCGCCTCGAGAAACTTCTCTTCTTCCGCCTCACCCATGACCCCTTTGATTACCAGGCCGCGCAGGGTGTAGACCTTATACTTGATTTTTGAAACCCACAAGGCCGTGTGCAGGTCGCGCAGGCCGCCCTCGCCCTCTTTGATGTTCGGTTCAAGAATATAAACGGAAGAGCCGTACTTTTTGATGCGCTTATCATGCTCCGCCATTTTCTCGCGAATAAAAGAGCGGCTGTTGCGCCCCATAACCGCTGGCAAAACTTTCTTTTCATAATGTGCAAACAGCTGTTCATCGCCGCACAAATAGCGCGAATCAAGCAGCGCCGTACACGCGGTCAGATCATCTCCGGCAATATCAATACACTGTTTTTCATTGCGCACACAATGACCGACATCAAAGGCAAGATCCCACAGCAAATACAACATCCTCTCGGAAAGTTGCAGCATGTAAGGCGTATCCGGATCCTGGCAAAAGAACATCAGGTCGATATCCGACAGCGGGTTCATCTCCGAACGCCCATAACCACCCAAAGCGATCAAGGTGCAGGGTTGCTGAATATCCAAATCCTGAATGACAAAGCGAAAGATCCCCTCAATCATCAGGTCGGTCATCTGGGTGATCTTTTCGACCACCTGACGGCCACTGCCACCGGTACGGTGGTAATGTTTGATCAACGCCTGATGGACATCGCGATATTCGATGCAGGCTTTGAGAAATTCGGGGCGATAGCGGTCAAAATCGGCCTGGTCGTTCGTAGCACTGAACGCCAGTAAAGAACTGTTATCAATGGTAATCATGAGTCACTGGCTCGTTTCGCAAGGAGATTCTGTGATTGCAGGTAGCGACGCACCCCATGAACGATGGCTTCGGCCGACCGCTCACGGTAGGTTCTGCTGTTCAATCGCTTGGCTTCACGTGAATGACTAATGAATGCCACTTCAACCAGAACCGAAGGCATCGTTGCCCCCAGTAGCACATGGAACGGTCCCTGACGCACGCCAAGGTCTTTAACATTTGAGTATTTTCGGCTCAACTGTCCCACCAGAGACGACTGTATCTCTGCGGCTAAACGGCTTGATTCATTAATTTTTGAGTTGGCCATCATGTCGAACAGGATCAGCTCAAGGTCTCCGACCTCTTGTAAACTCATCCCGTTTTCCCGGGCGGCAACCGCCATGGCCTTATCGGTCTTAGAAAAATTCAGATAAAACGTTTCGATGCCATAGGCCTTTTTGTTGACGCTGGCATTGGCATGGATAGAGATGAACAGATCCGCATCGACTTCATTGGCATACGCAGTCCGTTCCAGAAGCGGGATATAGATATCCCGATCACGAGTTAACAACACCTCGCAATGAAAGGATGATTCAAGCCGTTGCGCAAGCGTTTTGGCCAGTTTCAGCACGACATCCTTTTCATACAGTTTGCCCGGTCCAATCGCACCGGGGTCTTTGCCGCCATGACCGGCATCCACCACAATCCGCAGTTTGCCATGTGTTTTAGCCGCCACATCCGGCAGATGAATTTGTGGGGTTTCATCCGCAGGCACCCGCTGCAAAACCTGGGAAATCTGATCGGAACCCGAGTCTCTCTGAACCGCATCAGCCGAAGTTTCAAGTTGCGGCACATCCTCTTTCAACGTTGCTCCGGCATGGTTCGCCAAATCGATTACAATGCGTGGCGGCCCGGCAAGAGTAATCACTTTGTAACGGGTCAGCTGGGCCAGGTCGAAAACGATGCGCGTGCGTTTTTCCGTTTCGCCAATGCGAATACTTTTTACCAAGGTCCCACCAATTGTTTGGTTGGACGGCAGTGCCGGGATGCGATTGGTTTGAAAAAGGTCGATATATAACCGTGCAGAAGCGTTGTCTTTTTGACTCGGAGGCAGAGTATTGACACGATAAACCGGGATACCGTCAAGGTCGAGAACCACACGAGTATGATCAGTGTCCTGCCAATGGCGAATCGCGGAAACCACATGAGGTCCTGCCGTAACCGTTGCTTGAGGCTGCGCTGTGACTGGAGCAGATATCGTGGACGGTGGCAATGTGGCCAGCAGCTCCCTGGCTCTCTTGTGCATATCTCCTGAAGGATAACGTTGCAGGATCACCTGGCAATCGTTGCGTGCTGCGTCATCGGCACCCAGCACTTCACATTGCAGACGAGCACTGAAAAACAGTGCATCGTCCGCCAGAGAGCTTGAAGGATAGCGTTGGGCCAGACTCTGGTAATAATCCACTGCAGCGCGAGCATCTTTTTTCACTCGGGAAATTTCATAAAGCTTTTCGTGGGATTGGCCCAGCAGATAATACGCTCCGGGAGCTTTTTCGTGGTCGGGATGCTGATCAACAAAGTGTTGGAGCTGGGTAAAGACCTTATCCCAATGGTGGCGATACTGCTGCTTCTGCGGTGCCCTGAGCAACTGCTGATACGCATAGCGCGCATCACGATAATCCTGTAACACACCGGCTTGGCTCACTGATGACACAGCGAACAAGACAAGCAAAAGAATCAGAAAAATACGGCTCGTTCTCAGCAATGATTTAACCTCTGTCAGACAACGTAAAGGCAACGAATAACGGCAATACTACTATTTCTTCGGATGGTTCCGGGACCTGCTAAAGCAGTTTTTTAAGTTCATCAAGCAGGTTTAACGCTTCAAGTGGGCTGAGTGTATTTACATCCACTTTCTGCAATTGCTTGCGCACCGGATCATCATCTGCATTGAACAACGACATCTGCGGGCTCTTGATCTGTTGCGGTTGTTGCCGACTCCGCGCCAGACGCGGCTCCCCCTGAGTGGAGAATTCACCACCTTCGAGATTCGCCAGAACCTCCTTGGCCCGACCGATAACGGCGTCAGGCAGGCCGGCCAGACGTGCCACCTGGATGCCGTAAGAATGGCTGGCGCCACCAGCAACAATTTTACGCAAAAAAACGATCTGGTCATTCCATTCGCGAACCGCAATATTGAAATTGGCAATCCGATCCCGTGTTAATGCCAGGTCGGTCAACTCATGATAGTGCGTGGCAAATAATGTTTTAGCAGCAACCTGATCGTTGTCATGCAAATATTCGGCCACCGCCCAGGCAATACTGACACCATCAAAGGTTGACGTGCCGCGACCGATCTCATCGAGAATAATCAGACTGCGTGGTGTGGCATGGTTGAGGATATTGGCGGTCTCGCTCATCTCCACCATAAAGGTGGACTGACCGCGTGCCAGATTGTCACTAGCGCCAACACGGGTAAAGATGCGGTCAACGACACCAATATGCGCGGATTTTGCCGGCACCAGACTGCCGACCTGAGCCATCAGGGTGATCAGCGCCACTTGCCGCATAAACGTTGATTTACCGGCCATGTTCGGTCCGGTGATGATTAATAATTGATCAGTTTCAGTATCAAGTTGCACATCATTAGGGATGAAACGCTCCCCCAGATTCATACTTTCAATCACTGGATGGCGCCCCTCCTCGATCATCAGGCGGGTTCCCTGATCCATCACCGGCTGCACATAGTTGCGTTCATGCGCCACGGTGGCAAAACACACCATCACATCAAGCTGGGCCAACGCATCGGCGGTTTGCTGTATCCGCGCCCCTTGGGCGGCAACCTGGAGACGAATTTGTTGGAACAAGTCGTACTCAAGGGCAACCAGACGCTCTTCAGCGCCAAGAACTTTATCTTCGTACTCTTTGAGCTCAGGCGTAAAATAGCGCTCTGAATTGGCCAGAGTCTGTTTGCGTTCATACGACTCCGGAACTTTGCTGATCTGGGTTTTCGGCACATCAATGTAGTAGCCAAACACTTTGTTGAAACGAACCTTCAGGGTGTTGATACCGGTCTGTTCACGCTCTTTTTTTTCCAGACCAATAATCCAGCTCTTACCTTCACGGCTGATCAGGCGTAATTCATCAAGCTCCTCATGGTAACCATCACGAATCAAGCCACCTTCACGCAACACGAACGGCGGATTTTCAGCAATGGTCGCAGAGATCAGCTGCAAGACATCGTCAAGTGGATCAATTGCGACGGACAAGGCCGTCCCCATAGTTGACTGCAGTTCGGAGGCCTGGGAAAGAATGGTCGGCAACTGTTCCAGCGAATGACGCAGAGCGACGAGGTCTTTAGCGTTAGCACTGGCCATGGAAATTCGCGCGCTGAGCCGTTCAAGATCATAGACATCATCAAGGCATTGAGCGAGCTCATCGCGCAACAGCGGTGCGTCGACCAGCTCGTTGACCAACTCATGGCGTTGAACAATGGCCCGACAATCAATAAGCGGCTGGTTGATCCATTGCCGCAATTTACGCCCACCCATGGCAGTCACGGTGCGATCCAATGCACCCAACAGCGAGCCATGGCGCTTACCATCGATAAGTGTCGCCGTCAGCTCTAGATTGCGCCGAGTGGCTTCGTCCAGCACCATGAAATCCTGAACATGATAGGTTTTAAGGGTGCGAATATGCTCTGCGGTGTTTTTCTGGGTTTCTTCGACATAATACAGCGCTGCGCCGGCGGCACAGATCGCGGCCGGCAGGTGTTGGCAGCCAAAGGCATCAAGGCTGTCACACTGGAAAAAGCGGTGAAGCCGTTGCTGTGCTTCGGCGCTTTCAAAAACCCATTCCGGCAGCACATTAACCATTCTGTCCTGAAAATGCCCAGCCAAATCGTCACGCAACACCTCTTCATCGCACTCGCACAACACAATCTCACGCGGCTGATTGCCGTCGATCTCACGGCCGAGATCCGCTGGCGACTCAACCGAGGTAACGCGAAATTCTCCCGTTGAAATATCGACGACGGCAACACCAAAAGAACGAGAACAGCGCGCCAGAACCATAAGGTAATTGTTCTCATCCGGGGTCAACATGTCGCTTTCGAGAACCATTCCCGGTGTCACCACCCGCACGACTTCCCGCTTGACAATTCCTTTCACCGATTTCGGATCTTCCACCTGTTCGCAAACCGCAACTTTATGGCCACTGGCAACCAACTTGGCAATATAGGGTTGAGCACTGTGGTACGGCACGCCACACAGCGGTACTTCATCGTCGGAGTTTTTGTTACGCGAAGTCAGGGTGATATCGAGAATCCGCGCAGCTGTGACGGCATCATCCAGAAACATTTCATAAAAGTCACCGAGGCGGAAAAACAGGATCGCATCAGGATATTGACTTTTGATTTCGAGATATTGGCGCATCATTGGCGTGGGTGTAGCCATGGGAACCTCAATAGAATTGGAGAGAAAGCAATGCAGATAGAACGACGGATGCCGAAGCAGAGAAACACTTCGGCATCCGGGTAGATTTAATCAATCAGGCGACCGATACGGTTGAATCGGGGCCAGTGTTCTTCACCGTCCCACGACCAATATTTGATAAATGCCTTGCCTTTAATCAGGTCACGATCGACAAAGCCCCAAAAGCGGCTGTCAAACGATCGATCGCGATTATCCCCCATAACAAAATACTGGCCGGGAGGCACCACAAGTTTAGGCATAAAATCACGACGATCCTCGGGAGAAACGCGGGTACCGGGAAGAATCAACGACGAGTCCTTATGCACCTCCTGGGGAAGATCGTACACCTCACCGTTGACATAAACACGCTTGTTACGCACTTCAACGGTATCGCCGGGGGTACCGACAATGCGCTTGATGAAATCACGCCGTTCCAGCCACGGCTTCTCTAAATCACCGGGAAATTCAAATACGATCACATCGCCGCGCTGTGGGTCCGTCAGCGGAAGAACCACCTTGTCGGTGAAAGGAATGTCTGTGCCGTAAATAAACTTGCAGACCAGCAGGTGATCGCCGATCAACAGCGTGTCTTCCATGGACCCGGAGGGGATTTTAAACGCCTGAACAACAAACGTCCGGATGATCAAAGCAAGGATCGCTGCAACGAGCAGAGCTTCACCGTACTCACGGTACCAGGGTTTTTTCTGCTTGATTTCCTCTTTAAATTCAGGTGATTTAGTCATATTCCCTATTCTTTTACTTTAAGTATGGCCAAAAAGGCTTCCTGCGGCAATTCAACACTGCCGACCTGCTTCATACGCTTTTTACCCTCTTTTTGCTTTTCGAGCAATTTACGTTTACGAGAGATGTCACCACCATAGCATTTGGCTGTCACATCTTTACGCAACGCCTTAACCGTTTCGCGGGCAATAATTTTACCACCAACCGCCGCCTGGATGGCGACAACGTACTGTTGACGCGGAATGAATTCTTTCATTTTAGAAACCAGTTCTCGTCCGCGCGCCTGAGCTTTGTCATGATGGACAATCAGCGACAGTGCGTCCACAGTGTCACCATTGATCATCACATTCATGCGCACCAGCTTACTGGGGCGGTAATCGAGCGGTTCGTAATCCAGCGACGCATAGCCGCGACTGATTGACTTGAGCCGGTCGTAAAAATCCATGACAATCTCGTTGAGTGGCAGCTCATAAACGATCATCACCCGGGTTTCGGTCAAATATTTGATCTCGCGCTGAACGCCGCGTTTCTCTTCACACAGAGCCAGAATCGCACCGACAAACTCGTTCGGCACATGAATCGACGCCAGAATGAAAGGTTCTTCGATCCTGTCAATATACTGCACCTCAGGCAGCTTGTTGGCACTGTCAACATGGATTAATTCATTTTTAACCGTTGTCACCTGATAAACAACCGTCGGCGCTGTGGTGATCAGGTCAATATTGAACTCACGCTCCAGACGTTCCTGGATGATCTCCATGTGCAGAAGACCGAGAAAGCCGCAACGGAATCCAAAGCCCAATGCCACGGAATTCTCCGGCTCATAACTGATGGAGCCGTCGTTGAGCTGAAGTTTTTCCAGAGCATCACGTAACAAGTCGTATTCACTGGTGTCGATGGGATAAAGCCCAGAGAACACCATCGGTTTAACTTCCTGAAACCCAGGCAGAGCGCTATCGGCTCGCTTGTGAAAATGGGTGATGGTATCACCAACCTTAGCGTCTTGAACAACCTTGACCCCGGCGACCACAAATCCAACCTCACCGGCTTTAAGGGAGTTTTGAGCAACGGCCCCCGGAGAAAATACGCCGACTTTGAGCACTTCGTAACTGCCCTTGCTGGCCATCAGATATATTTTATCGCCTTTCTTGATCTCGCCGTCGATAATTCGCACCATGACGACAACCCCCTGATACGAGTCATACCAGGAATCAAAAATCAGCGCCTTCAACGGTGCATCAACATCCCCTTGTGGCGCAGGGACCTGCTGAACGATTCGTTCAAGAATGTCATGGATACCAATGCCCTCTTTAGCGCTGGCAACGATGGCATCACTGGTATCAAGACCGATAATATCTTCAATCTCTTCTTTTACCCGTTCCGGATCAGCTCCAGGCAGATCAACCTTATTCAAAACAGGAAAGATTTCCAGATCTTCATCCAGAGCAAGATAAACATTCGCCAGGGTCTGGGCTTCAACGCCCTGTGAGGCATCGACCACCAGCAGCGCACCTTCACAGGCCGTCAGGGAACGGCTCACTTCATAGGTGAAGTCGACATGCCCCGGCGTGTCGATCAGATTGAGGGTATAGTCCTCACCATTGTCAGCACGATATTTCAGGCAAACCGCCTGAGCCTTGATGGTAATCCCCCGCTCACGCTCCAAGTCCATCTTGTCGAGAAACTGGTCGGTTTTTTCCCGATCACTGACGGTGCCGGTGTCCTCAAGAAGACGGTCTGCCAGCGTTGATTTGCCGTGGTCAATATGGGCAATGATGGAAAAATTGCGAATATTTTTCTGGTTCATAAATCCTCATCATAGGTTCTATTCAAGCGGATGTAAGACTAGTCAGAATCGTGTTTTTTGTAAAGAAATAATCCTGTCAGGCCGTTGAAAGTCCTCTGTGTCAGTCCTGTGATGACAAACTGAAGCATTTCACGCCGGATAACACCTTAATTAGTGCGTGCCAGTGTCCTGTGTGGTTCGGTTTGTATGGAATTCTGAATCATTTTTTCTACTGACAAAGCGTGCCGCCGCAGGCCCAGTACCCGAACACACTTGACTTTGTCATCGGAGTGCCCCTGTCGGAGCGAATTTATTCGCGAATTGTTCTGGTCCTTGATACGTAGACCAGCAAAAGGGGCCAGAATTGGACGATAAAACGAACCGTACAAAAACCTGTCCTTGATTTTGATCGCCGGTCCATGGGCTCCACAGCCTGTTTTCCTACAGCCTGCCAGGACGCTCTCATTCCATCCACTCTCATGGGTGAAAAATCCAGAATGGGATTTTTTTCAACATCCAGCTAATCCTTTGGCTGTCAGCGGACGATAAGTTAATCACTTGAGCAAAAAACGAGCTGCGCCTCCTAACTGAGTGTGATTATAGCGACAAAGGAATGAGAGAATAGATGACGCAACCGAGCCCGAAACCTCACAAGTCCTACTCTGTTCGCCAGCAACCTTATCGAGATTCCGGTATGTTCAAACATGTCGGTTTTGACTTGATCTCAGTGTTGTTGATCCTGGTTACCGTTTCCAGCCTGACGCTGGCGGCTGTTCATGTCTTATGTAACAGCAGCGCCGACATCGCCGACCATCATGATGACAACGAAACCCTGGTTCCTGCCATCTATCTTCAACCGGAGGGCAATGACTCCGTGTCCATCTAACATGGATAGTTGAAAACATCCCATTCGGGGGCTTTTCAGCGGCGCAAGCCGAAAATGCGATTTCCGTCTTACTGACAACATCAAGGACTTAAAAAACAGCTCCTTGATGTTGGTCGCCCGTCCATGGGTTCCTCCGGCTTTTTTCAACAGCCTGCCAAAATCTGTCGCAGTTCCAACCTTCATCTGGCAGCATCGCAACAACATCAATTGAGCGCGACGTATAAAATTCTCAGTTGCGCTCCAGGCGCGCCAAATGCTACATAAAAGAGATGGACCCTATAGCTGATTTTACATTTCTCGATTTTCGTATTCGTCGCCTCAATTTTTCTCTCAATGAAAAATTCAACGGCAAACAATCGTCAACCAAAGTTCAGACGGAATTCAAAATTCGTCATGAGCGCAATAAAAATCGCATGCGCGTCTATATGACCATCACCTTCTCAGAAGAGAAGGCACCCTTTCACATTGAAATTGAAGGAATGGCTCTGTTCGACCTCAATCGTACATTTGAAGAGACAGAACTCGAACTGCTGACCAACAACTACTGTTCCGCCGCGATGTTTCCCTATCTGCGTGAAGCCATTGCCGACATCACCCGCCGTGCCGGGTTTCCGCCACTCCACATCCCTCAGGTTGATTTCAGCCGGGTTTTCAGTAAAAAATCGGCTGAAAGTGCGATTCATACCCTGCATTAATCGTTGTCATGGATCGGGCTACTTAAGAATCATTCTTTTTTTAATTGACAACGGCCGCAAGGTTATTTATAACCCATTTTGTTTTCTAATCAACAACACAACGTTTAAGGAGAATAACCAACATGAAAAAATGGGTTTGTACAGTATGCGGTTACATTCACGAAGGCGAAACAGCTCCGGACAAATGTCCTCAATGTGGTGTTGGCGCGGACAAATTTGAAGAACAACAAAGCACTGATGGTTTGGCCTGGGCAGATGAACACCGCATTGGTGTTGCAAAAGATGTTGATCCTGAAATCCTCGAAGGGCTGCGCGCCAACTTTACCGGCGAGTGCACTGAAGTCGGTATGTATCTGGCCATGAGCCGTCAAGCTGACCGCGAAGGCTACCCTGAAGTTGCCGAAGCATACAAACGCATTGCCTGGGAAGAAGCTGAGCACGCGGCCAAATTCGCTGAACTGCTTGGTGAAGTCGTGGTTGGCGACACCAAGACGAACCTGCAGATGCGCGTTGATGCTGAGCATGGTGCTTGTGCCGGCAAGAAAAAACTCGCTACCCGCGCCAAGGAACTTAATCTCGACGCGATTCACGACACTGTTCACGAAATGTGTAAAGATGAAGCACGCCACGGTATGGCTTTCGCCGGCCTGCTCAAGCGATTCTTCTCTTAATATATTTTCTTGCATCTATGAAAAAACGCTGCCTGTTTCAGGCGGCGTTTTTTTTTGCCTTCACCGGCGGAAAGTGGCATAATTGCCCTTTTGCAATGCTTCCTGAGAGACTCCAAATTTACGCATCAATTTCACGATGAAAGTTTTAAGATTATCATGACTTATGAGCAATCTCCTTTAGGTCGTCTCATTCCGTCTACAGAACAATCCCTGTCGACAGTGGACACTTCGACCTTGCGTGATGCACTAATGAAACTAACCGCACCGGTCTGCGTCACGGACAAGGGGGTAAGCAGCGGGGGCACGGTAACTTTCGACCCTCAGTCTACCCTGGGCGCTCCTTTAACCGGACTGGCCCTGCCCCTTCCGCTTGAATGCTGCGGCGATGTCGGTTTTTGTGCGACACATGGCGTCCGTTATCCCATGGTGGGGGGTTCCATGGCTAAGGGCATCAGTTCAGCCGCTATGGTGATTGAGCTTGGCCGACATGGCATGCTGGGATTTTTTGGTTCAGCAGGTCTTCCCCTGGAAACCGTGGATGCTACGATTACCCAGCTGCAGCAAGCGCTTCCAGAGGGTCCGTTTGGGGTCAATCTGATCCACAGCCCCAATGAACCAGACCTGGAAAATGCTCTGGTTGATCTCTACCTGAAGCGCAACGTACATCTTATTGAAGCCTCGGCTTTTTTATCTTTGAGTCCGGCTGTGGTGCGTTATCGTCTTCATGGTATTCATCGTGATAATCAGGGAAATATTGTCACGCCGAACCGAATTATTGCCAAAGTATCCCGAGAGGAAGTTGCCCGCCACTTTCTGTCGCCGCCACCACAGAAGTTGCTCGACGAACTGGTTTCTCAACAGATCATTACCGCCGAGCAGGCTGCGCTGGCACGTCTGATTCCCATGGCCGAAGATGTGACCGCCGAAGCAGACTCCGGCGGCCATACCGACAACCGCCCGGCGTTATCGTTATTTCCGACCATCTGCGCACTGCGCGATGCGCTTCATCAGCAGTTCGGCTACACCACCAAACCACGTATAGGATTGGGCGGCGGCATTGCCACGCCGACTGCTGCCGCAGCAGCCATTGCCATGGGCGCAGCTTATCTGGTCACGGGAACCGTTAACCAGGCGTGTTGCGAATCCGGTACATCTGACATTGTTCGCCAGATGCTGGCGGACGCTCGCCAGGCCGATATTGCCATGGCTCCGGCCGCGGATATGTTTGAGATGGGCGTTGATGTCCAGGTGTTAAAACGTGGCACCATGTTTTCCATGCGCGCCGCCAAACTGTATGAACTGTATAAACAGTACGCCAGTCTTGACCAGCTACCAGCCGATGAGCGCGACAAGTTGGAAAAGACCTTTTTCCGTGCTTCGCTCAACGAGGTCTGGAACAGCACCCGGGCGTTTTTTCTCAAACGTGACCCGCGCCAGGTGCAGCGAGCCGAGCAAGACCCCAAACATCTGATGGCGTTGGTGTTCCGTTCCTACCTTGGTCAAGCCACTCATTGGGCAAACGACGGCGAAGAGAGCCGCAGAATGGACTATCAGATCTGGTGCGGCCCGTCCATGGGAGCCTTCAACGAATGGGTTCGCGGCAGCTTTCTCGAACAACCACACCAACGACGGGTGGTTTGCGTCAATCTCAACATTCTTTTCGGTGCGGCCGTACTGACTCGGGCCAATACCCTGCGTCGGCAAGGCGTTATCCTCAACGATTCCGACCTGCTGACCGCACCATTAACCACTGAACAGATCAAGGAGTGCCTACGTGACTGATTCGGGTGCACAGACACAGACCACGAACAAGAACACCGCAGCCAAACCACTGGCTATTATCGGTATCGGCTGCCTGTTTCCTCAGGCCAACGGCAAAGACGCTTACTGGGCCAACATCAAAGGTGCGGTTGACAGCATCACCGATGTTCCGGAAACCCACTGGCGCCCAGCGGATCTTTACGATCCCGACCCGAAAACACCCGATCATACCTACGGCAAACGGGGCGGTTTCCTTGATCCCATCGAATTCAACCCGATGGAATTCAGTATTCAGCCGAATATTCTTGAAGCCATTGACACCTCACAACTGCTTGGTCTGATTGCCGCGCGCGAAGCCTTGCGCGATGCCGGTTATGATCCGCAAAGCGATTTTGCCCGTGACCGCGTCAGTGTACTTCTCGGTGTCACCGGTGCCCTGGAAATGGTCATCCCCCTCGGTGCCCGTCTCGGTCATCCCCAATGGCGCAAAGCGCTCAAAGACGCCGGTGTCCCTGATGATGTTGCTCAGGAGGTCGTTGAACGGATTGCGGACTCCTATGTGCCCTGGCAGGAGAACTCCTTCCCCGGCCTGCTCGGTAACGTGGTTGCCGGACGGATCAGCAAGCAATTTGATCTCGGCGGCACCAACACTGTCGTTGATGCAGCCTGTGGCAGCTCTTTGAGCGCCGTGCACATGGCCGCTATGGAACTGGCCTGCGGGCGTAGCGACATGGTCATCACCGGTGGCATTGACACGTTTAATGACATCTTCATGTACACCTGTTTCAGCAAAACCCCGGCGCTGTCACCGTCCAATCTGGTCCGCCCGTTTGATCACCAGTCCGACGGCACGTTGATCGGTGAAGGTTTGGGATTGATTGCCCTCAAGCGCTTGGAAGATGCCGAACGCGACAACGATCATATTTACGCCGTTATCCGCGGTGTCGGCGCAGCCAGTGACGGCAAAGGCGGCGCCATTTACGAACCCAGTGCTTCCGGACAAAAACGCACCTTGATCGATGCCTACCGCCAATCCCAGGTTGATCCACGCACGATCAGCCTTCTCGAAGCACATGGCACCGGCACCAAGGTCGGTGATGCCACCGAGATCAAAGCCCTGCGCGAAGTCTACGGCGAAAGCAATGGGTCTCCCTGGTGTGCTCTGGGGTCAGTGAAATCACAGATTGGCCACACCAAGGCGGCGGCCGGTTCCGCCGGTCTGATCAAAACAGCTTTGGCTCTGTATCACAAAATTCTGCCGTCCACCATTAATGTGGAGCAGCCGCAAGCCGTCATCACTGAAGGGAACAGTCCGTTCTACGTTAACACGGTCACCCGTCCCTGGCTGGCCAACCCGAATCATCCGCGGCGTGCCGCCGTGAGTGCTTTCGGCTTCGGCGGCAGTAACTTCCACTGCGTCCTTGAAGAGTACCTGAGCGAGCCGACCTGCTGCGATTTCAGTGACGCACCGCTGCTGTTTGCCTTATCCGGTCAGGACCGTTCCACATTGGAAACCGCCCTTGATCAGCTTGCTTCAGCCCCTAAAGATGCTGTTCGTCGTCGGGCAGCGCAAAGCCGTCAGGCGTTCAATTCAAACGATCCACACCGTCTGCTGTTTGTCGTTGACAAGCCTGCTGATCTGCCTGGTGTCATCGGCAAAGCGAAAAAGGTGTTAACCACGCAAGCGCCCCTCAACGGCACCCCGCAGGGGATCTGGTATGGCCAGGGCCCGTCACAGGGAAAACTCGCCGTGCTGTTCCCCGGCCAGGGCGCCCAATACCTGCAGATGCTGGCCGACCTGTCGTGCCATGCACCACAACTTCTCGCCCAACTGCAGGATGGTGATGATGTACTGAGCCTCGACGATGGTACATCCCTGAGCAGCCTGATCTATCCTCACTCGTTGTTCAGCAGCGAGCAGCGCCAACAAGCCGAGCAGCGCTTGCAGGCAACACAACACGCCCAGCCTGCCATCGGCACGGTCAGCTTTGGTGCCTGGAACTATCTGCGCAACCATTACGGCCTTGAAGCTCAGGCGTTTGCCGGGCACAGCTATGGTGAATTGACGGCCCTGTGTGCGGCCGGCTGCTATGGCAGCGACGACCTGTTGCGCCTGTCTCACTTGCGCGGCACCCTGATGGCCGGCGACGGCAGCGATAAAGGCACCATGCTGGCCGTTTCCGCACCCTTGGATGAGATCGAACAGATGATTCGCGAGGAGAATCTGTGTCTGGTGCTGGCCAATCACAACACCCCGAATCAGGGCGTCCTTTCTGGAGAGCGTGAAGAGATTTCCCGCGCCGAAACATTGTGCAAACAACGCAAAATGCGTTGCACACCTCTCGATGTGGCGGCAGCATTCCACAGCCCATTGGTGGCGGCAGCGTCCAAACCGTTCCACAAAGCGTTGCAGGAGATTGACGTCCAGGTGCCGCAGTGCGCCGTTTATGCCAATAAAACCGCTCTGACCTACCCTCAGGAACCGGGACAGATCACCACCCTTCTGGCTGAACAGATCGCCAGTCCAGTCAAGTTTGTCCGCCAGATTGAACAGATGTATGCCGATGGCTTCACCACGTTCTTCGAAGTCGGCCCTGGAGCCCGCCTGACCGGAATGGTGAAAAAGATTCTCGCCGACAAAGAGGTTCAGACCATTGCCTTGGACGCCTCCAACGGTAAACGCTCCGGCTTGGGCGATCTGGCCAAAGCCCTGGTGCAACTGGCCGCGTTGGGCTGTTCTATTGACCTGAGTCGTTGGGATGACCAGTTTGTTACCCGGATGGAGAAATTGCCGGAACCAAAACCGGCCAAAATGACGGTAACACTGACCGGGGCCAACTACGTGAAAGAGAAACCGGCACGCCCGGCCAGCAAACGTCATCTCGTTGATGCCGACCAGATTCCGACACCGACACCAGTCGCTCAGCCAACAACGCAATCCGTCGTATCTCATGCCAGCAGTGACGATGTTGCGGCATTGAAATCTCTGCAAGAGAACATGGCCGTTCTGCAACAGATGCAGGAAGATACCGCCCGACTCCATCAGAAGTTTCTTGAAGGTCAGGCCGCTGCCGTAGATACCATGCGCGTCCTGATGGATCAGCAACAACCGACGATGGCCGCAACACGCCCGTCTACGCCACCAGCAGCAGTACCCAAGGCCCCTCAAGCACCACGCATGACAGCGCCTCAGCCCTCTGCTGCTCGCCCCGTGTCTCAGCCCGCGCCCCAGCCAAGCGCTGAACCGGGCAATAGCGTGCAAGACGCTCTGCTTGATGTTGTTGCCGAGAAGACCGGTTATCCGCAGGAGATGCTGGAACTCGATATGAGTCTTGATGCTGATCTGGGCATTGATTCGATTAAACGGGTTGAAATCCTTTCTGCCCTGCAGGAAGCGGTCCCCGGTTTGCCGGCGGTTCAGCCGGAACAACTCGGCAGCCTGGAAACGTTGCGCCAGATCGTCGAAGCCCTGGGTGCGGTTGACCTGTCCGCGCCGCAAGTTGTGGCCGCAGCGACAGCCGCAGCTTCAGGCTCAGACACCAATGTTCAAACCGCTCTGCTCGATGTTGTTGCCGAGAAAACCGGCTATCCGCAGGAGATGCTGGAACTCGATATGAGCCTTGATGCCGACCTGGGCATTGATTCGATTAAACGGGTTGAGATCCTTTCCGCGTTGCAGGAAGCGGTTCCCGGTCTTCCGGCGGTTCAACCGGAGCAACTCGGCAGCCTGGAAACATTGCGCCAGATCGTCGAAGCCCTGGGTGCGGTTGACCTGTCCGCGCCTGCACAAGCCGTGGCCGCAGCGCCACCTGCAGCGTCAGGCTCAGCCACAAATGTTCAGGCTGCCCTACTCGATGTTGTCGCCGAGAAAACCGGTTATCCCCAGGAGATGCTGGAACTGGACATGAGTCTCGATGCCGACCTGGGCATCGATTCGATTAAACGGGTCGAAATCCTGTCTGCGTTGCAGGAAGCGGTCCCCGGTCTCCCTGCGGTCCAACCCGAACAACTGGGAAGCTTGGAAACGCTGCGTCAGATTGTCGACGCCTTAGGAGCAACAGATACACCACAACCACCTGCTGCGATTAATCAAGCGCCGCCTTCGGCGCCATCCGCCAGCACAACAGCCAAGTCTGTTCAGGAGGCCTTGATTGCCGTTGTCGCTGACAAAACCGGCTACCCGCAGGACATGCTCGAACTGGATATGAGCCTCGATGCCGATTTGGGGATTGATTCGATCAAGAGGGTTGAAATCCTCTCTGCGCTGCAGGAAGCGATCCCTGAACTTCCCGCCGTTCAACCGGAGCAACTCGGCAGTCTGGAAACCTTGCGTCAGATTGTTGAAGCGCTGACCCAACAGGCTCCCGGCGCTGAGGAGCAAACGGCAACGCAGACCCCGGTCGTCACGACGGAAACGCCTGCAGTTCCCTCCCCGTCTCAGGTCAGCTCGCAACCTGTCGCGCCTGCGACCGTGAAGGAATCTGATCCGAATGCAACGGTGCGCCGCGAAGTGATTCAACTCGATGTGGTCGGCCAACAACGCCAGCCATACACTCTGAGCACCAATGCTCCGCTGTGGTTGGTCGATGATTGCTCGTCTCTGGTGCCGACCCTGGCCACCACATTGAAGGGCGAAGGCTATCCGGTCAAGATCGTCAGTCCGACCCAGACGGAAGTCCCGGATCAACTTGCCGGTTTGGTTATCATTGCTCCGGAAATCGGCACGGACAGTCACTTTCTCCGTGACGCCTTTTCCCTGGTCCAACGTTGTGCACCGGCTCTGAAAAAGCAATCTGCACAACAAAGCGCCTGCCTGGTCACCGTGTCACGCCTTGATGGCCAATGCGGGTTCGGCAGCCAGAGTCTATTGCGTGATCCATTGTCTGGAGCTTTGGCGGGCTTATGCAAAACCGCCCGTCTCGAATGGCCGGAACTCACGTGTAAGGCGATCGACGTCAGTGACGGCTTGACAGAAAAAGAGCTGTGCACGGCGCTGATTGATGAGCTTCTCTTGATCGGTCCGATTGAAATCGGCATCAACCGTGAGGGACTGACAACACCGGTTCTGGTCGATACACCGCTACCTGAAGACAGCGACTCCATTCAAATGACAGGCGATGACATTGTTGTCATCAGTGGCGGTGCCCGCGGTGTAACGGCTGAGGTGGCCACCCACCTGGCTCAGTGTGGGCAGCCGACCCTGCTGCTGCTTGGTCGCAGTGCTTTGCCTGACGTCGAGCCCGACTGGCTGGCGGCAGCGCACACGGATGCGGATATCAAACGAACCTTGATGGAACATGCCGAAGCACCGCTTAAACCACGCGAGCTCAATGAGCAATGCACACGGGTACTGCAACAGCGCGAATTGACGGCCAACCTCGACCGATTGCGTCAGGCCGGGTCCAAAGTGATCTACAAAGCCCTTGATATCCGCGACGAAAAAGCGGTCGCAGAGGCACTTGACGAAGCCCGGCAACAAGGCACGATCCGTGGCATAATTCACGGTGCCGGCGTTCTGGCGGACCGCAAAATTATCGATAAAACCCTCGATCAATTCGACCAGGTCTATTCCACCAAAGTAGCGGGGTTACAGGCATTGTTGCACGCCAGTGAAAGCGATCCGTTGCGTTTTATTGTGCTGTTTTCGTCGTCAACCGGCCGTTTTGGCCGCGTTGGTCAGGTTGATTATGCCATGGCCAATGAGGTGCTGAACAAAACTGCCCAGGCTCTGTCCCGCCAGAAAACAGACTGTCGCGTTCTGGCAATCAACTGGGGGCCTTGGGACGGCGGCATGGTCACACCGGCCCTGAAAAAGATCTTTGCCGATGAGGGCATAGATGTAATCGACCTGGCTGCGGGTTCCCGCTATCTGTTACAAGAGCTGAACCGCCAGGATGGCCAGGTTGAGATTGTGATCCTCGGTGATCGCAAAACACCCCGCGATGATGACGATGAGAAAGCGGAAACATCGGTTGATCTGAGTGCCGGCCCGATTACCGAATGCTATCCAGAGCTGGCCTTGACGCTTCAGGTCAGCCCCCAATCGATGGCCGTGCTGCAAGATCATGTCATTGATGGCATGGCGGTTGTACCAACGGCGTTGATTATTGAATGGATGGCCCATGGTGCCATGCACAATTATCCCGGCATGCAGTTTATCGGCTTTGACAACCTGCGGATTTTCAAAGGAATTCGCCTGACAGCAGACGAAGAATACGATGTGGAGTTGCGTAATCAACAGGGCCGCTTCGAAGAGGACCTGTTGCGTATCCCCATGCAAATTGTTGCGGCCAACTCCAAGCGGGTTCACGCCAGTGGCGATATTCTGCTGTCTTCGTTTCGTGAATTGACACCGCCGACCATAACACAGGTCTCCGTCAAGAGGGATCAGGCTCAATCTCACCAGCAGATTTACGCTTCGGGCCAGCTGTTCCACGGCACGCTTCTCCAAGGAATCCAACAGATAACGGGAGAAGGGCCGGAAGGGATCGTCGGTGTTGCCGAATCAGCCCCCTCGCCGCAACAATGGGTGGCGTCACCCTTGCGTTATGACTGGTTGACCGACCCGATGGTCCTTGATAGCAGCTTTCAAATGATGATTTTGTGGTGTTTTGCAGAGAAAAAACAGGGCTCATTGCCGATGTTCGCCGGGCACTATCGCCAATACCGTGAATCCTTTGGCACAACCCCGATCCACATTCAGTGTCGGGTGGTCAAGCAAAGCGGTCAGGTGATCGAAGCCGATATCGACTTTATCGACGCGAATACACGAGAGGTCGTCGCCCGGCTTGAAGGTTATCAATGCACCATGACGCCGACCCTGGAACAGTCCTTTGCCAATAACACCTTACTCTAACACGCTGTTGAAAATCCCTTAATGGGGCTTCATTTCAAGATTGTTCTCATAAAAAGCCCGGGTTTATCCGGGCTTTTTGATTGGATGTCCGTGCTATGAAAACATCTCACCGTTGCTTGCCGTGTTTTATTGAACAAACCCTGAGTGTGCTGCGCATGACCGCGGCAACACCACAACAGACCGAAACGGTTCTGCGTCAGGCCTTGTCCCTGCTCAGTCAAATCGATTTTGACGCCACACCGCCACAGACCGCCCGCCTGCTGCACGCGCTCATCCGTGAGAAATTAGACCACCCGGATCCCTACGCCGACGAAAAAAGGCGTTATCAGACACTGGCCCTGCAACTCTATCCCCAGCTCCAACAACAGGTGAAAGAGAGTGTCGACCCGCTGGTGACGGCTTTAAAGCTATCCATTGCCGGAAACAGCATTGATCATGGAGTGTATCACGCCATGGATGAGGCGCGCGCTCTGCAGGCCATCGATAGCGCCCTGCATCTGCCCCTGGTCGGTGATGTAGAATGGCTGCGTCGCGAAATTAACGCGGCTGAGTCGATTCTGTTTTTGGCCGACAATGCCGGCGAAATCGTCCTGGATCGTCTGCTCATCGAGCAGATGCCGTTGCACAAAACAACTGTCGTGGTTCGCGGCAAACCAATTATCAACGACGCACTGTACGCCGAAGCCCGTCAGGCGGGTTTAACAGAAATTGTTCGCGTCATGGACAACGGTGACAACACTCCCGGCACCGACCTGCTCCAGTGCCGACCGGAAGTGTGCAACGCGTTCGATACGGCCGACCTGATCCTTGCCAAGGGACAGGGAAATTACGAGACACTCAGCGACACAGATGCCAATATTGTCTTTCTCCTCAAAGCCAAGTGTCCGGTGGTCGCAGAACATATTGGTTGCCAGCTCAACGATGCTCTAATCTTGCCGCGACAACATTGTTAAATCGTATTATCTATATTGACAAAAATTAACAGCCTCTATAACATCCCCACCACCATAAGACTCACCCATGTAAGATATAGGCAAAACCGAAGCGATTCGGTGACGCAAAGCCACGGGTCCACAACTGGATCGCCGGGTTGCTCAATAGGTGGAGCTCTCTCATCACTGTGATAAACAGACACTGACTTCAATGGCTGGCGTCCTGTTTCTTTCACACGCCCTTTGCGTCTTGCCCTATCAACGATAACCACGTGTTGCCTTTGACAGGAGCAGTGACCATGGCTCATCATCCATGTCGCGAAAATGACATCTGTCCGATCGGAAAAGGCGCCTGCCCAGGCGTATGCATCTTTGCCGATATTTTTGAAGACATCAATCTGGGAATAATGGTCTTTGACCTGGAACATGAAAAAATCGCTTTTTGCAACCCTGCTGCCGAAAAACTGCTTACACCACAGCTCAATATTGAGGATTATCTGTCCCTCAAAGAACACCTGTTTAAAGATCTTGCGGACGACCTTCCGCTAAGTGCGCCCGTTTCATCGTCTTTTCAATTCTATAACAAAGTACTGGGTTATTCGGTTTACCCAATCTCCGCCAACCGCTTTTTGTGGGTGTTTATTCAGGACATCACGGAAAAGATACGCCTGGAATCCATCTCTGATGCCGTGAACACCATGGATAATCTTGGCTATGTCTTTTCCGGAATTCGCCATGAAATCGGTAATCCGATCAATTCAGCCAAGATGGCCCTGAGTGTTCTCAAAGATAATTTTGCCACTTTTCCAATGACACGGTTCTCGAATTTATCGACCGTTCTCTGGACGAACTGAAGCGGGTGGAATTTCTGCTGAAAAGCTTACGTAATATCAACATGTACGAAACCCCGGATCTGTCCCATATCAATCTGTCCCATTTCCTGGACAACTTTATCTCCTTGGCGTGGTCTGACTTCTCAGACAAGGGGATCTGCATCAACACCGATTTTCACCTTAAGGCCAAATGGGCCTATGTCGATCCACGCCCCTTGCAACAGGTGCTATTAAATATTTTCACCAATGCTGCCGATGCCCTTGAAAACAGGGAGCCCAAAACCATTGAGCTGTGTACCCGCCTCAATCACGGTTTTATCTGGATTCATATTACCGATTCAGGGTGCGGTATTGCTGAAAAAGAGCTCAACAATCTGTTCAAACCATTCTTTACCCTCAAACCACAGGGCACCGGACTGGGCCTGGTTATTTGTCGCAAAATGCTGGCGCGGATGAACTGCACCATCGAAATCACCAGTGAAGAAAACATCGGGACCACCGTGTCAATTTCAATTCCGGAGGGTTGCAGTGACACCTTGCTCGGCTAAAAAAAATCTGTTGATCATTGATGATGACGAATTGTTCTGTGATGCGGTGAAAATCGGCCTGCACAGTGCCGACCTGGCCATTCACGTTGCCCACAAGGGACAGGATGGTTTGGCGTTCTGTAAAAAGAACCACGTGGATATCATCCTGTTGGACCAAAAATTACCCGACGGTGAAGGACGCAATTTCTGCCCGCAATTGCTTCAGGTCAACGATCAGGTCAAAATCATTTTTATCACAGCCTACCCCAGCTTTGACAATGCCGTCAGGGGAATACAGGTCGGAGCGCATGACTACCTGTCCAAACCTTTTGAACTGGAGGAACTTCGTCTGACCATTGACCAGATGTTTCACACCCAGAAGCTGGAAAGAAACGTTGCCCTGCAACATTACAAGCGCCATCGTGAGCACAGTGATACCGTTCTGATCAGCCACGGCGGATTAAATGACACCCAGGATGTTGTCCATCGGGCCGCACAGAGTCAGGCGCCGGTCATCATTACCGGAGAAACCGGCACTGGAAAGAATGTTGTCGCCAAATACATCCACTTTCACAGTCAACGTAGCGATAACGGTTTTCTCAACATCAATTGTGCAGCCCTGCCGGAAAATCTCATCGAGGCGGAACTGTTCGGCACCACCAAAGGAGCGTTTACCGGTGCAACCGAAACCCGTAAAGGGATTTTTGAAATAGCCGATGGCGGCACCTTGCTGCTTGATGAAATCGGCGAAATGCCTCTACACCTGCAAACCAAATTGCTGAGCGTTCTCGAAGAGGGGCAGATCAGGAAACTGGGCAGCCACAGTGTTAAACCGGTAGATGTGCGGATTATCGCCGCCACCAACCGTGATCTTGAGCAGGCGGTCAAAGAGAATCGTTTTCGTGAAGACCTCTATTTTCGCCTGAATGTCTTACGTATTCATGTGCCGCCGTTACGCCAACGACAACAGGATATCCCTGATCTTTGCCGTCATTTTTTGCAGAAAATCCCTGATGCGACCCACATGGTTCTCCCCGAACAGGAACTCGATCAATTGAGCCACTACCATTGGCCGGGCAATGTCCGTGAACTGAAAAACATCATTGAGCGGGCTGTCATCTTCCAGCGTCAGGGGACCATCTATCCTTCACAACTTCTTCAGACCACCCAGGAGAGTTCAGCACCCTCTTCGGCTGCGGTCTATCTGCCTCTGGAGGATGTGACCCGGCACCACATTCTCCAGGTACTTGATGCCCATCAGGGCAACCAGACTCAAACCGCTACCGTTCTCGGCATCTCTTTATCAACGTTGAAGCGCCGCTTAAAACAGTACGACACCCGTTCAATCTGACCTACCCGTTCAAATTGACCCGGTCACTTTGATCTCCCTATCTTTCCAACACGCCAAAGTAAAACCATAACTAACTGTTATAAAAGGACTAAATAGCGATTCACAGTTGTGGCACAGCGGTTGCTCTACTTTGAGGTCAAACTCAAACCGTAGAGGAGCCCATGAAACAGATCCTCATCGTTGACGATGAAAAGAAATTTCTGCTCAGCCTGACCGAAGGACTTAAATCACGCCTTAACGACGTCAAGGTCTTTACCGCCCATAACGGTAAAGAGGCGTTGGAAGTTTTGAAGTCCACGACTGTCGATTTATTGGTCACAGATCTGAAGATGCCGATCATGGATGGCTTTGAATTATTGGCCATCATGAGCACACATTTCGCATCGACACCGGTCATTGTAATGACCGCATTCGGCACGCCGCATATTGAAAAACACATCCGTCAATTCGGCTCCGTCTAATATCTGGAAAAACCCACAGAACTTTCGGTCATGGCGAATAAAATCCGCCAGACATTGGCAGATAAAGCGCAGGGTTTTGTCCAGGGGATCACCCTGCCCACCTTTGCCCAGCTCATGGAACTTGAAAAAAAGAGCTGCACATTGCGGATCAAACAGGGGGACAAAATCGGCCAGCTTTATTTTCATCAAGGCGATCTGATTGATGCCACGTGCAACGGCCAAAATGGTGGTGAAGCGGCCTATGCCATTTTTAGCTGGAAGGATGTGGTGATCGAGATGCAACCCGCCGATCACCAACGGCACCATTGTATCACCACCAAATTAAGTCATCTTCTCCTTGATGCGTTGCGTCAGGAAGATGAAAAAAAGACCCCTCAAGATGAACAAACTAACGATAGCGTCGCGTTGGACCCATGCGGACCACAACCTGACACAATCCCCGGTAACCAACCGGACACTAACACCCCAACCAAGGAGATCAATATCATGACTGTTCAAGAGAAACTCAAAGAATTCAATCAAGTCGAAGGATTTGCCGGTGTCGGCGTTTTCACACCCTCCGGCGAATCACTGGCGCTGCTGACCTCGGAGGCCAAAGGCAACATGAAGGAAATTGGTGTTCTGGCCAACAATCTGCTGATGACCGCACAAAAAGCCACCATGGAAATGGGCATTGGGCTGGGCCAACTGGTTCACATCGAATCAGAACATGCCCATATCTTTGCCTGTTGCTTCAACGAAGGCAGCGACCCGTTAAAATCACAGCCGGGTAAAGCCCACATTCACCTGGTTCTGGTCCTATCGTCGGATTCAGGCGTCGGCATGGCTAAACTGAAAATCGAAAAATTGACCAAAGTGATCGCTGAAGATTTCCGCATCTGATCTCAGTAAAAAAGGCCACAGTGCAAATCGTTGCACTGTGGCCTTAAGTCATTTTTACTCTCTTCGAACAGCCGTTAAAAGGCTCCTTCCCGCTCCAGGACCGAATAGATCTCTTCGGCCATCACCCGATAACCACGGGCATTGAGGTGGATGGTGTCCGACTTGTACGATGGTGTACGCAACAGATCAGAGATCATATCATCAATCAACACCACCTGATACTTTTCCGCCAGTTCCCGGTACAGCGGGGCCTGTTCAGAAAACAGATTCTTTTCGGGGACCGCGATTAACACCACTTGCACACCCTGGTTCTGGGCATATTCGATCATGGTGGCGAGATAATTCCGGGTTTGAGTCAGGTTGTGATTGCGCAAAATGTCATTGCCGCCTTCAAGCAAAATCAGCAACTCCGGTTCCGTATCGGCCAGAACCTTCGGCAGCCGCTTTGCCCCCTCGTCCGTCGTTTCTCCTGAGATCCCGGCATTGATCACCTCACGCCCGGTAAGCTGTTGCAGCACGCTGGGGTAACTGTCGGAACGATTGGCGCCAACCCCGACAGTCAGACTGTCACCAAAAGCGACAATCACCCCGTCTGGTGAAACTTCAGAAAGATGAGAGCGGTGACAGCCCGACAGCAGGCTAAGGGTCATCACCACCCCCAATAACCATGTCACAGTATGTCGTTTCACATTCAACCTCATGATTTCAGTTGCCTTTTCAATTTCTGATTAGCGTTAATCTTCAGCCGAGGGGTGACATGATTTGTCATGAGCCTGAGTTATGATCTTCTGGAACCCCAAAAAAAGAGGTCACCATGAAGATGAATCGCATACAGTTTCAAGCAGGCTTGAGCCTGAACGAATTTCTAAGCAAATTCGGAACCGAAGAGCAATGTCAATCAGCTCTCGAAAAAGCCCGTTGGCCCAACGGATTTGTTTGCCCAATTTGCCACAGTGAAAGCTATTGCAAAGTAAAGCATGGTCGAGTCAAAATTTTCCAGTGCAACTGTTGCCATAAACAGGTGACATTAACCGGTGGGACGATCTTTCACTCAACTAAATTGCCGCTGACCATCTGGTTTCAAGCGCTGTTTTTCCTGACTCAGACGAAAACCAGCCTCTCAACTTTGGAATTGATGCGCCGGATCGGAGTCTGTTACCGTACGGCTTGGCGGCTTAAGCACAAGCTCATGCTCATGCTCATGCAAGTTATGCATGAGCGCGAAAGCACCACCAAGCTTGCTGATCGTGTTGAAATTGACGATGCCTATCTGGGCGGTGAGCGCACCGGGGGCAAGGTCGGACGGGGATCTGAAAACAAGATCCCTTTTATCGCGGCCATCGAGACAAATTCTCAAGGCCATCCAAAGAGAGCAGTGTTTACTCCAGTTAAAACGTTCAGCCGTGCTGAAATAAAAGTTTGGGCTCAGCAGTTTTTGAACGTTTCAGCGACCGTGGTTTCTGACGGGCTGGCCTGCTTCCGGGCCGTTGAAACCGTGGGCTGTAGACATCGACCTGAAATTGTCGGATCGCAGCGCAAAAGCACTCAAATGGGTTGCTTTCACTGGGTCAATACCATTCTAGGCAATCTGAAGACGTCAATCGATGGAAATTATCATGGCTTCAAGTTTGGTAAATATGCCCATCGTTATCTGTCTGAGGTGCAGTATCGTTTTAATCGTCGCTTTGACTTAGCCAGTATTCTACCGCGGCTGTTGTTTGCGGGATGCCAAACCAGCCCTCGATCTGAGCGCTGGCTCAGATTGGCTGACGATTAGCGCTAATCAGGTTTCAATTTGACCACCATGCTACGGCGCTTTTCGCGACAGGTCAACATTACAAAAACACAACAAACTATTCCCACCAAACAGTCGACAAGAAACACACGGTTTTTCGGCTATTTTTACGGAGTCGCATTTTGAAAAAAATGATACTAATCCTAGTTGTTATTGCAGCGGTTTGGCTGCCAATGTTCTCGTTTGCTGCATCGTCTATCGTTGTTGAAAACATTGACCGCCACCATACTCTGACAGTTGTGATTGATGGTTTTCACCATAAACAGGTACGTCTCTACGGCATTGATATTCCAGATGAAGACCAACCTTTTGGCGTGGCCGCAACCCACCGTTTGAAACAGCTCACCCGCCAGCCGTTTCAGCTCAAAACCATTCGTCAGGATGAACAGGGCCGAGCCATTGCCCTGCTTACTCTCACATCTGGCCATTCAATCAATGGACAAATGGTTGCCCAAGGTTATGCGTGGGTGGATAACAAGCAGTACCGCAAAGAGATCTGTTCGGAGTGGGTGGATGCACAGATTGACGCCAAACAAAAAAAGATCGGACTGTGGTCACAACACAATCCGCTCCCGCCCTGGCAATGGCGCAAGAAACAACACTGACCCGACTCAAAACATGCCGCTGCGCGGACATTCGTTCTCCAGGATAAAAAAGCCCTTGTGCTACCGCTCCGATTAGAGTAGCAACCATCACCGTGCGTAAGAGCAACAAACATATCTTTTCCACCCTGGACCTGATCCTTATGCTGTTTATAGATGACCTCCGACATTCGCGGAGACGTCGGCATTAAGATCTACAGCGAATATTTTGAGACGTTCGTGGAACTTGGCGAACAGGTGGAGCACGTCATGACCACCATCCCCGGTGCCACTGATGTGGCCGTTGAACAGATCACAGCCAACCCACCCTGCAGATTGAGGTGAACGTTCCTTTCCCCTGGTTTTGCGGGTTCCCGACCAGCTACGCCATGATCCGGTCGCCTTGGCAACACTCTCATTCCGACGCGGACCGGAGCAGTGTTGCCGTTGAAGCAACTGGCCACTCTGAGCGTGGTTGACCGCCCTTCCACCATCAACCGCGAATGGGGGCGTCGTTTACTTAAAGTGCAGGTCAATGTCCGCGACCGTGATATTGCCAGCTTTGTCGATGAAGCCCGAGCACGCATCTCAGATGAGATTGTCTTACCCGACGGCTACCTGATTGAATGGGGCGGCCAGTTCGAGAACCTTGAGTGTTCCCGGCAACGGCTGATGATTGTCGTGCCCCTCACCCTGCTGCTGATTTTCATCCTGCTCTATTTCAGCCTCAAGCGATTCAGCGATGTGCTGATTCTTTATACGGGGATTCCGCTGGCCGCTATCGGTGGTGTGATCATGCTCTATGGTCGCGGTATTCCGTTCAGTGTCAGTGCAGCCATCGGTTTCATTGCTTTGTCGGGTACTGCAGCGGTTTTGCTGCCAATGTTCTCGTTTGCTGCATCGTCCATCGTTGTTGAAAACATTGACCGCCACCATGCCCTGACAGTTGTCATCGATGGTTCTAACCACAAACAGGTACGTCTCTACGGCATTGATATTCCGGATGAAGACTAACCCACCGTTTGAAACAGCTCAGTCGTTGGCCGTTTCAGACCAAAACCATACGTCAGGATGAACAGGGATGCGCCATTGACTGTTAAAAACATGACTGTCACCAGTAAATCGTCCGACTTGAATTCCAACTTGACCATGTTATAGTAGTTATTCATTTTGACACTCACCTCCCCCCGAAATTATGAACAGTCTGAACATTTGCTACAACAGCACCAAGAGGATTGACATGGATTAGAAGAGAAAACGTTATTCCGGCAAGTTCAAAATCGAGACGTTTTTTATCCTTATATTCCGTCTCAACGTTGAGAAAGGATCTACAACTTTCTCCAACAGACTTTTCACGTGGATTCAGTCGTACGGCGAGAATACTGAAGAGGCTTTTCGGGCAAAAAGGAAAAAACTTTGAAACAGGGGAGTTTAGCTGGCTCAGAACCAAAAATCGGCAGCTTAAAGTGGAGCACGACATTAAAAAAAACGATGGCTATCTTTTCTTAAAAATCGAAGTTATTTTTTCCATTTTAAACAATACCATCAAACGAAATCTTCCCGCTAAGTTATGTGCGAGGTGTTGTTAATTTCACGTCGCGGCTACTATGCTTGGCAAAAGGTGTCATCTTTCGCTTCGCAATACACCAGTGGCGACAACACGGCTACGAAGGCAATCTATTTCAAACAAGTAACTTAACCCGGTGTTACTGTATCGGGTACCGTCATTTTTCCTAACCAACTGGAGTGAAAATGTCTCTACAGGGCAACACACCTCTGATTTTTGGAGAGGTTCTCTACGACATCTTCCCGGACCAGTCAGTTCTTGGAGGTGCTCCGTTCAATGTTTGCTGGCATTTAGCCGGATTTGGCCTTGACCCGCAATTTATCAGCCGTATCGGCACTGACACTCTTGGCGATCAGGTTGTTCAATCCATGCACGATTGGGGGCTGGCGACCCAGGGGGTACAACGAGATGACAATCATACAACCGGGCGCGTCTCTGTTTCACTACAGCAAGGCCAGCCGCAGTATCTGATCGAGGAAAACCAAGCCTACGACCATATCGCCTCGGATCAGCATTATCCTTCCTATCCGCAAACACCGCTGCTTTACCACGGCACCCTGGCCTTGCGCTCCACAACCAACAGAAACACTCTCAACCATCTTCTCTCATCCACCCAGGCACCCAGTTTTGTGGATCTCAACCTGCGTGACCCATGGTGGAACCCGGAACGGATCACGGCACTCCTTAAACGATGCTGTTGGGCCAAAATGAATGATGTTGAACTGGAGATCGTCTCGCGTGAAGCAAGGCAGTCAGACGTACCGTTACCTGAACAGATCAAAAACCTGGCCGAAACGTTCAACATCGACCATCTGTTTGTTACTTGCGGAGAAAACGGCAGTTATTGTGCCCAACAGGGCAACGTTTTTTTTCAACCCTCAGCACCGGTCGCCAATGTCGTCGACACCGTTGGTGCTGGTGATGCATTCAGTGCCGTCTGCATCATCGGCCTGCTGTTAAACTGGCCTACGCAATCAATTCTTGAGCGTGCCGGCCAATTCGCCGCGTATCTGTGCCAGCAACGCGGCGCCCTGCTTGATGACAAGCAGGTGTATCTCACTCTTTTACAGCAATGGAATGTAAACGATGACCAATAAGCGCGGTTTGTATGTTGTTCTCATCAGTATTCATGGATTGATCCGCGGCAACGATCTTGAATTGGGGCGTGATGCCGACACCGGTGGTCAGACCAAATACGTTGTCGAACTGGCTCAGGCTCTTGGCAAACATACCGACATTGAAACGGTGGAGCTGTTTACCCGGCAGATTTTCGATGAACGTGTTGCAGACGATTATCAACAAAGTGAAGAAGACCTCAACGATCATGCCCGGATCGTCCGTTTCCCCTGCGGCCCGAAACGCTATATTCGCAAAGAGAGTCTCTGGCCGCATCTCGATGTGTACATTGATAATGCCATTAAACACTTCCGTCGCCAGCGCCGAGTTCCGGATGTGATTCATGCCCATTATGCCGATGCTGGTTACGTCGGTGCGCATCTCGCCAATCTGATGGGCGTGCCCCTGGTGTTTACCGGGCATTCACTGGGGCGCGAGAAAAAACGCCTGCTGATGGCCAACGGCATGGACGAAGCTACCGTCGAAAAAAAGTATGAAATTTCACGACGCACCGAAGCTGAGGAAGTGGCGTTGGACAATGCCTTGATGGTGATTGCCAGCACCCACCAGGAGATCAAACGGCAATATTCCAGTTACGAAAATTACCGCATCAAACAGATGCAGGTCATTCCTCCCGGTGTTGATCTGGAGCGTTTTTATCCCGCCAAACGGCGTGGTCGCTACCCGGCGATTATCAACCAGCTCAAACATTTTCTCGCCGAACCGGCCAAACCCTGCATCCTGGCAATTTCCCGTGCGGATGAGCGTAAAAACATCCAATCGCTGGTGCATGCTTACGGCAAAAGCGAACGATTGCAGGAGCTGGCTAACCTGGTGATTATTGCCGGAAACCGCGACGATATTCGCCGCATGGACCGTGGCGCACGTAAAGTGTTGCAGGAGTTGCTTCTCAACATTGACACCTACGACTTATACGGCAAAGCGTGTTATCCCAAACATCATGATCCGGATGACATCCCCGAGTTTTACCGACTCGCAGCACGATTGCACGGAGTGTTCATCAATCCCGCTCTGACAGAGCCTTTTGGTCTGACCTTGATCGAAGCGGCTGCCAGCGGCCTGCCGATCATTGCCACCAACGATGGCGGACCGCGTGACATCATTGCCAACTGCCACAATGGCATGTTGGTCGACCCGTTAGATGAAGAGGACATCACCCAGGCGTTGCTGCGTGTTCTTGATGATCCGGAACAATGGAAGCGCTACGCCGGTAATGGCATCAAGGGGGTCAAAAAGCATTACTCCTGGGACAGTCATGTTCGAAAATATCTCACGACCCTTAAAAAGAAATTGAGGCTCAGACGCGTGAATCGATTTTTTGAAGCAAAACGGACCCAGATCCCTACCGCAAAAAAATTCCTTATCGCCGATATCGACAACACCCTTCTCGGCCATGAAGGGGCGACTGAACGTCTTGTTGAGGTACTCAAAAAACATCAGGGTGAGCTCGGTTTTGCCGTGGCCACCGGACGGCGCATTGAAAGTGCCCGTTCTGTGCTTAAAGAATGGAACATTCCGGAGCCCGAAGTGTTTATTTCATCCGTCGGTACGGAGGTACATTACAAAGGAGCGGAATTGCAGCTCGATGAAAGCTGGGCCAAGCACATCTCTTATCAATGGGAGCCGGAAAAAATCCGTGATTTGATCACTCCCCTGCCCGGCATTGTCACGCAGGAAAAGGCAGCGCAACGCACTTATAAAATCAGCTATTTTTACGACCCTAAAAAATCACCCACCGCCGGCGAGCTGCGGCGCATCTTGCGTCAAAAAAATCTGCACGCCAAAGTGATCATGTCGCACGGACAATTTCTCGATATCATCCCCATCCGCGCCTCAAAAGGCCATGCGGTGCGCTTTCTTGCCATGCGGTGGGGCATTGAACCGGAAGATATTATTGTTGCCGGTGACTCCGGCAATGATGAAGAGATGCTCAACGGCAACACTCTTGGTGTGGTTGTCGGGAACTACAGTAAAGAACTGAATAAACTGCACGGCAAACATGCCGTCTACTTTGCTGAGAAAACCTACGCTGACGGTATTCTGGAAGGAATGGACCATTATGGCTTTCTCGAACAACTGGAGCAGACCTCATGATCACTGAATTGAAAACACTGTTTAGCGAACACCGCCGCACACTCTATCTGTTGTGCCAGCAATTCTACACCCATGAAGACTCTCCTTTTTTGCTGCGCAGCGATTTGCATCAACTTTTTGACCTGTTTATCCAGACGGAACAAGGACAACTCCTTAAAGACAGTGCGGTTGAAGATTTGTTCTGCTCACTTCAGGAAGCCTCTAAAAACGAGCCGTGGATCTATCTGGCGGCACGCAGTACCATCGGCCATTGGAACTACTACCGACTGCACAGCGAGGAGATTGAGATTGACGAGATCGATGTCTCGGAATATCTGGAATTTAAAGAGCGCCTGGTCGGCTATGAAGCACCTTCTGATGAGTATTTGCTCGAACTCGATATGACGCCGTTCAACCGTGAGTTTCCTAAACTTCAGGAAGCCCGCTCCATCGGTCGCGGGGTCGAATTTCTCAACCGTCATCTGTCGAGTAAGCTGTTTGTTGAAAAGCGCGAAGGCAGCCGCAAAATTCTCGACTTCTTGCGTGTCCACCAGCACCGTAGCACCCAGTTGATGCTCAATGGCATGATTGAGGATGTTCCTGGTTTGCAGGCCGCCCTACGCAAAGGGGTTAAGTTTCTGAAAAACTGTGATGAAGACACCTGCTGGGATGACGTCGCTCCCACCATGATGTCCTATGGTTTTCAGCCCGGCTGGGGTCGCACCCTCGAAGATATCCTCGAGATGTTTCACATGCTGATGGATATTCTTGAAGCCCCCGATCCGCAGAATCTTGAAAAATTTCTCGGCCGTATTCCGATGATTTTCAGCATTGTTGTGGTGTCGCCCCATGGTTATTTTGGCCAGGAAAACGTTCTTGGCCTGCCCGATACCGGCGGTCAGGTCGTCTATATTCTCGATCAGGTTCGCGCGCTTGAAAAAGAGATGAAAGAACAGATTTACCGGCAGGGGTTGGATATTGAACCGAGCATTGTCGTTTTAACCCGTTTGATTCCCCATTGTGGTGACACCTCCTGCAATCAGCCCGAAGAACAGATTGCCGGCACTTCCAATGCCACCATTGTTCGGGTGCCGTTCCGCAATGATCAGGGAGAAGTGATCAACGACTGGATCTCCCGATTTAAGATCTGGCCTCACCTGGAGCGCTTCAGCCGTGAATCGGAACGCAAACTGCTTGAAACCATCGGCGCCAGGCCGGACTTGATCATCGGCAACTATTCCGACGGTAATCTGGTGTCGTTCTTACTGTCGCGTCGTCTGCGCGTCACCCAGTGCACCATTGCCCACGCCTTGGAAAAAGCCAAATATCTGTTCAGCGGCCTGTACTGGAAGGAAAACCCCGAATACAACTTCCAAACTCAGTTCACCGCCGACCTGGTCAGCATGAACGCCGCAGATTTTATCATTACCAGTACCTATCAGGAGATCGCCGGTACTGAGGAAAGTCTCGGTCAGTACGAAAGTTACAGTTCCTTTACCATGCCGGCACTGTATCGCGTTATCAATGGCATCAACATTTATGACCCCAAATTCAACATTGTCTCTCCTGGGGCCGATGATCGTGTTTATTTCCCTTATTATGATGAGGACAATCGCCTGACCGAACTTCATGACGAATTGCATGAACTCATCTACGGTGACCACATGGAAGGATCGCGCGGCCTGCTGGACGACAAGGACAAACCACTGATCTTCACCATGGCCCGACTCGATAAGGTCAAAAACATTACCGGACTGGTCGAATGTTATGCCAAATCAGAGCGACTGCGCGAACAGGCGAATCTGCTGGTTGTCGCCGGCAGTATTCATGTCGACCACTCTTCCGATGCTGAAGAACGCTATCAGATAGAAACCATGCACCGTCTGTTCGACGAATACCAATTGGATGGACAAGTGCGCTGGCTCGGCAAACATCTGCAGAAAAACAAAGCCGGAGAACTCTATCGTTACATCGCCGACCAAAAAGGCGTTTTTGTCCAACCGGCGTTATTTGAAGCTTTTGGCCTGACCGTCATTGAAGCCATGGCCACCGGGCTGCCCATTTTTGCCACCCAATATGGTGGACCTCTTGAGATCATTGTCGATGGCAAAAGCGGTTTCCACATTGACCCTAACGACAATGAAGAGATGGCTGAAAAGATCTGCACCTTTTTTGAACGTGCCGCTAACCATCCCCAATATTGGAAGGTGATCTCTGATGCCTGTATCACCAGAGTCGAAGAAAACTACACATGGTCGTTGTATGCCCGACGCTTGCTGACTCTGTCCCGGGTGTATGGCTTCTGGAAATACGTGTCCAATCTCGAACGCGAAGAGACGCGACGTTACCTTGAGATGTTCCACGGTCTCATGTTTAGAAATCTGGCATCTGAGACCAAATGATCCATTCCCATAGAGCAATGATTCAAGGCCGGACCCGATAAAGGGTCTGGCTTTTTGCGTTCTGAACGATATAGCACAAGTGCCAGATTTGGACGATTGAGCTAACCGCACGGGGCACTGATTACCCCACCGAAACTCTTACTGAAAATCCCTTTCCATCCAAGCTTATTCGGTGACACGAAAAACCGCGGCACCATATATGGTAACTCCCCTATCTCATTTTGCTTAGATCTAATTATTCTTAGCTTCATTTTTTTATCGATTTATCCTATACATACACCACAATCTAATGTTAAAAGCTATTAGCCTTAAAAATGGCTGAAGGGAGCCTTTAAAAGGATGACGGAGATTACACTATGTTTAGAAAATTGAAAATTGATACCAAATTGCTCCTTCTCATCGGCTTATTGCTATTGCTGCTTGCACTATCTGTTGTCATCAGCATCAGTGGGTTATCGACAACTGTCCATAATGGCGAAGAGATGGCTGCTGGCAACCGTTTGCGTGGTGAATTGCTGGCGCGTGAAGTCGACCATCTTAACTGGTCAAAACAGGTATCCCTGTTTCTTACCGATCCTCAAGTCGACGAACTGACCGTTCAACTCGACCATACGCAATGCGCCTTGGGGAAATGGTTGTATGGCCCGGGACGTCAGGAAGCGGCAACTCTTGTTCCGGCACTGAAAGAGGACCTGAAAAAGATTGAACTGCCGCATCAGCATCTGCACGAATCCGCACAAAAAATCAAACAGGTTTTCAAAGCCGCCGATGCGCAATTGCCGCAATTTCTCACGGCAAAAGAGATGGACCATGTTTCCTGGGTTAATAAGGTGCAACAGGCAATCATTAGCGGAGATAAAGATCTCAAGGTTCAGTTTGATCCGACGCAATGCGGCTTCGGCAAATTTCTCTATGGTCAGAAAGCCGAAGAGACCGGGCGCAATCACCCTGAAATCGGCAAACTGCTCGAAGCCCTAAAAGTCCCCCACCAACAATTGCATCATAGTGGTGAAGCCATTGCCGAGCTGCTTCGCCAAGGGAACAAGCCGCAGGCGATTGCCTTGTTCAATGACGAGATCACCCCCACGTTGTATCAAACCCGCGTGTTGTTGCGCCAAGCCGAAACACTGGCTTCCGATGCTCTTTCCGGCCAGAAAGAGGCACAGCTTATCTTCAGTAAAGAGACCCAACAACATCTCGCTGACGTGCAACACCTGATGCATGACATGAATAAGGTCGTGCAGGCCAATATTATGTCTGACACCGTGATGATCAGCACTGCGGTCATGACACGCAAAAAGATCATTGCCCTAGGTATGATTGCCCTGATTCTCGGTTTATCGTTAGGCTACTTTATTTCACGCAGTATCACCAAACCTCTCCATCGCGCATTTTCCGTTGTTGAAAAGTATGGTAAAGGCGATACCAGTGATCAGGATCTGCCGCTGGGCGATGCCATCAACTGTTCTCAAATGTTCAGCTGCGGTCAAAAAGACTGCCCCTCTTACGGCAAAGAGGGCCATTGCTGGGTGAATACCGGTTCGTTTGGCGCCAATCCGGTGTGTAAGCATCTCACCGACGGCACTCATCAGGATTGCCGCGAATGTAAAGCCTATCAGGCGCGAGATGAGATTACCGAGCTGGGATCAGTTCTGATCGGCATGGCTCACAGCCTGCAATCACGCAGCGAACTGGCTGAAGCCATCGCCGAAGGAGACCTGACACAAGAGGTGTCCATCTCCTCGCCCAACGATAAACTCGGCCATGCCTTAAAAACCATGTTGGAAGGGTTACGGGAGATGGTTGGCGGCATTCAAACCGCTGGTGAACAGATCGCTGCCGGCTCCGGTGAGGTGTCTGATGCCAGCCAGGCACTGTCTCAGGGTGCCACGGAATCGGCAAGTTCGTTAGAAGAAGTCACCGCATCGATGAACGAAATGTCCGGTAAGGTTAAGGATAGTGCCGAACATGCCAATGCTGCCAGCCTGTTGGCCAGTGATGCGCAGAAATCGGCTGAAAACGGTGACACGCAAATGGATGAGATGGTTTCAGCCATGGGTGCGATCAATGAATCGAGTCAGAACATTTCTAAAATCATTAAAGTAATCGATGAAATCGCCTTCCAGACCAACTTATTGGCCTTAAACGCAGCAGTTGAAGCTGCCCGCGCCGGTCAGCATGGTAAAGGGTTTGCCGTCGTTGCCGAAGAAGTGCGTAACCTGGCTGCTCGTAGTGCTAAAGCGGCCAAAGAAACCGCTGAGATGATTGAAGGGTCGACATCACTCACCGAACGCGGTTCGCAGATTGCTCAGCAGACCTCTGAGGCCTTGAAAGAGATCATGTCAGGCACGACGAAAGTTTCAACATTGCTCGAAGAAATCGCCATTGCCAGTAATGAGCAGGCCCAGGGCATCGAACAGGTTACAGTGGGTTTGTCACAGATTGATCAAGTGACTCAGCAGAATACGGCCACAGCGGAAGAAAGCGCCGCTGCAGCGGAAGAATTGTCCAGTCAGGCGGCTCAGATGCGCGAGATGCTGAAGAAATTCAAAGTCAGCGACACTGGCGGCCCTCATCCACCCGTGCTGACCATATAAACGTTCATACAAATGAGACGACAAAAGGCGAGCCGGAAAACTCCGACTCGCCTTTTTTTCAGTCTGCGTAAGAAATTCTATTCCTGCGAATCCTGATCTTGTTCTGAATCCTTGATCAAGAGACTTCCAGCCATTCCGATCAAAGCGAAGTTCTTGACCCCTTTAAACGTCGATTTTGCCAGACGTCCCATCAACAGACGGCGCATGTTGACATCGGCCACCGGCATAGTCAGCGGTGTGCAGGTTGTTGTCAGCAGAGACATATCCCGCTTGTTGCCGAAATAACGCACGTTCGGACCAATTTTGACCGCCGATGATTCCAAACCAACAGCGCCTTTTTTAACGTATTTTGACACTTCGGAATTGGGATCGGACAGGTCACCGAAGATCCGTGCCCCGGCCAGACAGGTTTGAACACAAGCCGGCTGTTTGCCTACTGCCAATCGTTCAACGCAGAACGTACACTTGTCGGCCTTGGGCTCATCACCCTCTTCGTTGACATAGCGTGCGCCGTAAGGACAGGCATCCGCACAGGCCCCACATCCCCAACAGCCCTCTTTGTTGATCTGCACCGTGCCGTTAAACGGATCTTTCCAAGTTGCCGCGACATCCATGGTCACTTTTTTGCCGGTCTTTTTATCGACAAATGTGCGCGATTCTATGTCATACGGACAGGCTTCAACGCAAGACGGTTCATTACAGTGGTTGCACAACCCCGGATAGTAGGTATAAGACATGCCGTGCGGTGTTTTTGCCGGACCCAAACGCTTGACCCAGTTGCGTTGTTGGTCACGATCTTCCGAATCCTTGCCAATGGGCACTTCCCATTCAGCGCGGCAGGCAACGGCGCAAGCATGGCAACCGATGCATTTTTCCAAATCGATAATCATGGCGTACTGACTCATGATTCCTCCATTATGTTAAAAATTAAGATGATCGATAGCTCAGGCGGGAATGTCCAACGTTTTTCCCTGTTTGACGATGCGAACAAAACTGTTGCGCATGCCATGAGTGCCTGTTTCCGGGTCAACGGAACGGTTGCTGATCAGTGCGTTGTCATCAATACCGGCCCCGGCAGCAACAGACAGTTGCGGATTGCGGCTGCCGTAACCATGAGCAGTAAAAATGACGTCTTTACGGATACCTGGTGTCGTTTTCAGAATAGACGCACTGGCGCTCTCAATACCGACCTCATTGACCAAGGTGATCTCATCGCCATCTTTCAAGCCCATGGCGGCCGCAACCTCATCATTAATCCATATCGGATTCTGTGGAATTTCATTGTGCAGCCAGGCATTGTTCTGAGTACGATTAAAGGAATGTACCGGAACACGACCATAAATTAATCGTGCATGGCCCTTAGGCGCCTGGGGAACCTCAATGTAAGTAGGCGTTCCCGGGAACCCGGCATCCTCAACTTTACTGTTGTGGAAATCAACGTCATATTGCACGTCGTAAGGATCCTGACCCGGCTGAATATGGATGCCGTCTTCCTGCTCCAATTGTTTCAACGACAACCCAGCTCCGGCAAGAATGGTTTCCACCATCTCTTTGGATGATTTGGCCGGGATATGTTCTTCGTAATACATCCGTTTGGCCAACTCATTAGTGATCCAGACCGAATCCTTGCGGTCATGATCGGCCGCCGTCGGCGACACCAGCGGCACACGCGCTGAAATATATTGCTGATGCGGCTGAGAGTAGTCCCATTGGGTGCCTTTTTTGACGTAATCATACCGTTCCAGATAGCTGGTTTCCGGCAAAAGAATATCAGCATACATGGTGATATCCGTCGGCATGACGTCACACACCATGACAAAATCCATCTGCTCAATCATCTTAATGGTCAATTGCGGGTCGGGAATGGTCTGCATGGGGTTCTGCCCCCAGACAATCAACCCCTTGATCGGGAACGGGTCGCCCGACAGCGCAGTTTCTCGAATCAGGTCCGTCGGAGTTCCCGGCGGTGAAAAGGGATATTTATGCAGCACATGATGCAGTGCCTCTTCATGCGGATTCATCACATGAGGCCAGCGGCAGCGGCCCACTTTGGGATTCTTCGGCTTGACAAAGCCCCCTTTAACGCCGATGGCACCAAGAAGCCCGGTCAGGCAGCCCAGCCCGCGTTCGCGTTGAAAATCGTTACCGTTCCAACTGGAATGGCGTCCGGGATGAATCGAGACATTAGGTGCGTTGGCCGCCAACATGTCGGCCACTTCTTTGATCTGACTGGCGGGAACATCGCAAATTTTAGCGGCCCAGTCCAGTGTGGCATGGGAGATATTTTCGCAAAACTCGTCAAAGCCGTAACCGAAATCCTCGACATACTCTTTGTCGTATTTTTCCTCTTTGACCAGATAGTTCATAATGGCCAGCAACAGTGCCGTATCCGTACCCGGTTTAATCTGTACCCAGATATCGGCTTTGGCCGCTGAAGCGGAAAAGCGTGGGTCAACGACAATCAGCTTAGCGCCACGCTCCAAACCTTTGAGGTATTTTTTAAGATGGGAGACATGCACGTTTTCGCCGAGATGGGTGCCAAGCATGAAAATCGCCTTGGCATTGGCCATATCCACTTCTTCTCCGGCAGGCGTGCCGAGAGTCTGGATATAAGCGACATCGCGAGAACCGCGACATTGAAAAAATGATGCCTCTGAGTTGTTCGGCGTACCGACAACATATTCAAAATAATCCATGGGATACTTGGCCGACGAGCCATGAGGGAAAATGGCCAGCGATCTTTCGTCGTACTCATCGATAATCGCATTCATGCGCGAGGCACATTCATCGAGAGCTTCTTCCCAGGAGATGCGCTTCCATACCGGAGCGCCCCTCTTGCCGATATTTTTCATCGGATATTTTAACCGATCCGGATCATATAGCAGCTTAATCCCCGCATTGCCACGAGCACAGATGCTTGCCCCATTATCAATGCTCTTCGGATTACCTTCCAGTTTTACCAATTTACCTTCTCTGACCTTGCCGACTAACTGACAACGCCAGAAACACATCCCGCAAATACCGCCGGTGACGCTCTTGGTCCCGGCAAAACTGCCGGGTGCGGTATAAGGCTTGCGCACAAAAGGTTCCTCAGCCTGAGCCATTCGCGCCAATGGCACGGCCGCTGCAGCGCAACTTGCCGATTGTAAAAACTTACGCCGGGTCAACTTGATTGACATGCTCCTCATCCTCCTTCGTGAAGAAATGGATCAGTTTCATCATGACTCGAAAATACGGGTGGCGGCTTTCGTCAACGACACGTTGGCGAAACAGGCAAAACCACGGTCGAAAAAACTCCGCAAGAAATTGCTCAGTTTCACAAAATTTGCCGTCTTTTAACAAGAGGGATAAAAACCGCAATTCATGATTCAAATGATCCGGAATATCATTAGGGCCACGCAGGTCATAGCCTTGCTGGCGGTAAAACACTTTGGTTTTTTCAGCACTGGGTCCAAAAAGGATGCCTTCAGAGTCGGTGTAGATTGAACCGTAAGGAGGAGCAATCACATGGGGAACCGCGTTGATGAACAGGCGGGTATATTCTACCTGTAAGGCTGTCAAGCCCGCTTCAGAGAGGATATCATCAGCCGTCGGTAATGCATTGAGCTCTTCGGTCCAGCCAAGTTCATCGAGAATTGAAACCAGTAAATGCCAATGGTCTGACGTTAACCAGCTTTTATCAGGATATTCCATAGACTGCGCCATAAATTCAAGCAATCCGGCTAAACGCATAGCGATCAGATCGTTCTGTTGCTCAGAGGCACGACATTGCGTCATAACTCCTCCCTGATAAAAAGTTGCTGATATGCATCATGTTTTCCACGATGGACGGATATCGATTGTTCGTTCGATTATTCGTTCTTTTATAACATCAGTGTTTATAATTAATCAAATTGGATATTCCAATATTTATATGCTTAATGATTACTATTTGTGATAATCTGAAGTGAATTGGTGGTGCTGATTGAGAAAAGCGCGTGAGACAGGACATCCGAAAAAGGCCCCTCCATCGAACGATGAAGGGGCCTGTAAAAGATGAGGTAAGAAAACTGGGATCAGGCAAATGTGTCGAGCAGATCTCCTGACATGGAATCCGCAACAGAAACCGTTTTCAAGTTGGCAGAATAGAATTGTTTGGTTTGCATCATATCCACCATCTCTTTAGCCAGATCAACTTTGGAGGTCTGATTTTCGGCCGTTTGGGCATCACCTGTTCCATTAACTGGTTTCTGCAACTGTGCCCGCACACCACCCTGCTCGTTTTCCGAAAGAGTAACTTGAGATGGGGCATAACCTTCTGTTTCGCTGTTCGCAACATTATTTGCTGTGGAATTAAGGCGCAATGTCTGTGCCTGCAGACCGGACATGGCGCTACTCATGGCGTCAATCATGTCGTTTCTCCCTGAAGGTATCAAGAGTAATATAGTACTATTTAGAGTGACAATCCTTGTAATGTCAAATAAAAATTCAACTTTAACGTCCTGTTTCTACGTCATAATATTTCTAGAACTCCTAACCGTTTGACTTTGCAGACCAATTGACAAGCATTGCATTTTTATTATTTTCTACCAATAAATTTGAAAGCAGTTCTCGGCTGAACCTCGAGGGTTCTCACCTTAAATACACTTGTCATCAGCAGACAATCCCCCTAAACTGGCTGTCTGTGGCTATCAATGATCAGACATTATGAGGATTTATGGCATTCATCGAATGGAACCAGAATTTTGCTGTCAATGTTGACCAATTTGACGATCATCACCGGCACCTCATCGACCTGCTGAACAAGACTCATGACCAGATTACCCGTCGTCTGGAAAAGGAAAAACTTGGTCAGGTTCTGGTCGAATTAATTGAATACGCCAAATATCACTTCAGAGCCGAAGAAGTGTGGATGAAAAATCTTAACTATCCGCGACTCAAACAACACTGTGCAGAGCATCACTATTTCGTCAATCGCGTTCAAGAAATGTGTGAAGACTATACCAGTGGTAACACAGCTCTGGCTCAAGAGCTGTTATCCTTCATGAAAAACTGGCTTTCCAGCCATATTTTGGGAACCGACCGGGAATATACACATTTTATCGCATCAAAGTCGTAATTCTACGTTTTTCAAACTTGCCCTATACACTGAAAAAGATCACCATCGCCATCTGTTCTTTTTGTTCAACAAAGCGTACGAAGATTCTGAATCCGACACGCTAAAAGATTCGCTGGGTGCGTTATTAAATGAATTAATCGATTACACGATTTATCATTTTCACGCTGAAGAAACCTGGATGGAAGAGCACCATTTCCCCAAACATGAAAAGCATTGTCAGGAACATGCCCGCTTTATGACACGAATCAGCGAACTGCATGCCGACTATCTCAGTGGTCAGACCCAAATCAACCTTGAGGTTCTCGCCTTTATGAAGAACTGGATTGAAGAACATATTATGATCTCCGATGCTGAATACGGTCGCTTTCATAAAATACACTGACCTTTTTCTTCAATCTTTTACACAAAATATCTCGTACTAATCCCCTTCTTACATAGACCTGGTTACATGAATAAAATCTTCTTTCTATAGGTTGGCCGTTCAGGGACCTCATCCGCTTCGGTCACATATTGCTGGACTCCAGGAGCCTGTTGCATGAGGCGATTCGTCACTATTCAGGATCTTATGAAACCGGATTCGTTTGTCCTTTATCTTTACAAGATGGCGGTTCAACGCTCTACCGGAATAACCAGGCCATCATCGTCGACTAACTCCGGCTCATGCCAGTGGGGCAAAGGCTGTTCGTTCATTCCTGTTGCCGCTGGAGTTCTCGGGCTGTGTCTGTTGCTGGCAGCCTGGACTCTGACCCTCAATCAGCTTCAATCGAATCGGCGCTCTCTGATCGACCATGTCACCACGGAACAACACAACCTGGTTTCCATTATCAGTAAAAATCTTACTCAAGCCATCGACGAACATCGGCCGTTAGAGAGCATTGTCCGCAGAGCACTGGACACTCAGAACACGGAAGAACTGAACCATATTCCTGAACTGCTTTCAGGGCAGCATTTTTTCAACCGCATGCTGATTTGCAGCCAGAACGGCACACCGCTTTATCAGAGTTCGCCGGGGGCCTATTCTGCCAAGCAGCAGAACCGAATCTCAGAGCTTATGAGCGAACAGCACGGTAAAAGCACGCCATTTGTCTTCAATGCAGAACTGGTCAGACCCGATGCCCCGTGGCAGATACCACTGTTGTTCCCTCTTATCACCAACCGTTTGGGTCAGATTACGATGATTCTTGAAGCGGATCTCGGCTACCTGCTCAATCTGTATCAAGACGTTATGATCGGCCACACCGGCACCATTCGCATTCAAACCCCCGACGGACAGCCACTGGTTCACATCGAACAAGGAGCTCTGATGGCTGCCCCCGCCACGTCATCCAACATCTATTGGGAAAAAGATCGTCAGTTTAATCAAACAAAGACAGTATCTTATCTTGATCACGGCCATTCATCACTGACCAGCTACCGCCATCTGTCTGCTTATCCACTCACCATCAGCGTCGGCCAATATCAGGATGAAATTCTGAAGAAATACACCCACTGGCGGCAACAACAACTGATGAGTCTCAGTGTTGTTACCCTGCTCAGCCTGATCGGGTTCAGTTGGCTGGTATGGGTTACGCACCAGAACCAGCATTATCTGAAGGCTCTGCTTATCGCTAACCAACAAAATGCCCAGTTGATCAATCAGCTTGAGCATGAGCATCAGCAAGCCGTCGATGCCGCGTCACGTGATCCACTGACCAACCTGTACAATCGGCGCTTATTTATCGAACTGGGGCAAAAACAACTGCAGTATGGCAAACGCAAAAACCTTCACTGTGCCGTGCTGTTTCTGGACATGGATCGTTTCAAAGAGATCAATGACACCTACGGCCATCATATTGGCGACCTGCTGTTAAAAAAAGTCGCTGACCGGTTGCGCGACACCCTGCGCGAAGCCGATATTATCGCCCGTTACGGTGGCGATGAATTCGTCATCTTACTCGACAGCATCACCCGTGATGAACACACCTTTCAGATCACGGAGAAACTGGTTCATACCCTGTCGCGGCCTTATACCAACCTTGAAAAATTAACGATTCACACCACGCCAAGTATTGGTGTGGCCATATTTCCTAGGCATGCCGAAGATATCCAGACTCTGTTGTTACAAGCCGATGTCGCCATGTACTGGTCTAAAGAAAACGGCCGCGCCCAATGGACCTTGTTTCATCCCCGCCTGGCCCGTTCATCAACCGTCAGACACACTGCTCTGTCAATCGACACCACGGAAATCTCATGACAAAACGCGGTTTTTTTAGCATGTGTTTGCTGATGGTCGGTTTGGTGTGGCCATACGGCCTGCTGCAGGCCGAGACAACAGATCACACCGCTTTGCACTTTGCCATGATTCCTAAGAAAAACATCGATCAACAGATTGACGAGATGTGTCCGTTATTGCGCTTGCTTGCAGACAAACTCGAACGCCCGGTCAACGTGGTTCGCGTTAGTTCCTACCAGGCGGTGATCGAAGGCTTACTCTCTGCTGATATTGATCTGGCCATCATGGGACCGGCGTCCTATGCTTATGCCAAACAACGTGATGGCCGGATCGAAGCCTTTGCGTCGCTGACACGAAAGGCTGGCATTTTTACTCCGGAGGGCAGCTATTATCAGTCGGTCCTGGTTACTCTGGCAGAGAATGGCGCCAAGACCATTTCAGAGCTGCGTGGCACAAAAGTCGCATTTACCGACCCGAAAAGCACCTCAGGTTCGGTGATTCCCCGTCATGAATTCAGCAGAAAAATCAACACGTCCCTTCAGAATTATTTTGGCGGTATGAGCTACACCGGCTCCCACGACCGTTCGATCCGGGCCTTGGTTAATTATCAAATCGATGCCGCCTTTGTTTCCAGCTCCCGTCTGGATGAAGCGGTGCGCAAAGGGATTGTCACACCGCAACAGGTCAGAATTCTGTGGCGCTCGCAACCGATCCACTTCGATCCGTTTGTGTTCCGCGGCCATTTACCCCAATCACTCAAAGAGCAGATCCGCCACATCATGTTTTCATCGCCTGAAGCGTTACGACCGATGTTTGACAAAAAAAATGCTACCGGTATCGTTGCTGTCAGTGACAACGACTATACGAACATACGCGCCATCACCCGTCAGGAGCACTGATTCATGCCTGATCCCATCACCGCGATTCTTCCATTGGTATTCACCTTTGCCTTAGGAGTCGTGTTGCGCTCATGGCGGGTGTTTGCCACTCAAGATGCCGATATCCTGCTCAAACTGTTTTTTTACCTGTGCTTGCCGGCGCTGATCCTGTTGTCGGTCAGCACCATGCCGTTGCGCGTCGGCCTGCTGTTTTTACCCGGCCTTGCCGTCACCATCATTCTGATCACCTTTGCCTTAGGTAGCAGGATTACGCCGTTTCTTAATCTGCCCCGAGCCACACTGGGGGTGTTTTATGTCGGCATCCTGGTCATGAACGGCGGATTTACCTTTCCCTATGTACTGTCGGCCTACGGGGCTGACGGCATGGCCCTCGCCTCGCTGTTTGACTTCGGCACCGGCCTGATGGTGTTCACCTTTGTCTACTATCTGGCCTGCCGTCATGGTCAAAGCGGCAGCACACATCGCCAGCTGCTGACGAAATTCCTTCTTTCTCCGCCCCTGCTGGCCCTGATCATCGCCTTGATCCTCAATGTCACGCACACGGCATTACCGTCATTGGTGCTCAATTGGTTCACGCAGCTCAGCAACATGACCACCCCGGTGGTGATGCTGGCCCTCGGCATTGCCTTTCGGCCGCATTTGCTCCGCCTCGGTTCCTTGGCCAGCGTCATCCTATTACGCATGGGCCTCGGCTTTGTTCTGGCCCAGTTATGTGTTCATCTGATGGGAATTGACGGGATGATGCGCCATATCGTGGTGATGATGGCGTCGGCACCCAGCGGTGTCAACACCCTGGCCTTTGCCACGCTGGAGGGACTGGATAAAGAGTTTGCCGCAGCCGTGGTCTCGTACACCACCCTGATCGGCATGATCTGGTTTCCATTGTATCTGTCACTTGCCGTTTGAATCACACGGCAACCAACACCATGAAGCTTAAAAATACGACCATGGCCACACATCAACGCGACCTACTGCTCATCGATGGCTCCGCACCGTTCTTCACCCCGTTTCTTGACGGTCAGCGAAAAAACTGGTCCAAAGCGCCGTTGACCGAACTGCAAAAACACGGTCGCATCGATGATGACCTCAAGCAGACCATCCTCGACGCCCTGACCATCTACTGCCACAAAGTGCGCGACATCGGCTACACTGCCATCACCTTTGATGACCTGGCCCACCTGACACTATTTGATTTCTATCCCTACATGCTCAGCCGTACGGTTCACTCCTACCAGGAGTTTTTCCGTCAGGTGTTTGCCATTGCCAATGATGCCGGTCTGGCGATCTATATCACCACCGATATCATGTTCTGGAACCGCTTCATCGAAAGCCATACCAAACGGCGCGACGCAAAAATGCGCGAGCTGTTTTCTGAGGCGGTTGAACGGTTATTTGATCTATTTCCCACAGTCTCAGGCATTGTCACCCGCATCGGCGAGTCCGACGGTGTCGATGTTACCTCGCTATTTAAAAGCCGCATGGTGATCCGCTCGCCGCGTCAGTGCAACCGCTGGCTCAAAGAGCTGCTGCCGGTATTTGAATCCCACGGCAAAACTCTGCTCTTTCGCACCTGGGGACTCGGTGCGTTTCGCGTCGGAGATATGATCTGGAATGAAGCCACGGAAAAGGTCGCTTTCGGCGATATCGATTCACCGTCTTTTATCGTATCGCGCAAATATGCCAGCGCCGACTTTTTCCGTTATCTGCCCCTCAACGAACGCATTGTCCATTCGCAGCATCCGCACATTGTTGAATTTCAGGCCCGTCGTGAATACGAAGGGTTTGGCGTGTTTCCCGCCTATGTTGGTCAACAGTATCAGGGCTATCGCGACCAATTGGCTGACAACCCACTGCTGCGCGGCATCTCTGTCTGGTGTCAGACCGGCGGCTGGTCCCACTTTGACCGGCTGACCTTTCTCGACAACTCATCGCCGTGGAATGAACTCAACGCCGTCGCCACGCTGCAGCTCTTCACCCGTAACGACACTGCCGAGTCCATCCTGCGTAACTTCTGCCAACAACGCTTTCCAAACGAAGACCAGCAGACTTTGATCGCACTGGTCCAGCTTTACGACAAGCTGATTGATCAAATCTGGTACTTTGCTCCATTCGCCAGCCAGTCCCTGTGGTTTCGCCGCTTACGCGTGCCGCCGTTACTGTGGATCTTCTGGGATACCATCCTCGTCAATCGCGCCCTGCGCCTGGTGTTTCGCACCTTCATGGACGATAGCAAACAGGTGCGCATCAACGACAAACTGCTGCGCAGCGACATCCGCCAACTACGCATCCTGACCAAAAAACTCAGCAAAAATCCGCAACAACTGATCCTCGCCGCCGACACCTTTGAACTGCTCTACGCCCTGCGCCGCTTCTACCTCGGCAAAGCCGGCAACAAACGGGAAAAAAAAGTCTGTACCCGACTGAAGAAATATCACACCAAGCACCCCAAAGGCTTTCTCGTCGAATGCGACTTCTCGCCATTCCGCATCCGCTGGATCACCACCGGGCTGTTCTTCGGCATCATCCTGCGCAATCAATCCCGTTATCGGCTGCTTGACCGCTTTGCCCTCATCCCCCTCACCGGCTGGATGTTTCCGCTGGTCAAACGCTGGCAACGTCACCGCATTCCTGATCTGGCCGAGCGACAGGCTGTCGGATTGGAAGTCTTTTTCCGCTAACCCGAATTTCTCACCACTGTTTTTTGAGGCGTGATTTTCGCGAAAATCACGCCTATTGTTCTGTCCAATAGTCAAATTGGCTCTTCCTGTGGAATGCAGTCTCCATCAATGACTCAAATGGGTCGGCGTTGAGCAATATGTTTATGAAAAAAGGCGCACCTCTCCCAGGTTTCGTTTTTTTCTCCTCTTGATTTTGTCTGACTATTCCCCTTGGCCTTAACAGCGTATCGGTATTTTTTGAAGATTCCCCAAAACTTGGCGCAGCAAGTCCGCATAGGGATAGCTTTCTGAAAATGACAGCCAGATCTTGCGCACGCTGATTTTGATCCGGGTGCCAATCTTCAGTAATTTCAGACGGATTGTTTCGCTCTGTGCTTTGGCCAATTCCGTTTCTTTTAATCCGATGCGCCGCAGAGTTTGTAACAGAACATAGGCAAAGCTGGAAAAATACAGGCGCAATTGGTTGGCACGCATTTCATGACAGGACGTCCGGTCGGCAAACAGGGCCAGTTGTTGTTCCTTGATCCGATTTTCCATGTCGCCGCGGGCGCAGTAAATGTCTTCATACAAGCTGCGGGCATCCGCTTTTTCCTCGCTCAGTGTCGTTACGACAAAGCGGGGATTTTCTCCCTTGGACAAATATTCCGCTTTGCCCACAACGCGCCTGGACCGGCTCCAGCTATTGCGGGTCTGGTAGTGAAAGTCTTTGAATACCCGTGCGGCTTTTTCTGTCTGCTCATGCTCTTGTTTCGCCTGTTCCATCTCCTCTTCTAGCAGTGTCTTCAAGCGAGAGTTTTTCGCCAATCCCAAGACATAGTCCACGCGGTTTTCTTCGTGCTCGCACCAAGTCATAATCTCGTCGCGACAAAAACCACTGTCTCCACGCACAACGATGCGAACATCCGGCCATGATTGGCGAATGCGTCGGACAATGCGTTCCAGTTCTTCTTTTGTTCCGGCGGCACCATCCTGATCCGCCGTACGCAAGCGGGCGCACAACAGCTGTTCCCCACAAAAAATATACAGCGGCAAATAGCAGTAGCTTCGATAATAGCCATGATAAAAACGCCCCTGCTGAGTACCGTGGATTAGATCATCTGTAGCGTCTACATCCAAGACAATCTCTTCTGGAACTTCACTGAATGACTTCTGAAAGAAATCAATCAAAAGCTCGTCCATAGCGTCACTATTGGCGACAATCTTCTTGTAGCGCGATGAACTTGAGCCCGTCGCAGGTGTCAGTTCAAGACGGTTGAGAGTGCTTTTCCCGGCTCCCATTTTTCCATTGGACTTACCACTTAAAACACTGAGCAAGGCATCATGGCGCAAAACATCATGGTCGTTGAGGTCTTCGTAGCCTAATGCCAGCGCCATGATGCGCTGGCTAATCAAGGATTCGAGGCTGTGGGTAATCATCTCTGGATTGCGATAGTCCGTGAAGCATTGACTCAAACGACGCAATATGCCGGTGCGTTTTTCGACCTCTCGAAGAAGGATGCCACCGCCATCGGAACTGATCTTGATGCCATCGAATTGACCAATAATTTCACGCCGACCAAAGCTATGAAACTCAAGTTGCTCTGTGTTACACTCTGTTTTCATAAGGCTGTTCCTTTCGCGCTATGTAAGTGATTGGTCTCACTACATTTATGCCACGAAATACAGCCTTATTCTATTTATTGGTGAGAAATTCGGGCTAAGAGCGCTATTTGAACCTCGTGACACGAAGAAAGACGTGACTTTTTTTTCTTTCACAGTAGATCAACAGATTTCTTCTGCTAAAAAAACAATTTAAAATCAAACGGATAGCCTATTGAAAGCCTATTTCACGCGGGGCATGATACCGTCCACCATGCCCCATATCTTCATGAAGCCGATTTTCCTTATTGTTTAACGTCAATTTTTTACACCCTGTAAAAAAAATTCCAAAAAAATACAAAACCCACATCGAATATTCATTTTAACCATTTCAGCAACTTAGCTCATTAGAGGGGAAGCGATGTAGTTAGAACGCACATTCAGTTATCTGTATAGTCAAAATCAGATATATACAAAAGCAAAACGATACCATATACTTCAGTGCTGATACATAGAAAAACCAAATAGAAAGATAGGATGGAAAGCCGTTACAGACTGCCACTTTCTGAGCGGCTACAGGCATAGGAGCCCTCTTCTTGAGACGCTTCTGTATATTGTTTTTCTTTACAAAGGATAGGTTGATGACAGGAATGAGGAGGCAAAGGCAGGCGCTTCGAATACCTCGGCCTGCTGTGGTAACCTGGACTGCACTGTTCATTCTCCTGCTGGTGACAACAACCGGCTGGGCAATGGAAGTTGGAACGTTCGATTTATCATTACGCAGTACCACCCAGTTCCGCTATGCTTGGTCTGATGATCCGGCAGACGGTACTGCGGCGATGGATGATGATGATCAGGACTTCAGTCAGCATCTGGGGTTGGATGTTTCGTGGAAAGAGATAGGTCTCACCTTCTCGGCCATGGGACGCTACCTGAAAGATCTCGACGGCACCCCGGAAGGATCTCTTTATCAGGATTACACAGACACGTATGACCGCCGCCAGGATTTTGAAGCGTACTACATGTACCTGGAAAAAACGGACCTGTTCACGGACGGTCTCAATGTCCGCGCCGGTCGTCAGTACAGTTACGGTGCTGAAACAGTTCATTTTGACGGTCTTCACGTCAGCTATGAACAACCGGACTGGGCCGGACTCGTCGTTGAAGCATTTGGCGGCAGACTGGTTCAACACTACACGGATCTGACCCGTGAGGAAGTCGGCGGTTACAATCTGGCCATCCATCCGACTTCCCGTCTTGCATTAACGCTCGACGGCGTTTTCGCAGACAACAACTCAACCGAAGGTGGTCTTTACTGGCAGCCGCTCGAAACGGTTCAAGTCAATGCACGATTGGCTTTTATCGATGATGAGCGGCGTTTTTATGATATCAACAGCCAGTTACTGCTTCCCTGTACAGAGACCGTGATCAATGTCGGCATTTACCACCGCTATGCCGTCGATCTTGAAAGCGACTATCTGTTCGACTACACCTACACTCTCGAAAACGCACTGAGCACCAAGCTGACCAGCCTGTACCTGATGCAGGAAAAACCCTACACCGATTACGACTTCAGGGTCAGTCAGCCGATTCCCCAGTCCGAAGGTCTCACCGTCTACGCCCGTTACACCAAGCGTGTCATGAGCAACAATCAAGAGGATCTCTATAACACAGATTTTGACCGGGTCAGTGCCGGTATCACTCTTGAAGACTGGATGGGGCTCGAAGGTTTCTATCTGGATGCCGGTTACAGCTTCTGGAAAGAAGACCGCTCCGTGTTCTATGAAGGGGAATCCTCTTCATACTATGCCGATCTGCGCCAGGCTCTGGCGGACTTCGAAATCGGCCTGGCGTTCTATCATAAGACCGAAGACGTCAACAGCCGTATCGAAGACGAAGCGTCAACGCGCTATCAGGCATCACTTAAATATCGTTACATGGACCATTCCTGGGTGGGGCTCCTCTATCAATACGATGAGGACGACTTCTTTGACGACGAATTCGGTGTAAGCTCCATCAATACGCTGACGTTGACCCTCCATCAGGAACTTTAGAGGGAAGGCTGGTGATTCTTATGCGGATAAAATCATTCTATCTGGCTGGAGCTGCTGCGCTTCTCGCTCTTACGTTAACCTTAGCCGGTTGTAAAGTTGAAAGCGGGCTTAAATTCAGCCACAAATTTCACATTACCGAACAGGAAGTAACCTGTGGCGAATGCCACGTTGCCGAAAGCGGCAACTATCAGGCCCCGTCCATGGACGTCTGTGCCGAATGTCACGAGATCGACGTTGACAATCCTTCGCAAGACTGTCTGCTTTGCCACACCATTGACGGTGCAAAAAACGACTACGAAGTCAAAGAAAGCAAAAAACCCCGTGGTTTCAGTGACCTGTCCTTCGATCATGAAGTACATGCTGACTACGACTGCACCACCTGTCACAGCGACATTCCCAAAGAAGCCGGACTTGAAAATGGTCCGAGCATGACCTTATGCCTCAACTGTCACAAAGAGGTTGACGGTCCGCAGGAATGTTCGGCGTGTCACCAGGAAATCACAGCGGAAAAAGCGCCGCACAGCCATCAGCAGGACTGGGAGTCCCGCCATGGTCAGGCGAGCAAGCTGGATACCACCTGTGTCTACTGCCACACCAATCGTCAGGCATTCTGTGAAAACTGCCACCGCACCCAGAAACCGCGCGATCACGTGTTTGGCTGGAAAATCGGCAGCCATGGTATGGAAGCCGGTCATAACCGTCGTCTGTGCTCCACCTGTCATGACGCCGGCTATTGTATCGACTGCCACACCCAGCAAAAACCGGTCTCCCATAAGCGCGGTGACTGGATGAGCTACAGCCGTGAAAACGGACATGCAGAAGCAGCCATGCGTAACTTCCGCAGCTGTAATGTCTGTCACGAAACCGGCCAATGCATGCAATGCCACAACACCATCATCTTGCGTAAGGATTGATGTTCGTTTCATAACCCGATGTTAGAAGAAAGGATTTGAGGAGGTTGTTACCTATGAAATGTTCGTTAAAGACAAGCATGAGTTCCATCGTGCTGCTCTTGCTGCTGGGTCTCCCCGCGACCCTTCTGGCACACCCGGCTGTCACCTTGTATGACGCCGATGGCCAGAGAGTCATCGACCAGCTGCTCGACAGCGACACCATCACGGCAGCCAACGGATCTGTCTATAAACAGGGTCCGGCTTACAGCCCCAAGCAAACTTGTGGCAAATGCCATGATTATGACTCCATCACCAAGGCCTATCACTTCCGTGAAGGCACCACGCCCAACGTGACCGAAGACGGCGTTGTCAACGGTGGCCTGAGCGATACCTGGGTCAGTGAAAACCGCGAAAATACCGAACTTCAGAAATACCTCACCAATGCCTACGGACACTTACTGAGTCCAGGCCAGTATGGTGCTTGGTGACCTCCCTCTTACCGCCAGTTGGCGGCAAAGAGCGTACGAGGCAGTGTTAACGATCCATTTACTTCTGAAGACAAACCCTATTTCTTTGACGCCGGTGCTGCTGATACAAAAGCCACGTGTGGATCTTGTCACCCTGGTGGTGGCCCCGGTGAAGGTATTATTAACGACGACAATACCGTTACACCGTACAACACTCCGGGGCTGACCCCGGTACACACCTACGACCGCGACTTCTACAGCTATGACTCCAAAGACTTGGTCAAAGCCCTCTACGAAGGTGAAACCATCGACGAAGTCATCGCCGGTATCGGTGAGCCCCGTCTCCACGACTGGGACAAGTCCGGTGTCATGGAAGCCGACTGTCTGCTGTGCCATATCAACCCGGACAGCACATACGCCTACCGAGCGACTGACGGCCTCAAAGTTCAGCCGTTCCGTCCACGTCTGGTGATCTTTGCTGGCCGTGATGAAGAAGGCAAAGTCGACGAAATCTCCCTGGGTATGCCGATTAAAACCGGTCTCGACAATAAGACCGCTATGTACTACACCGACGGCGCTCAGCGGATGAACCGCCCCACCCCGATGATGACTATGGCGCAACTGCCCAAGGAGATGGTCGGTGAGATGATGGAGATGTGGGTCGCCGGTCTTGCACAACTCGAAGCCAGCGGCATCAGCCTGCCTTATGCTCTCTATGCGGACCCGAGTGCCGTATCCAAAATCTGGGATATGAACACCGGCATGCTTAAAGAGGAATACTGCGCCAACCCCAATGGCGTGATGGATGAAATGCAGCGTCTCGGCGGTGCACAGGCAGCTCTGGGTCAGTTCTTCTCCGGCTTTCTGCAATACTTTATCGGCAAAGGAATGCTGCCTGCCGAAGCCACCATGGCTGATCTTTACAGCATTATGTTCAACGACTTTATCTACGCCTACCAGATCAAATACACTGCTCCGGGCAGTGACATGCTGTTGCCGGTTCCGTTTGGTCTGCGTGCTTATGAACCCGGTAAGATCTACTCCAACTGGGACAGCTGCGATGCCTCCGTACGTGACTTTGTACGTGCCGGTGTCATCGAAGGCGAAGGTCTGCCTTACACCGGTCGCGTTGGTGCTGAATTCAATGCCGGCATGTTCGCCATGGGTATGGCCATGCAAGGCGACACCACCTATATTGATCCGACCACCGGTCAGATCGATCTCGCTTCCGTCCTGACCGACATGCAGGAAGGCAACCTGGTTGTTGAGCCGGTTCTGCACGATGTACTGCCGAGCTTCTTCGACATGATGCCGACTGCTGACCTGATGGGTCTTGACTTCAACGGCGACAATATGCCGGTCAGCTATGTTCGACTGGTCCGTGACAACGACGAGTGGCAAGCGAAAGCTTACTACAACGTCAGCGACCTTGATGCCAACGGTGCCCTGCCCATCAATGAGATGTTCGGTGGTTCCGACGACATCGACAGCCCGAAATGGGTGACCATCTGCGGTCAGTGCCATGTTATGACCAAAGACCACGGCAACAGTGAGTGGACTAAAGGTCGTATGTATATGCTCGGCATGCCGTCTGACTGGGTTAAAAATGGTAACTACGTCAACATTACCGATGACGAAGATGCCATTGGTTACGATGTTCATATGTCCAGCCAGAAACTCAGCTGCGGCAGCTGCCACTTGAGAAACAGCGGCAACTCCGAAGACAAGCATAACTTCCTCAAAGGTGTGGATACCGCGCACATGGTCCGCAACGACCTCGACGCCAATTCACGTCCCAAGAGCTGCGAAGGGTGCCATCTCGGCATTGAGAGCAATTCCGCTCCTAACCCCACAGAGAAGCACGAAGAGATCTTCGGTGAAAATACCGGCCGTCATATCGCCACCATCTCCTGCCAGGCATGTCACCAGCCGTATCGTAAAACCTGGCGTTTCCGGACCTTTGACGACACCCTGGGTTACTACACCAACTTTGACAACCTGATGGGCTACAACGTTCTCTACGATCAGGCAACAGGTCAAATGGGTGACGGAAAAGGCATGATCTTCCCTGACCCGGCTTACGCACTGCAGCCGGTTTACGGAACATCTCCGGGTTATGGTATCCCTCACTTCAACATGGTCAGCCAGACGATTGATGCTGATGGTAACGGCGTTCAGGCAATGGACTTCGTTTCTCAGATGGTCAACTACTTCAACATGGATGGCGAAGCTGATCCCGGCAAGCTGGTTAACGGCATGCCGACGAACTTCAAGTTCGACTTCTGGAACTACTTCCTGCAGGTCAACTATGAAATGTACAAAGGAATGGGTGTTCCTTTAAGCTACGATACGGACCAGCCGAACAAGCACTATGCCCCGCTGTACTATGGCAACGGCATCAACGGCTATCCGCAGGTCGTTATCGGCAACCCCATTACGATCATGACCTGGGTTGACGCCAACCCGCAACCGGATGCAGACATGTCCGATCTGCCTTATGGCGGCGCAAAAGTTCTCTACATCCGTGAGCTTAACGCCATCATCAAGCAGTACAAGCGCCCTATCCAGGTCGGCATGATGGACCCCATGACCATGGCCATGATCGGTCCGAACGATGCAACATACGCCAACAACCCCTATGTCGGTCGTGTCGTGCTCAAAGACAGTGGTTACGTACTCTATGACCACACCGGCGACATGTTCCCCGACATCTGGTGGGATGAAGACGTCAAGGCTGTTCAAGCGGCTCTGACCACCGTGCTCAAAGCTGAAGGTGAAGCAGATCCGCATCCGGTTCTGTTCATGGCAGCGCACTACTTCTCCGACAGCCACGGCATCAAGCCTGCAGAAGTCGCTCTGGGTGCAAAAACCTGTAACGACTGCCACGGCGAGTCTGCCACATCTGCCGGTTCTCACCGCATTACCGACCGCAACATCGTCTACATGCCGTGGTCTCCGCCCTGGTTCCGTGAAGAAAACCGTCTCATGCGCTACAACATTGAGACCGGTAACATGGAACTGACCAACCCCAACGGCCTGTTTGTTGTCGACGGTGAAGTTGACTACATCAAGCCGATGGAAGCCAACGGCCTGCGGTTCCTTGGCGCGCGTGCAGATGAAGTTCTTGAGCTGAGCCACCACCATGCAAAAGAACTCTTCCAGCTCGCCGCTATCGGCACCGTGACCGGCAACGAGATCCCCGGCATTGAAGACGGTGGTCTGACTGACGAAGAACTGGCCGCAGGTTATGCGCGTCAGGTCATCAACGGTCCCTGGTCAGATCAGCACTACATCTACGTCCCTGAGGAAATCCGTCCCGAACTCGAGGCTTGTGGTTTTGCCCCGAGCAAAGAAGACGTCTACCTCAAGGGCCAAGGTCTGACCAGTGCTTATATCCTCAACTACGAATATGCTGAGTCTGAGGAGCACGAAGCCGCTTCGGTCATCTGCCTGCCCTTCACCGGTGCAACCGCAGAGATCTGGTCGAAGACGGAAGGGTCCACCTACTTCACCAAAGATGAATCTGCTGAAGTTGTTGGATACCAAGGTGGCTACATCCTGGTCAAAGTAGAGCATCCAGGTGAGTTTGTCGCCGTTGCACCCGGCACCGCAGGGGGCAGCTCACTGCTTGACTCCCTGTGGGGTGCATTCAAGAACTAATCATCGTTCACTTTGAAGCACGTAAAAGGGCTGTCCCAATCGGGGCAGCCCAGGCTGTTGACAAACAGGCTCCCCGAGCCCAAGGACGGGCGAGCCAAAAACAAGGAGAGGTTTAACACCTTGTTTTTGTAAGTGAAGCAAAACCGCGTTTTTGCGAAACGGCCATGACAAAGTCCCTGGATGGACTTTGTCATCAAACTGGGCTGTCCCAATCGGGGCAGCCCTTTTTTTCGTCCTTTACTGCGCAATCCCGCGAGTTCAATCAAACAACGGTAAACCTCTTGACGTACAGCAAAAATGACTCGCAGAAAATAGTGCCGATTTCTTTTGTAATAGCCGAACGATCTCGCTTGAAGAAATCACTCATTTGACACGACTCTAGCCATCATGGCTGACAGCTAAGTTTTGTTTATCAAGCCGCTCCCTGCGGGCATGAAATCTATCGCCACCTGACTCGGCAAGGCTACGATTGCATCGTTGTTGCGCCAACGCAGATTCCAAGAAAAAGCGGCGTCAACAACTGGGAGCTTTTCTGCTTCGTAGCGGTTTTCGCTATTGTGGAAAGATTCAATGGAACAAGGTGCATTGGAACTGGAGTTCCTGCATCAAGATGCCGCGTCATGCACAGCATGACTACGTTTTTTATGGGATCACCGCAACTGGTGCAACACCTCAAGCAATACATCAAACTGTATCCTCTCTTGCTCAAGCCTGATGCGTTCTCCCCATTTGTTTTGGCGCAGGTGATCATACAGAGCACCTTCCTCTGCATTTAAGCGGCCAAGATTTGCCTGTTCAGGGGAGTCCTCAGTTCCCCAAAGCGACCTGTGATTCAGAAGTGTCTTCTGATCCATGAGAAACGACTTAACGTGAGGAAAATAACGGCGTAATTGATTGAGGATGGCAAAGCCGTGGGTATCGATATCCCCCCAATAGTAGATGTCCTTTTCATCCAACCATGTTGCGGTTGTGAGCGTGTCGAACCCGTATCCCGCCCCGAAGATCACCATCGCATCAGGGACATGCGGAAAAGCCAGAAAATTGATCTCGTTTTCAGTGATATAAACTTTCGATACCGGCAACGCCAGTGAAGCGAAAGCGGCCTGGGTCAGGGTGATGTCCTGATCCGCTTCCAGCGGCAACAACGGCACATTCGGATCTAACATCCGAAAACGTACGCGCGAAGGTTTATCGAGAAAACCATAACGACGACAGAACCCGCCGATGCCCGTGTACGCTTCATCAATAGACTCATCCGGCAGCACGAGATCGAAAAGTTCCGCCAGCACACCGCGATGCGCTTCGATCAACTTGGTATGAACCCCTGGGAGGTCAATCTGACGCAGATAAATCGAGGGGCGGGGATGCTCAAGCAACCAGGCGACAACCGCCAGTAGCTGCGACCAGGATTCAGCCAACTCCAAAACGCGTAACGGCCGTTTTGCCAGCCAGGGCAGCAATCCGGGCTGTTGTGCTCGGGTCAATTCAACCAATGCGGCAAACTGATCCGTGTCCCGCTTCTTTCCGATCAGCCGGAGTGCATCCTCCAACGTATCGATCCAGATGGTTGCGGGGATCGTGTTGTTCCCGAGGACGCGGTGGTTGACGCTGCGCCATTCAATCCGATAGGGACCGGCGGCTGCGGACAATTGGCCGATCCAGTCCCGTACCTCGGAAAAACGTTCGCTCAGTTGCCGCGAGCCAGGACCTTTGAGCGTCAGACGCCGAGGAAAGAGCGATTCGTCGTTCACCAGGGGCGCGAGCAACCGACCGCGCTCCCAGAGCCGTTGCACCTGAGCCTTGAGATCGGCGGGGGTCGTCCACGTCATCCTTGGATCCTTTGCTTCTCGGCCCGGTATTCCTCAATGCTCAGATTGCGTAAGACGGAATTTCGGCCATCTTCATTGTGGACAAAGCCGACACCGGCGACAAAAGGCTCAATGATATGGATTTTCTGCAACGGCGTGACGATCAGCAACTGCAGGTTGAGCTGAGAGAATAGCCGTAATCCATACTGCGCCGATTCATCTGAGCCGCGGCCGAATGCCTCGTCAATCACCACGAAACGGAATGAACGGGATCGCACCGCGCCCCACTCCAAACCGAATTGATAGGCCAGACTGGCAGCCAGCACGGTGTAGGCGAGCTTTTCCTTCTGCCCTCCCGACTTACCGCCGGAATCGGCATAGTGCTCATATTCACTGTCGTCCTCGCGCCACCGTTCGCTGGCGGCGAAACTGAACCAGTTACGCACGTCCGTGACCTTGGTTGTCCAGCGCCGATCAAGATCCGTCGTCCCTTCCCGGCCGCGAAAGCGTTCGATGATACCGCGCACCTGGAGGAATTTCGCTTCGGAATATTGGGCATCGTCCGAGCCGGTGAGCGTCCCTTCGGTGCAGGCACGCAGATCGGCCTGAAAATCACGGATATCGGCATCATGGGTGGTCTGTGCTTCCAGGGCGATATAACGATTGGGGTTGTAGTCAATCTGGGTTAGAGACTGATTGATGCGCTGGATGCGCTCTTTGATCTCCTCCTGCTCGCGCGCCAGTTGCGACTGGAAATTGGCCACCTCGCGGATGGTGTTTTCGTTGAGCAATTCCTTGAAGCGTGCCTCAAAACGGGGCAGATCGTCCGCTTGCAACTGATCCAGCAAAGCCCGGTATTCGTCCAGGGATTCCACAGCCACATCCATCTCCTGCGTTTCCAAAGGATAGGTGGTGCTGAAGGTGCGCATGGCATCAATGATCCGGTCGCGCAGCCGCTTGATAGCCGCCTCTTCCGTATCGATTTTGCCCTGCAGCCAGTCGCGCATCTCCCGCTCGCGATTATCACAGGATTCAACCGTGAGCTGGTGGTCACCGAGGGCCGGGTCACGCAGATCGTCGAGTTGGTCAAAAACGGCGATCTGTTCAGGGGATGCGGCACGGCTCAATTCTTGTGTCTGCTGAAAAAGCTGGCGGGCATCGTCGATTTTCTGCTCGGTCTTGGCGCGCCGTTCATAGCGCTCTTTGAGTTGTTGCTCGCCCTGAACCAACGCGGCTTCCAGGTCGGCAAGCTGCTTGCCCAACGTTTTCAGCACATCGGACGCTTCTTGCAGCTGACGACGCTCTTCGCTGAGGCGGGCAATGTCTACGGCCAGCGGTTGCCAATCCAGCTCACAAAAGTCGCGGTATTCGTCGAGTTTGTTCAACGTCTCCAGGCGGGTTTTAAGATCACGCTGGCGCTGTTGCAACAAGGCAAGCTCATCGGCGAATTCCCCCAGTTGCTTTTCCAGTTTGCGCCCGTTCGCTTCGAGGACCGCAATTTTAGCCTCATTGCTCCAGCCCAGCACATAACGCCTGCGATCATCAAGCCGATGTCGATCATCCTTTTCATGCCGTCCGCCCGGCTGTTTAATCTGGCCGTGCGGGGTGATCGCTTTTTTTTCACGGCGAAACTGATCCTGTGTTCGGCAACAGGCCAAATCAAAGCGATGGGCAATTTCCCGTTCCAGCCATTCATAATGGGGCGAATCCGGTTTGATGGCCAGTTTGCGTACCAGTGAGTCGGCATGCAGCGTCGGCAACGGCGCAGTTTGGCGTTTTTCACGGACGCGATAATACACCAAGCGTCCCTTGAGGTGGGTGTCGTCCACCCAGGCCGCAACCTGGGCGTAATGCTGCTCCGGCACCAGCAGCGACAGACCGAAAGAACGCAACAGCCGCTCAATGGCCCCCTCCCAGGCGTGTTCTTCGTCGCGCACCCGCAGCAGCTCACCGACAAACGGCACGTCCTGTTCGGCGATCTCCAATGCCGCGCACAGAGTGCGACGCAACACGACCTGTTTTTCATCGATATTGCTGCGTCGCGCTTTTAAGCCGTTGATTTCAGCCTGGAGTTGATCGCGATCCTGACGCAAACGGGTAAAAAACACGCCGGATTCATTGAGTTCGTTCTGGGTCCGGTTTTCCTGCTCCGCCTCCTGGGCACGCAAGGTTTCGCACTGCTGTCTCAACGCGATAAACGCATCCGCGTCGGCGGGAAAAGACAGCTCCAGCGGACGGATCAGGTTCTCATAGCGTCCGGCCTTTTCCCGGCGTCGTTCCTGTTCGCGCTCCTTGTCGCGGATCTGTTCACCGAGCTGTTCAATCCGGTCGCCGCCGTTCTCAGCCATGGTACGATGCAAAGTACGCTCTTCATCTTTGCGGGCGCGTTGACTGTCCTCCAGCCGGATAATATGGGTCTGATGGCGGCCCAACTCCTCTTCGAGCAAGGTCAGGCGCTTCTCCAGCAGGCCACTCTTCAATCCGGCAAACCAGGGACGCAACGCGTCGCGGCAGGCCCGGAATGTCAAACTTTGTTCAACACGTTTGCCATGAAGCGCACCGTCCGCCACCAGCGGTTCAAGCAGGCTCACTTGCTGTTTGGCTTTGAGCACGGCTGCGTGGGCACGATTGAGGTCGTCGAAATGGTGCAGCAATGCCTCAATACGCGGCGCGACATCAAAGGGTTCAAGCATGTGCCCGCGCACGAATGCGGTGAGATTGCCGACGGATTTAAGGGAAACGGTCTGATGAAAAAGGTCCAGCGCCTGTTCGTTGTCAATGCCGAAACGACGCCTGAACCAGGCACCATAGGGCGGAAAGCTGTCGAAAATGCTGACTCCGGCACCACGCAGCCGTTTGCGCAGCGTGGTCATCTCGCTGCCGAATTGACAAAAATCACCGCTGATGGAAAGCTCTTGTTCGCAGGCGGCAAAAAATCGGGCCGGTTGTCCGGCGGTGTCTTTCATCCAGAACACCTGAGCCAGGGTCACGGTTTTATCGTAACCGGCGTTGTGAAAAACACCGAGGATGACCGAATAGCTGGTGTGATCGCGCAGGGCCACGGGTTTCGCATTGCCGAGGGTTTCCTGCCGTTCCGATTTGTAAAAACCCAAGGTATAGGAACGCAGGCTGCGTTCGCGCGTTTCCGCTCCGGCCGCCTTGTTGTAAGCAATTTTCTGGCTTGGCACCAGCAACGTGGTCACGGCATCAACCAAGGTGGACTTGCCGGAACCGATATCACCGGTGAGCAAAGCGTTGCGGCCGTTCAGTTGCAACGTCCACACATGTTTATCAAAGGTTCCCCAATTAAACACTTCAAGGCGCTGCAGACGGAAGCCGGTCAGGGCATCGTCACCGATAAACTCAAGATCCAGGGTCTCCTCACTCATCCGCGCTTTCTCCCGCCAACTGCCGCTGATAATCCATCAGACGCCGGTCAAACTCGGCCAACCACTGGGCATCAACAAACGCTTTGAGAATGCGCCGCACCTCAAAGGTCTGTGCCTGTCCACGCAAACGACGGACAAATCCGAGGTTGGCCACTTTGTTCAAATGGGTGTCCACCTGGTCGATCAAGCGGGTTTCATTGCTACCGGCGGGTAAAAACACCCGAATCAGTTCAACAATCTCGTCGCGTGATAAAATCAGACGCGTGTCACCGCCACCGGCATCGAATTCCGCCAATTTCTTGCGCAGCAACGCCAACAGCAGACTTACCGGAAAGGACAGTTGCCGCCGCGCCACCAGCCGGGGCAACGCATCGCCCTCACCCTGGTCGTCATTTTCCGCTCTGGAGCGCAAAAAAGCATAGCCTTCGGCCTCATCCACAATCAGTTCCAGACCGAGTAACGCCACATAATCGCGCACACGGGCCTGCAACGCGAGCAAGCTATTCCACAGCCGTGGATTGTCGTCGAGGTAGACCACGCCTTTGAACAGCGGAATCACCACCGCCGAAAGATCCGGCGATTGGTCCGCGGCCCCTTCAGCGGTCTCGGTCGTTTCAGAGTACGGCGTCATGTTGTTTCCCTCATAAAAATAACTCGCGGCAGCCGGGCGCGACGAACACCGCCCTCTTCCGTCTGCCATTCCACAACGTCCACATGGGTATCATCCGTGGTGCAGTGCGGCCAATCACAGGCCAAGTGCAGATAAGTGACCAGTTCCGCCAGACCGTGGCGCAAGGGGTGGTGCGCCACCACATCGTTCAACGTGACCTGGCTCTGAGTTTGCAACAGCTGGCGAATATGTCGGGTCAATTCGCCGCGATCCACCACGATCTGGGCATAAAGCGCCGCCGTATCGATGTCGGCGTCCCCCTCGGTCAACACTATCTCCGTCAGTAATGGTTTAACCGGCGGCCGGTACAAGGGGCGTTCAAACGGCAACTCTATCTCCGGTGCGTCACCGTCAAGTTGCATGAACATGCCGCCCGGCGGTGCCTCGCGCACGCTCAGCGCCCTGGTTTCGACCTGCTGAAGAATCTCCATGATGCGACGATTTTCCAACCAGGCCTGATCATCGAGAAAGCGGCGCAGTTGCTGTGACAGCCGGGCCACGGTGCGCTGCGTGTGTTCCCCCGCTTCCAGCCAATCGTAATGAACCCGCCGCAGACGCGGCTCAGGGTGTAACTCGGCAATGGGCGGCAAGGTCAGAACCTGATCCAGCAATCCGGTCAGTTCTTCCTGACGGCTGCGCGACATGAGAAAATCCCAAAACGCCTGAAAACTTTTGCCCTGATCCGAATCGGCAATGGCGTCGCGCTCGCCCATGATCTCTTCGAGCAAAGCGCCCTTGGAGCCTTGCCATAAGGCAATGCGTTCCCGCACCCGCCGATCCAGAATCCGAAAGTTATCCTCCACCTCACGAAAATCCGTGAGCAGGTCGCGTGCCAGCTGTAAGAATTGCTGGAAGCGATCCTTGAGTGCCGTCTCATCAAGCAGTGAAATCTCACCGGCTTTAACCCGGTCGATTTCGGCGTCAATGTCATCGCGCCGTTTGCGCAACTCAGCCAAGCGCTCGCGCGGATCATCCCGGCTACCTTCGTGCATCTGACGCAGTAGTTCAAATAAGGTGAGCAGGCGCGATTCCGTGCCGACAAACGCCCGTTGCGCGAGACTTTCCAACCAGGCTAAGGCCTTTTCCGTCGATGGCGTCAGGTCAAAATGGGGTTCATCTGATCCCGGCGGATAAAATTTGCGCAGCCAGCCCTTGTCGTTGTCCGCCCAGTCATTGAGATAACTCTGCGCAGAGCCGGGAAAGGCCTGCGCGCCTTGCTGCTCGCGCAGCACAAACAGTTCGTCCTCCAACGCTTCGACCAGATCGGCCTGCGCCATGAACCGGGTGTTGGGAACGATAAACACCCGATGCAGAAAACTCGCCACCAGCGGCGCCTGGCGGGCGCACAGCAGTTTCCAGGCCGGATGATTCTGCCGCAGCGTCTCCAATGTGGTGTAATCAAGGGCCATCCGTATCCGTATCCTGATTGGGGATAAAAACTTTCGCAGCTACCCGCCGAGGGTGGTGCCATCCATCCTCCGTCTTAACATTGGCAGCGACATGAAGTGTGTCGTATCTTGCCCTTCACATCAATTATTTTCAACCATCCGTTGACCAGGGTCTTGCTGGTAATACTCCTTTAAAACGCGATAAAGATCCGGTGCCTGTCGTATCAGCACCTGCGGCTGATCAAAAAACTGCTCCGTGGCCACAGCAAAAAATTCCGCCTCGTTGGTGGCACCATAGGCATTGAGGAATGATTTCTTGCCCCTATCGGCATCGTTCTTGAGTCGAAGATATTCACGGGAGCAGATGTCAATCCAGTCGCGGTATTCATCCCTGTTGCTCAAAGGTGGCGTGCCATCGGCTGTGCCGTCAAGCATATCCAGTTTATGGGCGAATTCGTGGTAAATCACATTGTGGCCCGATTCCGGGTGGCGTCCTTCACGCAGTGCCGCATCCCAGATAATGATGACCGGCCCTTGCAGAAACGCCTGGCCGAGAATCGGCGACTGACGATCCGCCTGAATGCTCGGCCGTTCAAAAAAGCCCGGTGTACGTTGTGGTGGCACAACCGTCGTTGGATAAACGATGATAGATTGAACATTTCGATAATAATTGTGGGGCAGCCCCAAAAGCAGCAGACACGCCTGGGCCGAAATAGTCACGCGAATTTCGTCGTCAACGTCAAGGCCACCCGCACCTTCCCATTGCTTTTCAGCAATAAACACCTGAATCAGGCCACGCAGCTGGGCACGCTCGGCGTCAGTCAACATGGCATCATGGGCCACGTTACGGCGGATAATTTCTTCCCAAGCAGGCGGGAAAGCAGCCTGAGTCAGTTTTTTGCGGCGGCGTTTGCGAAACAAATCAAACATTGGAACTCCCGTTTTTGTTTTTACGAATATCAGTTCGACCAGCCGGAACAAAGAACTTCAGCCTGTTTCAACACCAGTTCTACAGCTTCATCTTGTTTATCGGGCGGATATTTGTAGCGACGCAATGTCCGTCGCACCAGATTACGCAATTTGGCGCGCACGCTGTCGCGCACCTGCCAATCAACCGAAGTACTGTTGCGCAGTTTTTCGGTAATCTCCACCGCAATTTTTTTCAAGATTTCGTCGCCCAATTCCCGTACCGCGCTTTCGTTGTTAGCCAACGCATCGTAAAAAGCCACTTCATCGGGGTTCAAGCCCAACTCTTCGTCACGATTGAGCGCTTGTTGAAAGTCTTTAGCCATCTGAATCAGCTCTTCGATCACCTGAGCGGTCTCGATGGCTCGCGCGTGGTAGCGATTCAGCGTGGCCAGCAGGCGTTCGCTGAATTTCTGCTCCATCACCACATTGTTGCGGGTTCTGGCCTTGATGGTGTCGCGCAATAGTTTTTCCAACAGTTCCAGCGCCAGATTGCGGCTTTTCATATTGCGCACGTCGTCCAGGAATTCGTCGGAAAGCAGCGCAATATTCGGTTTGTCCAGCCCCGCCAGCGCAAAGACATCGGCCACGCCTTCGGCAATCACGGCGTTATCGAGAATCTGCTTCAGGGCGCTGTTTTTCTGTTCTTCGGTCAGCTTGCTGTCAACGGTGGTGTGCTTAACGATTGCAGCGCGGATGGCTGAGAAAAAAGCGATCTCCTTACGCAATGGTTCAGCTTCGTCAAGGGTGCCACAGAGGGAAAATGCACGGGTAATGGCTGCCATAGCGTCGAGAAAACGTTTCTTGCCGTCCTTGATGCCAAGAACGTGATTGGCCGCCAGCACCAAAATCTGGTGGGCTTTGGTCTGGTAGTCGCTGTAATCAAAACCATGGAACAGACCGCGCACCACATCGAGTTTTTCCAGCAGCACGGCCAGCGCCTCTTCCGCTGCCAAGGTCGGTGTCCCTTTCCCTTGGGCATTGACATAAACCTTTAGGGCTTGTTTCAGTTCGTTGGCAATGCCGATATAATCCACCACCAAACCGCCAGGCTTATCCTTGAACACCCGGTTAACACGGGCGATAGCCTGCATCAGGTTGTGGCCGCGCATCGGCTTATCCACATACATGGTGTGACAGCTTGGACAGTCGAAACCGGTTAACCACATGTCACGCACAATGACCAGTTTCAGACCATCCTTGGCGTCCTTAAAACGCTTCTCCAGCCGCTTCTTGGTCGTCTTGTTATAGATGTGCGGTTGCAACAGGGGCCGGTCGGCTGCCGAACCGGTCATGATGATCTTGATCGCGCCTTTCTCCGGGTCGGGGTCATGCCAATCTGGCCGCAACTTAATAATCTCATTGTAAAGATGCACGCAGATCTCACGGCTCATGCAGACAATCATGCCTTTGCCTTCGACCACACTGGTGCGCGCCTCAAAATGGTGCACCAAATCTTCGGCGACTTCCTTCAACCGAGGCTCCGCTCCCACCAGTTTTTCCAGCGTCGCCCACTTGCTCTTGGTGCGTTCGCGCTGGCCGACATCCTCCTCATCCTCAATGACGTCCTCGACCTCATCGTTCAGTTCTTCAATCGCTGCGCGGTTGATGTCGAGTTTGGCCAAGCGTGACTCAAAATAGATCGGCACTGTGGCCTTGTCATCAACTGCATCCTGGATGTCGTAAATGCTGACGTAATCGCCGAACACCGCACGGGTGTCCTTATCTTCCTGAGAAATGGGCGTACCGGTAAAGCCGATGAACGAGGCATTGGGGATGGCGTCACGCATATGCTTGGCAAAGCCGTAGATATACTGACCGGTCCTGGTATCGAGGCGTGCTTTAAAACCGTATTGGCTGCGGTGCGCTTCGTCGCTGATAACCACGATATTGCTGCGTTCACTCAGGATGGGATGCGCCTCTTCCTCTTCCAGCAGTGAAAACTTCTGCACCGTGGTGAAAATGATCCCGCCCGATGGTCGTGCTGCCAGTTCATCGCGCAGATCGGTTCGGCTATCCACCTGGACAGGTGTCTGCCTGAGTAATTCCTTGGCGCCGACAAAAGTTTCAAAGAGCTGACCGTCAAGGTCGTTACGGTCGGTGACGACAACAATGGTCGGGTTGTTCATTTCCGGCTGCTGCAACAGCTTCCCGGCGTAACAGCACATGGTGATGCTCTTGCCCGATCCTTGGGTATGCCAGACCACCCCGGCTTTGCGCGATCCGGGTTGAACTTCTTTGCCGTACGTGGCCCGTTGATCGGAGATTTCAAACTTTTGCGCCGGAGCCGAGGCGATCAGTGTTACTCGCACCGCTTCGCGCACAGCATGGAACTGATGATAACCGGCAATCTTTTTGATGAGGTTGCCATCGTCCAATTCGAACAGAATGAAGTAGCGCAGATAATCGAGCAGCAGCTCGCGATCAAAGAAGCCCTTGACCACTTTCTCCAGTTCATATTCGAGTAGCGGCTTGTCATCCTCATTGCGAATTGTCCGCCAAGGCATAAAACGTTCTTTATTGGCGGTGAGGGAACCAATGCGGGCAGTCAAACCATCGGAGACCACCAATGCCTCGTTGTAGACAAACAGATCGGAAATTTCCTCCTTGTAGGTTTGCAACTGATCATAGGCTTTCCAGATATCGGCATGAATGTCGGCAGGATTTTTCAGCTCAATCACAGAAATCGGCAGCCCGTTGATAAACACGACAATATCCGGGCGACGCAATTGTTTAGTCCCAGCCACGGTAAACTGATTGACCACCAGAAACTCATTGCGTTCGACATTGTGGAAGTCGATGAGAAACACTTGATCGGTCCGGATTTCATCACCATCACGGAATTCGACCGGCACCCCCTCAAGAAGCAGTTTATGGAAGGCGCGGTTGTTGTGGATCATCACCGGGGATTCGGGCTTGGTAATGGTCTCGGCGGCATCTTCAAGAGATTCAAGGGGGATATGCGGATTGATCTTTTGCAGAGCGGTGAGCAGGCGACCTCTCAGGACAACCTCCTGATAGTCGCTGCGCTCCGGCGTATCGCCATCGTGGGCAATGTCAGGGCCAAAGGCGTAGTCGTAGCCACCGGCACAGAACCAGTCCAGACAAATTTGTTCAAGCTGGTCTTCAGTAATCATTGGATGAGCTCCCCCCTGGAACTGAATTCATTGATTGACAACAATACGCATTGCCGGTAGAGTTTGTCTTAAGGACTGGGGATTCCTGGTCGACAGTTGGCCTCAGCGGATACGTTGGGGCCTTTTGTTTTTTCAGGGGAAGCATTTTAGCCCCCAACCATCAAACCGCCCTCTACCGTTCCTATAAAATTTGTTCTCAATGATGTCGTAGGCACGGTTCGGTTGCTCTGGACGCAATATCCTCATCCCGATAGGTCGTGCAATCAAATCTGCCATTTGTAGTCCTGCTGAATTACTTTTCTTGTCAGCAAAAACCACCTCGAAAGGCAGAGCACATCGATGTCTATTTTGCCCATCACAAACTCGACGAAATTCTAATTCCAACTCTGAGTCTTCTTGCGATCCGCGTTTTTCCACAACAATGTGGGTTTTCTGTTCCGTAGCACCGACTCCACGCAAATAATAGAAAATCCTTTCAAGTCCAAATCCTAAAGCGAGATGATACGGATTTTCTGGATTCGTATATTTTTCACGCAAAGGTTCCTTTCGAATAACAGATGCGATGAATGTGAATTGAGTTGCCGCAACAATATCGGTCAGCTCGTTTAAAAACGCCTCTTTTTTCTCACGAGTTTTCAGGATAGAAAAATCACCTCTATCTTTGCGGATGTCAGTTTCGTGTAAGATAACTTGATCGTGGCCGAAATGCTTAAATTTAAAATGCTTGAATGTAGGTACCAACCCGTCGGCATAATCGACTTTACGAAAAATGCAAAAAGCCAGCACAAACACAGGGTAGTTTTGGTCAATAGTCGATCGTTCAAAAGCCCATATTTCAGACAGCGAGACTTAGACTCTGGTAGTGACAACCTGCCAGAGAGCCAAACAGCTCTTTTAAAATTTGCAGCCAACAACTCAGGGCCTTCAAGATCAACCTGAGGTTGTAGCCAATGGCGGCCATTAACGCATTGACTTTGTCGCCCAACAAACCTCGAAGCAGATTCCGCCCAAGACGCCCTTCAGTTTTCTGGTGACCAATAACAGCTTCTATGGCACTGCGGCGTTTGAGTTCTTTTTTGATTGCTGGTGCGATGTTGCGACGCTGACCGGAAATAAAAACATCGGTGTCAGTCACGCCATGTCCACGGTAGCCCCGATCAACATAGCAGCGCTTTGGCCTGATTCCGGTAAGCTCCGTAACCTGATCAAGAGCGCCTTTGAGGGTGTGACCATCGTAGGGATTCCCTTCAAGGCCCTGAGTACCGACAATGAACCCTTCTTTGTTGGTGACGCAGACACTGACCTTGTTGCCGAATTCGTATTTCTTATGAGCCTTGCCTTTGCTGATACAGGCAACATGGGGTTCATGCAGGCTGTAGAGCTTGTGACTGTCACGGGGATTTTGACTCAGTAATCGTTTGGCCTGGGTAAGAGCATCTTTGAGTTCTGTAGCAACGATATCTGTTTTGCGCTCTATGTCGCGGACAACGCGTCCAAGATAGGTCTTGAGTGTCTTGATCGACTTTCGCATCCGCTTGAACTGCTTGGCATGAGCGTAACGCCCTGCCTTGAGGGTCGCTTGAGGCCCTTTACGCTGGTAGCTTTGTCGCAGGGATATGCCCTGTGCCTTGGCCAGCTTCACCAGATGCTCGCGGCTGCGATTGAGAAGTTTTGAGTCTGTTGGATGCGTGATGGCTTTTGGCTGAACCGTGGTATCGACACTGACCCGTTTTAAACTACTGGCTTTAACGACACCAACCGAGAGACCAACAGCGAGTGTTTGTTGAAGCAGAGCTTCCATTCCCTTGCTCTTGATGCGCTTACGCCATTTGCTCAGGCCGCTGCGGGCAATGGGTGGACGATGCTGGAAGAAGGTTTCACCGCACAGGTATTGCCAATAGGGATTTTCAGCCCAGCGGTTGACCACATCATCTTCACTCAAGCTGTAAAGGCTTTGCAGAAGCGTCAAACCGACCATCATTCTGGTTGGAATTGCAGGACGGCCTTCACTGGAAAACAGCGAAGAAAACTGTTCATCAAGATGATCCCAGTCCATTTGGTCCGCTAACCGGACCAGGGCGTTGGCTGGATTACAAATTGTCTCCAGCCTGACTTGGAAAAGTTCATCTTGCGGTGGATTTTCTTGTTTCTTTGGTCGCATGGTTTTGCCGGGGAAATAAGGGTAATTGATTGTTTTCTTGCAAATCAATATACCATATTTTTATTAATTCTACTGCAATTACATGCAGTTAACTTGTTTTGAACGATCGACTCAATAGTCTTCAGACCGTGGTCGCCACTTTCGTCCACAAAAACAATATATTCGCTAAAATGCCCCACAATTCACCCCACCCGACAGATCTGCTTTATGGCATCGTAAACCCAACCGGTGACAGTTGTGGTTTCCTTTAGGATCTTTCCGTACTTCTCCGACGCAATCTATGTGCGGATCTTTTCAATCACCTCTGATGTGATCCGTTCCTTGCCCAGGGCCTTCAGCGCCTGAACAATCAGCCCACTCTCTCGGTGCTTAAAGCCGATCTCTTTCAGTGCGGTGTTCTTGAACTCCAACGTGTAACTGAGGATGGAATATTTGCGATTCGGGCTGTCACCATCCGGGGCAATATCCGGCCCAAAGGCGTGAAGCCAGCCTCCTTCTTGAAACCAGTCAAGACAAAGTTGTTCGATTTGCCCCTCCGTCATCATTGCCCCTCCTTTGCAGTGATATAGGCTTGCTCGGGATGGTTCGGTTTCGTCGGATAGCGATAACGCAATTTTTTCGTTTTCACCATCGGTTGCAGATAATCTTTACGTAAAACCTCCGTAGAACGATTCAGCAAACGATGCAACTGCTCCAAGGTCAGAGGAGATTGAGCGCATAGAGCTAAAATGACCCGCTCCATTTCCGTTTTTGGCGCTCTTTTCTTAGTTGCAACCGGCGCGGCTATCGATTGCAAATCCCCCGAACCCCCAGAGCTATCCCCCAGACCTCCGATGCGACCCCCCGAACCCCTAGAGCGTAGTTCCTCCCAGTCGTCTTCATAACGGGTTTCAGGCAGGCAGTAGATCGTTCCACGACCAGAGCCGTCCTGCAGCAGAAACCCTTTTTCGGTCAGCGAGGCGAAGAGTTTTGTTAAATCATGGGGATGAATATCCATCATGCCGATCATACGGCTGTGATCAACGGTTTTCTCAATCTGGGCCGTAACCAAAATCAGTCTGGCCTCCTGACTGAGACGATCAAACTGTTTGCCCAAACTATTCCGCAATATCTCCAACGTCTGTTCAGAGGGAACATCCTTTTCGCGCAAGACAGGCTGTCGCCAATGTTGACTGCTCCATCCCTGATAGATTTTCGGCAAACCGGAACCGGCGTTTTCCCCCAGACCAATATAGCGAAATAGATCTTGCAAAAGGCGGTTACGACAATCACTTTCGCCGCCTCTGATGGCAAATTCCCGTGGAATCCGCATTCCACCCGGATTGCGAAAACCGAACATGTCAGGGCGTTTAACAATCAGGATTGACGCTCTTCCCGTATAGTCTGCATGAACCAAGGTATTCACCAGCGCTTCACGTAGCGCTTTATGAACCAAGGTATCGTCCTGGCGTTGATCCCCATCCAAAAGAAAAGGAATTTTCAAATCGGCCGTCAACTTACGAATCACCTTGCGATAAAAATCAAACACATTTCCGGACCAGGATCCGTCCAAAGTCAGACGATCTATCCAGCGTGGCTCTGTTTTCGCTTCAGGGCGCTCTTGATAATCGAGCATGTAGTTGGGAAAGGCTTCCTTGATAGCGGGCAAGCGGCCAAACATTAACAATCCTGCACGGGTCAGACCAGAATGCCCGGCTTCACGATCTTTTCGCCACGCTCCGATATTATAGAGAAAATCCTGGGCATCCACCTGATTCCAGGGATGATCAGGCTCACGATTGGAGTAAATCTGGCGGTAAGCGTTGAAGCTGTCCAGATCCAAATCATCGACTCCGTAACCCTTCAACACCTCGTTATCTCTCGTATCCTCTATCTGTTCCGCCAGCATGCGCCGGACGGATTCTTCGTCCACCAGACAATCAGAACTGTTCAACCGTTTGTAGGTGCCTGTAATCGGATTATTCCGAAGATAAACAGGCTTTTGCTTGCGCGGCGCGCGAGGGACATGGATCTGGAGAATGCTTTTCCCATCGATACAACGTTCCATTACCCAGCGTTCTCGCAACAGATTACAACTGACCTTTTGCCGGTTGTTTAAACCTGTCCACAGTTCATCCTTAACTTTGGCGAGATCAGCAATGCCGATTGGTTCAAAGTGTCCATCGGCATGCTCTTTAATGCCAAGAAAAATATCACCGCCCTCGGTATTGGCAAAGGCACTGTATGTCGGCCAGAAATCTTTGGGTAGTTCCCCTTTACGATCTTTTCCGGTGGCAAGTTTGCATTCAATATCAAAACTTTCTTTCAACGCCGTAATGTCATCAAGGGTGGTTATTTCAAGCATGATTAAAAACTCCCAGCTCCAAAATTATCAACTCATCTCATAGCTTTGTTGGATCAAATACTTAGCGCGTTCAAGATCGGCGTCATTACGAATGGTCAGTTCAAGATTGCCGGTGCCGAAATGACCGATATTGGACACATCACGTGAAAATCCCGCTTCCAGCCCGATGGACTGCGGATCAACCTTTAAAAAGACCAGAATATTGCCGCTTTGCGGGTGAACCTCAACACAGGCAAAGTTTTTGATCCGCTTAAAGGCAATATAGAATTTCAAAACTTTCTTCTGCACATCATCGCCCAGAGCGAGCAAAAACGTTTCCAGCGCCTCGTAACGGCTGCGTTGTTCACTGGATGCCTGGTTAAGATAATCGGAAACCGTTTTGTAACGATTCTTACTGCTTGCGGCCCCAGGTTCCGCTACTTTTTGCTCCCCACTATCCCCGGCGGTCACGGCATTGACCAGCTCCAGCAGCAACAGTTCATCGGCAAATTTTTTGTAGCGCAGCAGCTCAATATTGCGGTTGATCTGCTGCACGGCGTGAATGTCGTAGCGGGTAAAATCTCCAGCAATGCAAAGCAGGCGCGGTGTGCTCCATTCGATGTTATCTCTGGTTTCCTTGCCGAATCTGTCCAGCGCCAGCAGCTCGAATTCCGCCTTGTGATCGAGCAGCCAGTCGAGATAAAAGAGCCCTTGATTGATGACGTTTTCATTCAGAGTACGTTTGTACTCGATAATCACCGGGCAACCATTTTCATCAATGCCCAAGGTATCGATCCGGCCACGGTGGGTATGGCCGGTGGAGTATTCCGAAGCAAGAAAGCGAACGCCGAGGAAGGTTTCTAAATTCTTTTCCAAGAGGGTTTGCAGCGAACGTTCAAGGGCGACGGATTTACCTTCCAGTTCGGCAATGGTTCCGTTGATTTTGAAGAGCTTGATGTCACTCATATGTCAACCTTTTTTGCGTGGGCCCCGGTTGAGTATTATATCCCCGGAATTCCTACATTGGCGCTAGGCCCGCATGTATCTAAATTTTTTAAGAAGCTATTTGAATTTCCAAAAAAGAACTGGCGGGATAACAATTAAAACGAAATATAAACCGTAAATATTGAACATATATTTCATCTTGAAATAAAGACCAGCAAACCAATTTAAGTCATTGAAATCTTTTGGCCTTTGCGCTCTTAGCAAATCGTAGTCAATAGTTTCATGGTTTTCGCCACAAGCCTTAAGAACATGACTATATCTGGAGGAAAGAGCTTCAATACCTGCGACGTCTGTCTCTGACCCATTATTGAATTTTTTCAACTCGTCAAGGAGGTCTCTAATATTATTACCACACACAAATAGACGCTCCGATGAAACCATGTAATTTTTACTTGCTTCAGTCAAAGACAGAACAAGTATAAATAAAGCCAACAAAACTGATGAAAATTCATATATATTGCAATTACTTACTTGGAATCCATATTTTTCCAAAAGAGTCAAGACAAGCGCGTAAATTGACAAAATAGAAATTGTATATATCGAAATGCTATGTTTTCTTCGTAATCTGTCTGATGCATTGTATCTACTATGTTTTGTAATCCACATAGTCTTGTCTAATTCGTCATAGAGGACCGTCGCGGGCGTCTTCTCTTCCATATCATCCATATAGTACCTCCGAAAAATGACTGGCCCCCTCGAGAAACATTATGAGTAACAAGCCTCCTTGGAAAGAACTCGGAAGCAGTGAACCCAGAGGGTTGTGTATAAGAATCACCCTTACAGCAGAGTGCAAGGATTCCCCGAAGGGAGGGGGCCAGCCTTCTAAGAAATTTCTCCAATGTCATTTTCTAGGTGCAATAGATTCTGAAGTTTTGTTCTCTCAAAAATTAAATCTATATCTTCTGGAGAATAAGTCGATTCAGGGTTAATTTTTCCCATCTTGTTAAGATATGCAATTTTCTCCTCATACGTGACATATAAATTATAATTATGAATATAATTTCCATGAGAATTGTACTTTGCCTCAAAATATGCCCTTGCTAACCTCTTTAAGCCTTCTGGTCTTGTATTGCCAAATTCAACCAAACGGTCGAAGAATGAGTCGATGATTCTGTCCATTCGATGCAAAAGTGCCTCATCATTTATTTCAAGGAAGTAAAACAACCAACCGTACCTTTTAGTCTCACTAATCGCGCCAGTTATTTTTTCATTCAAATTTTCAATAAAAATATTTTTATATGCATCGTCGTTAATCCATTTATATTTCTTTATGGTTATCTGATAATTATTCCTAAAAGAAGTAATCAATGAAGCAACAGAGTTTATAAATTTAACAATGCTCGAGTCGCGTATTGTAATTTTTGGCAACTCAAATCTATAACCGAGATATTCAAAAAATCTTTCGTCACGCTTACATACGGTTTTAGCTGGGTGTAGCTTAAGGTCAATACCATTAGCTTGTGCTTCGATGATACCTCTTAAGCACGTTTTATCTTCTCCAATATTAAACAGAATGATGTCATCAACAAAACGATAATATCCAGCCGCCAATTTAGACAATTTGGTATCGAATTCTCGCATGTAAATATCTGCAAGAATATTCGATATAGACAAGCCTTGTGGAACGCCTATTTTGTTAAGAACTTTTCTTTCGGCTCGTTTCGAACCGAAACTTGTGGTTGGGTTTTTAATGGAACTTTCTAAAATCCTCAAAAATGAAGAAGCTGCACGCTCCCCAACGCAACTCAGCAACTTGTCGTGGGGAATTGAATCATAAAATCCGACAATGTCCGTTTTATAATAGCAAAGTGTATTTTCAGCCCCATGCAAGGTGAAAAAATCATTGATGCTTTTCACGTAATTATTGGGAAGCTTCCGATTAACAGATTCAGGGAATGCCTGCTGAAGTAAATTTTTGACTACATGAAGAACGACTCTATCCCTAATTGTAGCTATTGAAATAACGCGAGGAGATTTGCCCTTGCCCTTCATCTGCAACTTCAGGAGATAAGGCGAAAATTTATATGTCCCCTTTAAGCATTTCTCTTTTATGAGATCAAAGTGTTCGTGTTTTTGTTCTGAAAATTTATCTACCGTTGTCCCGTCAATACCCCGTGTCTTTTTACGTGAGACGAAGTCGAAAGCTTCCTGGAGTTTTGACAGCTCGAAGGCCTCAGCTAAAACTTCGGCCGTAATCGGTTTAGGCATGATGACATTCATATTACTTGCACCTGTCCCATCCGAAATGAATTTTCTGTGGCCAAAGATAGCTCACCTGACAACAACTTAGGCAGCAGGGCATCTCTTGTATAAGAAAGTTGCTGCACCTCAGCATTTAAGCTTTCAATATATGAATAATAAGGTTGCACTTTCTCTGAGAAACAACTTCTCAGCGCATGCCTCGCACAGGCGAATTTCCAACCTGCGATAGCATTTTTATCCCCACGCGGCATTTTTGCGCCCTTCGATGTACGCATCATAAAATCAAAAAACTCATCCTGATAAAACAGGTTGTACAGAAATTCGATGCAGTCTTCCTCGAACGATTCAAAGCACAGGACGTCGTTTGATCGCCCACCATCAAAGCGAGCGAGCCAAATTTTCTTAAAGTATGGCCTGATATTCGAGATTAGAACTTGCCCCCTGGAAAAGTTCGGCACCTTTGGCACAGAAGGCAGAGAGGAAGCAAAGCCTACCCCCCCTTTGTTCTCAAGCATATTTTCCGTTGAAATGTAATTATCAACACTGAGCGTGGAAACGTCGATCTTGCCCGTAGCAAACTTTGAAACATCCGAAACGGATTTCACCTCCCACCCCACCGGAATCAACCCCAACTCTGAATCCACCAGCTCATCCGGAAACAGCGCGGCGGTGGCGGCGAGTTGTTGGTATTGCTCGGGGGGGAGTTGGTCGAGTTCGGGCTCAAGTTTACCGCTGATGGCGCACATGGCGGCGCGCTCGGGGTCGCGGCCTGCGGCTTTGGCTTCGATCTTGGCTTTGACCGGCTCGAAATCAACAAACCAGCTTTTGAAGTTGGTCTGGGCGATCTGTTCGAGGGTTTGGTTGATTTGCCGGTTGAGTTCGATTTTATCGTCCAAGGACTTCAAGATATCGATGGTTGATCTTTGTTCTTCCAACGGTGGGATTTGAATAGGGAAATTGGGCAAATCCTTTAGAGCTATCCGGTCCACGGTACTGCCATGGATGGTTCTAGCGATAATCAAGCTTTGAAAATCAGGGGCTAAATACGCATATAGCAGATATTCGGGGAGAACCTTATTCAAGTTTGGTCTTAACAAACCCATTCTGCGGCCGAGACAGCAGCGCAACCCTTCAGGAATAATTGCTGCGTCACCAAGCCTGGTTTCATAAGAAAAAACGACATCGCCAGCTTTTGGAGTTACTCGTTTGGTCCATTTGGCAAAGTCTTCTTCACTCAGATGTTCTGACTTCGACAAATCCAAGCTGCCATTATTGAGCGAGGCAATACCGAGGAAAACAGGGCCTTCATCAATTTTCTTAGGTGTTGCGTGGGGGCCATCAAAGACCTCAGCTATCGCACCTATTGTTGTCCAATTATCAGACGTCATACCCAAGCCCCGCCAAATTCCGCTTAATCTCCCCTTCCAACTCCGCACTCTTGGCAAACTGCTCCTGCAACTGCGCCGTCAACCGCGCCATCTTCTCGGCAAAGGGTTCGCCATCCTCCACCTCAGCCGCCGCGCCGACATACCGCCCCGGCGTCAACACGAAATCGTGCTTCCTGATCTCCTCTAGCGTCGCCGAGCTGCAGAATCCAGCCTCGTCGGAGTAGCCCTTCCCCTGCTGCCAGGCATGGAAGGTATCGGCGACCTTGGCAATATCCTCCGGCTTGAAATCACGTAGCACGCGATCCTTCATGTAGCCGAGGTTGCGGGCGTCGATAAAGAGCACCTTGCCGGAGCGGTCGGCCAGAGTGCCCCGCGCCTTCTTGTTGCGGGTCAAAAACCAGATGCAGGCGGGAATCTGGGTGTTGGTGAACAGCTGCCCCGGCAGGGCGACCATGCACTCGACCAGATCGTTCTCCACCAGCGCCCGGCGGATATCCCCCTCGGTGTTGGTGTTGGAACTCATGGAACCGTTGGCCAGCAGCAGGCCCATGGAGCCGTTTGGGGCAAGGTGGTAGAGCATGTGCTGTAGCCAGGCAAAGTTGGCGTTGCCGGAAGGCGGCTTGCCATACTGCCAGCGCGGGTCGTCGTCTTTGACGCCGGTATCCCACTCCTTCATGTTGAAGGGGGGGTTGGCCATGACAAAGTCGGCGCGCAGGTCGGGGTGCTGGTCGTTGGTAAAGGTGTTGGCCGGTTCCTTGCCGAAGTTGAAGTCGAGACCACGGATCACCATGTTCATTGCCGCCAGCTGCCAGGTGGTGTGGTTGTACTCCTGGCCGTAGATGGAAACATTGCCGAGCTTGCCGCCGTGCTCCTTGATAAACTCCTCGCTCTGCACAAAAAAGCCGCCCGAGCCCATGGCCGGGTCGTAGACCCGTCCGAAGAAGGGTTGCAGCATCTCGACGATCAGGCTGACAATCGACTTGGGGGTATAGAACTGGCCCCCCTTCTTCCCTTCTGCGAGGGCAAACTGACCAAGGAAATATTCGTAGACATGACCGAGGATATCCTTGGCCTGGAGCAAGGCGTGCTTGAAGGGAATGGTGGCAATCAGGTCGATCAGCTCTCCGAGCTTGGCCGGGTCGATCTGCAACCGGCCGTAGGACTTATTGAGCACCCCTTTGAGCTTGGGATTGTCTTTCTCAATGGCGTCCAGTGCATCATCAATCAACCGACCGATGCCGCGCATCTCATAGGTGGTTGTTTTACCGTTTTTGATTTCAATCTTTGTGCCGGGCGGCAGTTTGGCGTTATTTTGCAGGTTCTCCCAGCGGCCCAGAGCCGGGACCCAAAACACGTTCTTTTCCGTGTAATAATCGCGCACTTCCAGCTCGACGGCGATCTCTTCCTGATATTCGGCAGCGGAGGCAAAATCCGCAGGGTCGAGATAGTAATCATGACTTTCGTCCTGAAACTGCGCGATCAGCTCCTGGCGACGAATATCAAAGGCATCGGAAACATATTTGATGAACAGCAGGCCGAGAACGGCATGCTTGTACTGAGCAGCATCAAGGGTGGAACGCAACTTATCGGCCGCGTTCCACAATTTTTTTTCAAGGTTTTGCAGAAATTCCTGTTCGGACATTCAAATCTCCAGGCATGGCTTAGAATTTACACGGATCATTTTTACAAGTGGTTAAATTACACCTAACTACAGCATAAGTAAATGATTCTAATATGTTATTCAACTGGTGAGCTTTTGGCAATATATCAAAAAGACAGCGGGAATCGCCTACTACGTCATTCGCTTCACGCTCATTCCTGCGTAGGCTCCCCTTCGCTCGCTGACGCGGCCATCCCAGTGCTCTGTCAATACTAAAAGTTCGCGTGTATGGCACAGCATCGTGCCGTTCACACAAGGCGCGAAAACGCAGAAGTGGCCAACCCACTTCAAGGTTTTGCAACGCCGTGGGAATGGTGCGATGCGAAGCCAGACCCGAATTATTTAGGATTGTCAGAGCACTCACCGCTTTTCTGACGTTTAGTCAGCGCTCGCTACGCTTCGATTCCCGCCGCTGGCTTCAGCAATAAAAAAACCGGGAGCAGCCATTATTGGCTACTCCCGGTTTTTATTTGGTGGAGGCGGCAGTTAATGTATGAATATGACATGGCCCTCAGACCACTACACCCCAACTCTTTTTTTCAACGTGTTCAACATCAACAAAAGTTCAGGCACATCATCACGAATAATGCTCCAAAGCGTATCGTTATCGATACCAAGATAGCCGTGAATAAGGCGGTTGCGAGTCGCAATGATCATCCGCCAAGGAATTTCAGGATGATTGGAACGTATATCGTCGGGGATGTGAGTAGCGGCTTCACCAATCAACTCAAGATTGCGCAACGTGGCGTCGTAGTTCAGGCCACTTTCCACAAAAGCAATCTGATCAAGCCCCTCCGTGTAGCAAAGAACCTTTTCAGCAAATGCAATCATATCGTCAAGATAGAACTTCCATTGGCGGCGACTGTCAGACATCGACACGCTCCTGCTCAATAGAGGAACGCAGTTCAGCCCGAAGAGCTTTTTCCGTCACCAGATCAACGGGTCGGCCTAAGAGATCTTCGAGATAAAATTGGACGCCAAAATAGCGCTTTGAAGTGGCGGGACCATCAAAGGCAACCAACACATCGACATCGCTGTTGCTACCAGCTTCATCGCGCGCGGTTGAACCAAAGAGCGCCAGACGGGAGACGCCGTAGCGATCCTGCAATTCCCGCTTACTTTGTGCTAAAAGTTCAAGGGCGCGCTGTTTTTTCATGATGAACTCCCACTACTGTCCGGTTAAAAAATCGGTCAAAGCTTTAAGCTGTTGATAATAATCGTTCTTTGACATAACTGTTCCGTTTTCGATTTGAATTCATCCCGCCAATATGGGGAGATACCATCCATTAACGTAGGAGGTATCAATGAATTCAGGTCAAACCGTTTTCAGGCAACTGCTGCAGTTTCTGCCACGTCACGATTTCAATCTGTGCGTTCGCCGCTACCGTGGCGATTACAGAGCCAGAAAGTTTTCGACTTTCGATCAATTTCTGTGTCTCGCCTACGCCCAAATGGCTGGCCGTGAAAGCTTGCGCGATATCGAAACCTGTTTGAACTCTCATCGTGAAAAGCTCTACCACATCGGTTTTCGTGGTTCCGTGTCCCGTTCAACTTTGGCTGATGCCAGTGAGCGCAGAGACTGGCGCATCTTTCAAGACTTCAGTCATGTTTTGATTCGCATGGCACAGCAACTTTACTGTGGTGAACCGTTTGCCCTGGAACTTGCTCAACCGCTGTATGCTTTCGATTCAACAACGATTGATCTCTGTTTGACACTGTTTCCATGGGCCGAGTTTCGGACAACAAAAGCCGCCGTGAAAATGCATACGCTGCTTGATCTGCGGGGAACTATCCCAACGTATGTCGCCGTCACGACAGGCAAGGTGCATGATGTTCGAATGCTCGATTCTCTGCCGGTGACCGAGGATGCCATTTACACGATGGACAAGGCCTATACCGATTTCTCGCGACTTTATGCACTGCATCAACAAGGGGCCTTCTTTGTCATCAGAGCAAAAGACAATTTGCGCTATAGGCGGATCTATTCCGCAATCAAAGACAAGTCTGCCGGGATAAAAGCCGACCAAACGGTCGTCCTGGTCACGCCAAAATCGAAAAAAGACTATCCGGAAAAGCTCCGCCGGATCAGTTATGTTGACAAAGATCGAAACAAGCATCTGGTCTTTTTGACCAACAATTTTACGGTTTCAGCAGCGACAGTTGCTGAAGTCTATAAGCAGCGCTGGCAGGTGGAACTGTTTTTCAAATGGATCAAGCAACACCTGCGGATCAAATCGTTTTACGGGACATCGATCAACGCCGTAAAGAGTCAGATATGGGTAGCAATGAGCATTTATCTTCTGGTTGTCATTGCGAAGAAAAAGCTCAAAATCCCATGTGAGCTCTACACTTTTTTACAAATCCTGGAGGTCAATCTGTTTGAGAAAAAGCCCATTTCATCGATGGTTGCTGATGCTCTCAAACAAATTCAAGACCTCCAAGATAGCAACCAGCTGAATTTATTCAGCTATTAACCGGACAGTAGTGATGAACTCCGTCGTAACTTTGATTTCGCAGCCCTATGGGATGCGTGTTAAACAATTGTCTACACAGAAGCAGGTCGTGTCAACTTAAAGGTCGTTAGAGGCTTTTTTGCGGACGACTATCCTCTTTCGATCATCCTGCTAACTTTCAGCATCGGCGGCGGGAATCGCCTACTACGTCATTCGCTTCACGCTCATTCCTGCGTAGGCTCCCCTTCGCTCGCTGACGCGGCCATCCCAGTGCTCTGTCAATGCTAAAAATTCGCGTGTATGGCACAGCATCGTGCCGTTCACACAAGGCGCGAAACCTTGAAGTGGCCAACCCACTTCAAGGTTTTGCAACGCCGTGGGAATGGTGCGATGCGAAGTCAGACCCGAATTATTTAGGATTGTCAGAGCACTCACCGCTTTTCTGACGTTTAGTCAGCGCTCGCTGCGCTTCGATTCCCGCCGCTGCATTGCAGCATTAAAAAAGGGTGCGACCCTTTTGGGCTGCTAGCACCAAACGCTCCCCTTGCGATCATCCTGCTAACTCTCAACCCCGGCGGCGGAAATCTCCTACTACGTCATTCGCTTCACGCTCATTCCTGCGTAGGCTCCCCTTCGCTCGCTGACGCGGCCATCCTTGGCCGCTTTTCTGACGTTTAGTCAGCGCTCGCTACGCTTCGATTCCCGCCGCTGGCTTCAGCAATAAAAAAACCGGGAGCAGCCATTATTGGCTACTCCCGGTTTTTATTTGGTGGAGGCGGCGGGAATCGAACCCGCGTCCGAAAATCTTTCACTTAAGGCGTCTACATGTGTAGTCTGTGTTTTAAATTTAACCGCATGCAGCCCCCACAGACAGGCTCTTACATGTGGCGGTTCCGTTTAGATCTCGCTGTTGAACCACGGACTTGAACAACAACCAGCCTACTAAATTGACGTCGCTAGAATCCCGCAGGCGAAGAGACTAGAGACGTGGCAGACTTAAGCTGCCAGTGCGTACGAAACGTCAGTATCGGCGTTTGTATAAGATGGGCTTTTTAACGGAGCCTGCCCACTCCGACATGCAACCTTAGCTTCCAATCCCCGTCGAAACCTTGGCGCCCCCTTTCATTTTTTAAGGACATAACTACACTAACATAAAACTGTCGATTTTTCGAGGTGTTTTATCGACAATCTTAACGGTTTTCTTTAAATATTTTTGCCATCTCACGGTCGGCCTGTTTCTTCTTGAGGCTTTCGCGTTTATCGTGCAATTTCTTACCGCGGCCAACGCCAACTTCGAGCTTTACATAGCCGTTTTTGAAGTAGATTTTTGTCGGCACCAGCGACAAGCCCTTTTCTTCCACCTTGCGGACCAGCTTGTCGATCTCGTATTTGTGCAGCAACAATTTACGGATACGGGTCGGATCGTGGTTTTCCCGGTTGCCCTGCTCGTAGGGGCTGATGTTCATATTGTTGATGAACAGCTCGCCCTTCATGATACGGCAAAACGATTCCTTGATGTTGACATTACCGAGACGCAACGATTTCACCTCGGTACCGCTGAGCACCATGCCCGCCTCGTAGGTCTCCTCGATATAGTACTCGTGGTAGGCCTTTTTGTTTGTCGCGATAATCTTAATGCCCATGGGCGTTGATTTCTAACCTTTTTTATCTTCAGCGGCAGGATTATCCTGCTCAGCTGGGGTAATCACTTCAACAATGCGTGCCAGGGAGGTCTGGACCACGGCCGGGCGTCCGAAACGAAACACGCCGAGGGTGCCGACCATAAAGGCACCGCCGATCATCAGTGCCAACAGCGCTGCCGGAATACCGACGGGTAACAGGCTGGCGATAAAATAACCGACTGCCAGACCGAGTGCAAGCATGATAAAGGCAATGATGTATAAAAAGTTCTGTGAGTCGGCTAAACCGGCGGTGGTTTCGATTTCGACACGCACCGTATCCCCGACCCGCGCATAGGGCTGATTATCTGCCAGCAGGCGGCGTTGACCGTTCCCGCCGCTCTGACAACAACCACCGGAGGCTCCGCAGCCACTGCACCCTTCGCTTTGCTCTCTGGCCACAACAGCCAGGCGCTTTTCGCGCAGCTCAATGACCACGCCGGTCTCGCTGAGAGTGGTCTGGTGTTCAAACAGCCGATTGACCACCTCTTTGGCCGTGGGAATCTCTTCGATCATGCCCCCTCCTCAATGCTTCGATCATAACGGATGTGACCGTCAATCACCACCAGAGTCACATCGTTGGTGCGTTGCGCGTGGCACAAAAACGCGCTGAGTTGATCGAGGTCGGGCAACTGTTCAGGCTCAAGCAATTGAAACGTTGCCCGGCAACCGGGTGCCAGACAACCCACATCATCGAGGCCCATGGCTTTGGCACCGCCCATAGTGGCCATGTACAACAACTGCTTTGCACTGAGGTCACCGTTAAACCAGTTGCGGGCAAAGGCCATTTCATCCCAGATTGATAATGAATCATTGCTGGCCAGACTGTCGGTGCCGAGGGCCAGAGTGACGCCTTGCGCCAGATAATCGGCCACTGGGGCAACACCGCAATTGAGACGGGCATTGGAGCGTGGACACAGCACCATGCTGCTGTCGGACTGCGCCACGGTGCGAATCTCGTCACGATTAAGATGGACGCCATGCACAAGGAGAGTATCCGGCCGCAACGCTCCGGCTTTTTCCAGACACGGCAAGGGGCGCTGATGACGCGGTTTATCAAGAAACGGCGCCCAGCCGACAAAAGGGTAAAACTCATCGACCATGGGGCCACGATGCTGATGCATGAATTCAATTTCGTCGTGGGATTCCGCGACATGCACGGTGGTGGGCAGATGACGACAACTGGTGTAGCGGTAGCTTTGCTCGAGGAGATCATCACTGAGGGTGTACGGCGCATGGGGAGCTGCCCCCCACTGGCTGGTCGGCCAGTGTTCCAGACAGTGATCGAGGTTTTGCCACTGATGATGGACGCGCACCGGATCGTGGCCAAGTACTTCAATGTAACAGCGCCCCGGCAATTGTTCGGCCACTGTCGTGTAAAAGCCGGATTCCGACAGGATGTCGGCAATCACGCCACTGCCACTGCGGAGCGACTGCCGCAGACCATTGAGCCATGAGGCTCTTGAATCGTCACCATTGACGCGGCGGGCGATTTTAACGCGAATCAGGCGCAGCAGCCACGAGGTAAAGCTTGCTTGTGTCGGCTCCGGAGAACTCACCTCAGCCGCCCATTGAGGGAAATCACTGAGTTCGAGATGGGTGTGGGCATTGACAAAAGCCGGCAACAGGATGCTGTCGCCCAAGTTCACCACTTCAGCCTTCGTGTAGCGTGTTGTCAGCTCTGAGGCCGGGCCAACGGCGACAATGCGGCCTTGATCCACGACCAGGGCGGCATCCTCAATGGCATCGGTGTGGATCGGCAGGATATAACGGCAACGATATAGTTTCATAACGGATCTCAGGCACGCACCGGTTGTAACAGATAATGATTGTCGATCAAGCGGGTGGTTCCAAAACGCACTGCCAGCAGAATCACCGCATGCTCGTCAACCTGATCAACATCCTGCAGGGTTTCATCGTGACAGATCTGAATGTAATCGATACACGCATCGGGCTGAGCACCGACAATATCGCGTGCCTGAGCGATCAGGGTTGCGGCATCACGTTGACCGGCTGCAGCCGATTCGCAAACACTGCGGATGGAAGCGATCAATGACAACCCCTGTTTGCGCAAATCATCACTGAGATACGTGTTGCGCGAACTCATGGCCAACCCGTCGGATTCACGGACAATCGGCATACCGAGAATGGCGATCGGCAGGTTGAGGTCTTTGACCATTTTGCGGATTACGGCTAATTGCTGAAAGTCCTTCATGCCGAACAGCGCCACATGCGGTTGAACTAAATTGAACAGCTTGTTGACCACGGTGGTCACGCCATCGAAATGACCGGGACGGCTGGCGCCGCACAACCCCTCACTGAGTCCGGTGACCTGAACCGTGGTGGCGCTGCCTTGGGGATACATGGCCTCGGCTTCCGGGGCAAACAGAATATCGACGCCGGTTTTGGCGGCCAGCTCGGCATCGCGCTGCAGAGCACGCGGGTAGCTGTCAAAATCTTCGTTAGGTCCGAATTGCGTTGGATTGACAAAGATCGACAGCACCAGCAGATCACCGCGACCACGGCCCTCTTCCAGTAACGACAGATGTCCTTGATGGAGAAAGCCCATGGTGGGCACAAAGCTGATTTTTTTACCTTGTTGACGTTCGGCCAACATGCGTTGTTGAAAGGCCTGAACGTCGTGAATGATTTCCATCTGCACCCTCTCCTAAAAACTGTGCTCGTCGCCGGGAAATGTTCCGGCACGCACTTCATCGATGTAGCTGGTCATGGCTTCTTTGATGAGCGGAGCCAGATCGGCATAAACTTTGACAAACTTGGGCGAATATTTTTCGCACAGGCCGAGAATATCGTGAATCACCAGCACCTGACCGGAGCAATGCACCCCGGCACCAATGCCGATGGTCGGGATATCAATACTTTCGGTAATCTGTTTGGCCAGATCGGCAGGAATGCCTTCGAGCACCACGGCAAAAGCACCGGCCTCGGCCACGGCCTTGGCATCGGCAATCAGTTGCCGGGCCTGCTCCTCTTTGCGGCCCTGCACCCGGTAACCGCCCATGCGGTGGATCGACTGCGGGGTCAGACCGATATGGGCCACCACCGGAATGTCCATGTTAACGATGGCGCGAATGGTGTCGGCGACGTTTTCACCGCCTTCAAGCTTGACGGCGTGGGCTCCGGCATCCTTGACCAGACGTCCGGCGTTCAAGCAGGCGTCACGCACATCCACCTGATAGGATAAAAACGGCATGTCGGCAATCACCAGAGCACCCTGGTTGCCGCGCATCACCGCTTTGGTGTGATAAATCATCTCTTCCATGGTCACCGGCAAGGTGGTGTCATAGCCGGAGAAGACACTGCCGACGGAATCGCCGACCAGAATCATGTCGATTCCGGCCTGATCCATCATCCGGGCGAAGGGATAATCATAGGCCGTCAACACGGTGATCTTATCCCCTTTGGCGTACATGTTCTGAATATTGAGTACGGTGGTTTGTTTCCTCATGGTCTCATCCTGTTTTTTGCCTGAACCATAAAAGACTCAGGCGCAATGCATTTCAATGAAAAGGCCTTCCAAGGTCACGACGACTGGAAGGCCACAAACAGCATCATGCTTCCAATGGAAACATGACCTCGCGCCGGTGAATGCCTCCGTCCCGGTCAACTGATCCGGGCAGCATGTAAAAAAAACGTCAGCGAGCTTGCCTGTCGGCTCCCCAGACGCGTTGCGGGCCAGCAAAACTCAGCAATCAAGGCTATAGGCGTGCCCGGAAAATGTCCAGATTTTTCTGGCCGCTCCGTCAGGAGCGGCCCGGCTATTTTGACTGTTTCAGGCCGCGAGTACAAAACGAGGGACTTTTGTCGTCATTCCCGCGCAGGCGGGAATCCAGTTCAATGATGGAGCATGGCTCCCCGCCTGCGCGAGGAGAACGCGTTAAGCTCCAGTAAATATCCCCCGGTCAAATCGGGGGTTTTAAAAATTGCCAGCCCCTCAAAGGGGCGTTAACGCAATCTTCAAAATCAAAAACACATCTTACTGTCATCCCCGAATGATCCTGTCGGGGACCCACGCCCTTAAAGCCCTGGATTCCCGCCTGCGCGGGAATGACATAAAGGAATATTGTCGTATCAGGGGGAGTCAAATTCCCAGGACCGTCGAACTTTTAGGTCCCCCGGCACAGCCGGGGGATTACTCTTTGCAACTTAAAGCATGCCATTAAGATGATCCAGCATGATCATCAACGGATGAAAGTTAGCCGCGGGCTGATCAAGCATCAGGGTCTGCAGACGCTTGTAACGGCGGAAGCGCACCCGCGATTGCGCCAGCAAACGATCGATATTGCCGTCGAACTGTTGCAGCACCTTTTTCGCCAGCACAAACTCGGCATGGTGATACCCGGTGCGCAAGGCATGGCGGGTCATACGATCCCAGCGGTCACGCAACGGCACCTGCTCAACGGCACCAAGCAGATCTTTGATCTCAAACTGCGACTGGACATCACCCAAGACCACCGCCGCGGTATGGAGATCCACCCCGGCCTGTTGGTGCAAGGCCATCACCGGCAACAGGTTTTCCATCATCGGTAACGTGGCAAATTGCAGGGCGTGCTCTTCGTTCATGCCCTGCGCCACCAGGTCAGCAACCTGTTGTTGACAGGCATTCCAGCGTTTTTCGGGCAGCACGCTGCTGAGCAGCTTGCCGTAGTCGACAAGGTCCTGGCGCATGGTACTCAGCCGTTCGAAATCGATCAGTTCACGTGCCTGACTCAATGCCCAATCGCACATGGAGGACAGGGTCTCTTCAAGTGCCAACAGACGACGATACTGCTCTTTGGCGGGCATCTGATTATCCAACTGCTGAATCTGGCCGCGTAAGGTGGCACCGTCAATCAATCGGTCAAAATGGATATAGGCCTCAGCGACCTGATGCAGAGGAATATCGTAGCGGCGGCCCATCCGGTAGCAGAACGCGCACCCAGCCTGATTGACCACCAGGTTAGTGATCATGGTGGCAATGATTTCCCGCTTGAGTGGCTGACTATCGAGGTGGTCGGCAAATTGATCGGCAATGGCCTGCGGGTAGTAATCGACAAGAAACTCTGCGGCCAGAGGTTGATCCGGCAGATCGGACTCTAGAAGATCATGGTAGAGCTGCATTTTGCTGTACGCCAGCAGGATGGCCAGTTCGGGGCGGGTGTAGGCGACTTTGCGGCCCATCACCTCTTTGCTGCCCGGAAGAGCTTCGCTCTGACGATTAAGCAGATCGATGGTCGCCAGCCGTGCGGTCAGATCGATAAATAACTCGCGATCCTGCTGGCTACGCAAGCTGTCGAGGGACAGGCACTGACTTTGACCGTAGTTGTTCGCCAACACCAAATCACACACATCGTCTGTCACGGCTTCCAACAGGCGATCCCGCTCGTCATCATCGGCCACCTGGCCCGATTCCATGAGATGTTGCATGAAAATCTTCAGGTTGACTTCATGGTCGGAACAATCAACTCCAGCCGAGTTGTCAATGGCATCGGTGTTGATGCGGCCACCGTTCACGGCGTATTCAATCCGAGCCAACTGGGTCATTCCGAGGTTGCCCCCCTCTCCCACCACTTTGGCACGCAGTTGGCTGCCATTGATACGCACCGCATCATTGGCCCGGTCTCCGGCGTCTTCATCTTTCTCGCTGCCGGCTTTCACATAGGTGCCGATGCCTCCATTCCACAGCAGATCGACATCCGCCATCAGCAGCAGGCGGATCAGGCTGTCGCCGTCGAGAGTTTCATGGCGCACGCCCAGCCAGTCGCGCACCTGCTCGGATAACGGAATCTCCTTGGCATCGCGATCAAACACGCCGCCACCTGCAGAGATCAGGCTGCTGTCAAAATCACTCCACGACGAACGCGGCAGCTCAAACAGTCGCTTGCGCTCGGCAAAGGTGGTTGCCGGGTCAGGATCAGGATCGAGGAAAATATGGCGATGGTTAAAGGCGGCTTTGAGGCAAATCTGTTCAGAAAGCAGCATGCCGTTACCGAACACGTCGCCACTCATATCGCCGATACCAACGACACTGAACGGCTCGCTCTGGATATCAATGCCCATTTCCCGGAAATGGCGTTGCACACACACCCAGGCACCGCGCGCGGTAATACCGAGAACTTTGTGATCGTATCCGCGTGATCCGCCGCTGGCAAAGCCGTCGCCAAGCCAGAAGTTGTAATCACGGCTGACGGCATTGGCCGTATCCGGCAAATGGGCGGTGCCTTTGTCGGCCGCGACCACCAGATACGGGTCATCCTCGTCGTAACGCACCACATTTTCAGAAGGGATCACTTTGCCGCCCACCCGGTTGTCGGTCACATCGAGCAAACCGCGCATCAGGGTTTGATAGGCTTTTTTCGACAGCGCCATGCCCTCTTCACGATCGGTCCAGGGTGTTTTAACGATGAAACCACCTTTGGAGCCCACCGGCACAATCTGGGCATTTTTGGTCATTTGTGTCTTCATTAAACCGAGGATCTCCGTGCGGAAATCATCCGGACGATCCGACCAGCGAATACCGCCACGGGCGACCATACCACCACGCAAATGGATCCCCTCCATGGCCGCATTGTGCACATACACTTCGAACAGCGGTCGCGGTACAGGCATATCCACAATGCCGATAGCACTGATCTTGAACGAGAAGAAATAGTCGTCGCTGTCTTTGCGTTTGAAGAAGTTGGTGCGTACCGTTGAGTCAATCAAGTTGAAGATGGTGCGCAGAATACGATCTTCATTGACATCGTCAACCTCGCGCAACGCTTCAATCAGCTCCATGCGTGCCGGAAACAGTGCCTGCTCATCTCGCACCACCGGGTCAGCCCATTCCACCTTGTTGATAAAGCGCGATTCAAAGTAGCGGTACAACGCCAGGGCGGCACGCGGATTATTGAGCAGCGCAAAGGCCACGGTACGTTTGGTAAACGACGAGCCGAGCTGAAAGTAGTAGTTACGATAGGCGCGGAACACATCGATCTGCTGCCAGTCAAGAGTGGTGGACACCAGCAGACGGTTGAGATAATCGTTTTCCGCCCGGCCACTGCGCAAAGCGCGCAGGGCATCGAGCAGCCGTTGGCGAATATGCAGCAGACTCTCTTCGCTCGGCAATTTATTGAGAACTCCAAAGCTCTTGATGAACAGATCTTGACCGTCAATCGTCAGAGTAAAATCGACTTCATCAATGATGGTCAGATCAAGGTTGACCAGGATCGGCATCAGCTCATTGAGAAAGCTTTGCCGGGTACTGTAAAACTGCAACCGGCAGGAGGAGTTGACGCCGCTGTTGACCGGCCCCCACAAATCCACCTGTTCTTGCTGTTCTTTGAGCAAGGTTTCCAGGCAATGGATATCGCGCAAGCAGAAGCGCGGATGGATGCGGGAACGGTAATCCGGGCAGAAGGCCTCGGCATAGCGCCGCCATAGGGTCAATCCACGGTGATTGCCCTGCTCGCGGATCAAGACGGTGCGCAGTTTCTGTTTCCAACTCTGCAGCAACCCCGTCAGTGAACTGGCCAGTTGATCAAAATCAACATCTTTCGGTTTGTCGCGACAGATCAAATTCGCCTGAACAATGTAATATTCGCTGTTGAACTGCAACACCCGCATGGTCGGTTTACGGGCGTGAAACTGGTGAGACAGAAAGTTCTCCAACTGACTGAAATCGGCATTCTGACTCAAAGTGCGAGGAACAATTAGCAACAGAGCCATGGTGCTCAACTCCGTATCCATGGGGACCACCCGCACACTGCCCTGCGGGGAAAACAGCAGCGAGTTCATAATATGCTTGAGCTGTTCAACGGAAAGGAAAAACAGGTCGGGCTCCGGGAACGTCGCCAGCAGGGCTTCAATTTTGCGATAATTATAGCTGCCTTCGGCAATGCCCAAGTGTTCCAAGGCATAGCTGATCTTGCTCTGCAGCGCCGGGACATCGAGAGCCGAACCATGAACCGTGCGCGTGTACAAGCCCAACAGTACATGCTCAAGGATGCCGTGCTCATTGTATTTATCGCGCACACAGATTGCCGTTAACGGTTCATCGCGCCAAACCTTGCTGGGAATGACAGTCTCCATGACCAGCAGCGGTGATTTGCGCATCAGGCAGGACTGGATCAGATCATCACACTGGCTGAGCGCCTGTGGCTGAAGATAATTGGGATGATCAGGGTGGTCGCTGATTCCCAGAGACTTCTCTTCCACCGCCTGAACCTGACCATCGTCACAGCACTTGTCCAACTGCAGTTGCCGGTAGCCAAGCAGCAGAAAATGATCGTCCTTGAGCCACTGCCAGAAATCACTGAACCCAGCTTCTCCAGCCAGGCCTTCCAGCTCAGAGAAACGTTGCTGCAGGGCCGCAGTATCGTTACAAAACCGATGGACTTCGCGTAATACATCGGTCACCTCTTGTTCGAGTTGTTCACACCCTTCCACCTGTGCCAGTTGAACAACGATAAACGACTCATCAGCATTAGCCAGATCGGCATCGGCCAGCGCCACAATACGCCCGTCCTTGTGCTCAACGTTAAGGCGCAAATGGACAATCTCCTGCCAGTCGAGATGCTGGCGGGTCAAATAAACCTGCAACGAGTCAAACAGGTACTGCGCATCCTCAACACTACATATTAACAAGGAGATGTGCTGTCCTTTCACCGGCAGGCAACGGACCTCAACAGGTTGCTGGCGTGACTCCATGGTGACAAAGAAGGTGCTGATCACCTCGGCCAGTTCATCGCTGCTTAATTGCAGCAAGTCACCGGGTACCGCCTGTCCTTTCAATGATTTAAGTAATGAAAAAACCGCTGCACGTTGTGGATCGCTGAAGCGCTGCTTGAGAGAGTCGGTTAAAGTGGAAAGGTGTTCATGGAACCGGGCGATGGTCTTGCTCTGGGTTTGATACTGATGAGATTGGGCCACGATCTGATTACCCCCCTGATTGGATAATGAAGAATGGGAATAGTATTGTAATGTTTAGAGTTTAGATGAGTGCCCAGAGTTTGGCAAGAACGCATTCCGATTTGTATACGCGCACGAATCCCCACTGTCCTTGTGGCAAAGGAAGCTCCGTTCAGCACGGTGTATTTTCCCAGATAGCCGAACGACACGCGTCGGATCAGAGACTTTTTAAGAGGTTACTCAAGACGTTGACCGTCACGACGAATTTGCCGATAGTTCAGCCAACCGATTTCCGCCCTCAGAATGCCGACAGACAACGCAGTGATGTTCACGCGGAACGGAAAAACTGGACATTGCGTTCGGTGCGGCTGAACGGGAGAGCTTGGGAGCAAAATAACACACCACTGCAGGGCGGGCACCGTCCCGCCCGTTTGATCGGTGCCACACCAGAAATTGAGCGCGACTGAAGATTGTTATCACCGTTTTACACCAAAGCTGATGAGTCGCACGATTTTCCGAGCCTGCAGACGGTTGAAAACCGTCTGTGGAGCTCATGGACGAGCGACCACCATCTCTGATGGTGTAAGCAAGACGGAAATCGCATTTTCGGCTTGCGTTTATTGGGAAACACAGGATGTGTTTATCCAATATTCTCATTGATGCGGCGAGCCGAATCTGTGACGCATAACGGAAACAGACACAGTGTCGGTGGATTTAGGTTCAGGAGGTGTTCAGCCGGTTTTTGCATACTTTTGAGCGGCCAATCAAAAGTATGTCGGCTGCCGGGACGAAACCCGGCGGTCTTGACTTTGACCTTGACCTTCAGTGGTTCGTAATACGAAACGAATCGCACCGGCAAACTTCATCCGTTATCATAGTTGGTGCCCACGTGACGCGGGCTTCCGCGCCCGCCCGTCGGGGTACTTTTGCGTCGACAAAAGTATCGCAAAATCGACTCCCGTCATTGCACCCTATCGGGTTCCCTCACTCCATTCTCTTACACCGCGATGTCGGCAAAACTCGCTACCGCTCAAACAGGTTGCCGACAACCATCGCGCTGACGTTCATTGCGTTCGGTGCTGCTGAACGGGAGGGCTTGGCAGCTAAATTACACTCTGCCGCAAGGGTGGGCACCGTCCCACCCGTTTGAGCGGGGCCACGGAAGAAATAGAGTGAGACGTAAAAGGTTATCAACGTTTACGCTAAAGATGATGATTTGCACGATTCGCCGACCTAAAGGGCGGCGAGCCGAGCCTGTAATGCACACCGGAAATAGACACATTGTCGGTGGATTTAGGTTCAGGAGGTGTTCAGCTGGTTTTTGCATACTTTTGAGCGGCCAATCAAAAGTATGTCGGCTGCCGGGACGAAACCCGGCGGTCTTGACTTTGATCTTCAGTGGTTCGTCATTCGGAACTGATCGCTCTGGCAAACTTCATCCGTTCGCGATGTTGGTAACCACGTGACGTGGGCTTCCGCGCCCACACCTCGGGCCACATTTTGCGTCGACAAAAGTGGCGCAAAATCGACTCCCAAGGGGTTGTCATCAATCAGCCTTCACGGAGTTGTTGCGAATCTTTTTCACGTCAGCCGCGTTATCGGTCGTCGCCATAGAACGACTATAGCTCCTTCCTCTGCCTTGCTGACGCAAAAAATCTCACGCAACACCACTCGTTCATCTGATCAATAACAACCCCATTGCGCCCTTACGGGTTCCCTCCCTGCGTTCACTAACACCGCGATGTCGGCAAAACTCGCCCAGTCGGCATCAGTCCTCAAACAGGTTGCCGACGACCATCGCGCTGACCGTTCTCTTCGTTCAGCGCTGTTGAACGGGAGGGCTTGGCTGCTTAATAACACACGACTGCAGGGCGGGCACCATCCCGCCCATTTGATTGGTGCCACACCAGAGATAGAGCGCGACTGAAGATTGTTATCAACGTTTTACGCCAAAGGAGATGAGTCGCAGGATTCGTCGACCTAAAGGGCGACGAGCCGAATCTGTGAAGCATAACGGAAACAGACCCATTGTCGGTGGATTCAGGTTCAGGAGGTGTTCAAGCTGGTTTTTGCATACTTTTGAGCGGCCAATCAAAAGTATGTCGGCTGCCGGGACGAAACCCGGCGGTCTTGACTTTGACATTCAGTGGTTCGTCATTCGGAACGAATCGCACCAGCGAACTTCATCCGTTCGCAATGTTGGTGCCCACGTGACGCGGGCTGCCGCGCCCGCACGTCGGGGCACTTTTGCGTCGACAAAAGTACCGCAAAATCGACTCCCGTCATTGCACCCTATCGGGTTCCCTCTCTCCATTCTCTTACATCGCAATGTCGGCAAAACTCGCTGACGCTCAAACAGGTTGCCGACAACCATTGCGCTGACGTTCATTGCGTTCGGTGCTGCTGAACGGGAGGGCTTGGCTGCTCAATACCACACGACTGCAGGGCGGGCACCGTCCCACCCGTTTGAGCGGGGCCACGGAAGAAATAAGAAAAAGGCGTAAAGTGTTATCAACATTTTACGCCACAGGAGATGAGTCGCACGATTTTCCGAGCCTGCAGACGGTTGAAAACCGTCTGTGGAGCTCATGGACGAGCGACCACCATCCCTGATGGTGTAAGCAAGACGGAAATCGCATTTTCGGCTTGCGTTTATTGGGAAACACAGGATGTGTTTATCCAATATTCTCATTGATGCGACGAGCCGAATCTGTAAAGCATCACGGAAACAGACACAGTGTCGGTTGATCCAGGTTCAGGAGGTGTTCAAGCTGGTTTTTGCATACTTTTGAGCGGCCAGTCAAAAGTATGTCGGCTGCCGGGACGAAACCCGGCGACCTTGACCTTGACCTTGACTTTGACCTTGATCCTTCACACTGAACCAGGCAAAAAGCGATGTAAAAGCGCCAACGTTACCATGTAACTGAGCGGAAACAACGCCAGGTTAATACCACCCCACAAAGCCAGAGCCTGCAAATTAACCAGCCACAGTTGTTCCAGGCCAGCCAGCGGTGTTTCGAATAACTGAGCCACAAATTCACGATTGAGCGTCGTCGGGTTGCCGAACAACCGTCCGCCCCAGTAAAAGAACGGAAAAAACAGCGCTATCTGCACCGGGTATAACAGATAATTCACCAACTGAATCAAAGGGTGGCTCAAACGCCACCACCACCCCACAGCCAGACAGACCACACAACTGCCCCACACCAGCGGCATGGTGCCCATCATCAGTCCGACACTGATGCTCAAAGCAATTTTACGGGTACTCAGCCCCTGACTGAAGGCGCGGGTAACGGCTTGACGCAGCCGGGAGCGCCACATTAAATCCGCTCATCATGCACGAAGAAACTCATCGTTGCCCCAGTTACAGTACTTTTGCCGGTGTACCAGAAGATAACCACCCACACCGCCTGCAACGACAGCACCACCAAAGGACTCCACAACGATGCCAACCCAGCACCAATATGGGCCGTCAGCGTCGCACCGCCAGGAACCAGCCAGGCCACAGCCACCACGTAGGCCATGCCGACACCCCCCATCCACTGATAAGCGCTGAAGCGCTGATTACCGCGATAATCAGCGCGCAATACTTCAGAAAAGACCCTCCAGCCCTGAGTGACCACGGCTGTCAGCATAAACGCCCACGAATAGTGCCCCAATAAAAACAAAGCGCTGCCGATCACCGCGACGGCAACGTAGAGAATAGCGGTGATCGCCTGGATCGGCACCACCGGCTGGCCCTGCAAACCACTGGCGTAGGAGATCTTCTTGTTTTCACCGTGAAAGACAAAATGGAACCGCTGAAAAACTTTGCGTAACGGTGCGGAGCAATCACTCAGTGGCTTACCATAGCAACAGCCAAAACTGATACACGCCAAGCGTCCCAATCCTTCCCCCATAGCATAGGCAATGCCAAGGGCTGCCAATGTCGCCAGCATCGGTAAACGGGGTGTTTCGCCACTCAGGTTAATCAGAAAGATCAACCACGGCGCTGCAACAATGCCGACGAAGACCGCTCCGCCGACGGTGAAAGTATGGGCTTTCCCTTCAACAACTTTGGCCACCCAGCGCGATGCCGGCACACACAGGCCCAGCAACAGGATGGCCAAAATCAGCAATGGTGCCAGTTCAATGGCCACGGAACGCAGCAAAATAATGAGCATCAACAGCGCCATCACGTAGGCATTGGCCGTCAACAATCCATACCAGGTCAGGTTGAAGCCGTGCCATGATCCGGTCCCTTCGGTCTTAACCGGCACTGCGGCCAGCACCTGCCAGCGCTCTGCGGGAAGATAACGGCACCCCAGATACAACAAAGCCCCGCAGATCACTGTCAGGGCAATAAGAAACAACAGGTTTTCCATCATACGTCTCCTTGTCGGGCTGACGTGGCAACCCGTGATAAGGCAATGGTCGATCGCACCGGCACATCGGTTTCCACCAGAGGTCGGCCGAAACCGAGGCTGAACCGGCTGCTGATGCCCTGACGTTGCTGGTTTTCCAGAAGATCAGGGCAAAAACGGATCCGTCCCGGCTCGAACAACAGCACATCGGTACTACTGCCGGGGCGAAAAAGGCTTTTGGGCTGGCCACGCTCCAGGCGCACGCCGATGCGCTGCTCTATGACCGGTTCGTAGCCTTGGGGGTTGCTACTGTAACAGGAGTGGATATCACCAATCATCAATGCCACCACTTCAATCATGGCGACAAGACCGACCTGACTGCCCCCGTTGACATCGGTATCGATAATGGTGACCAGACGTCGATTTTTAGAATACGGAGTGACTTCAGCCACGACAGCACCGGGATTACAGGCATGATAACGGCCTTCGAGTTCATAAATGTCGCGAATCTCACCGCTGACCGGAACATGATTGAAGTGATATTTGTCTGGAGTCAGGCGCAACACGGCAAAATCCCCTTGGTCAAAGCGCTGCAACCAGGCAGGTTTGTCAGAGCCAAGCAACTCGACGAGGGAAAAGAATTTATCTTTGAGGAACAAGGTATCGGTCTCAACCAATGAACCAACCACGAGGCGCGCATCCGCAGTAGAAACGACGCTTTCGACCATATTTTCCATGGGACGGCATTGCCAATAACGGATTTTGCGTTCAAAAATTTTCCGTGGTGTGTTCAGGGTTGCCGGATCATCAAGACACTCACTGAGATCGACGCCGCATTTTTCGAGAAAGGCATCCTGGCCACTGGCTCGGCTGACCCGGTCAAGATCATAATTGATGGTGCCAAGCCACGAAGATACGCGCGGCCCGGTCAGGGCATTAAACATCATCGGTGCATATTCGCGTAACGGGTGGTACATCCAGCGCACCAGACGGTCCGCATACAGGGTTTCGTCACAAACCTGACCACTAGCTCGCTCGATATACTGGTGTGTCGCTTTCATCGCTGTTGAAGCTCTCCTCATCGGATTGGGTTTGAGCGTTGCGCTGATCAACATGGATACTGAGCAATACCAGGTTGATCAGGCCCAGCAGCCGCGCCCCATGCAGGTTCTGGTGACGGGCGCTATCCATCAGTTGATCATAAGCGTCTGCCAGACTGCGCTGACCGCAGACCATGCGCAACGTGGAGCGGACACTCTCGTACTGAGCAGCCATGCGTTGCAAACGTGGCAGCTCACAACGCAACAGTTCCAGCGCCTCATCCACATGGCGCCGCCGCAATGTGGTGCGGTAGAATTCCTCCGCCGCGCGATTAAATTCAGAGGCCGGCACCTGAAGCGGCTGATCCGTGCCCAGGGTACTCATGATATCCGCGGTTAACCGTCCGGACACGGAAAACGCATCAGGACATTCAATGCGCCGTCGCAGGTCTGCCATCAGATCCTGGCAGCCCATTTGTTCGATCAGATCAGCACCGTCTTCACTGAGCACCGCGATCAGAGCTCGGCAATATTCTTTCTGATAGACACGCAGATAACCAGGGTAACGTCGACTATTGCGAATCTGTTTGGTTTTACGCAGAACCCGCAACAGGAAACGGTTGCGGGTGGTGCGCTTGACAAAGAAAGTCGGCAGACCCAAAGCATGACCGAAGAAAATCTGCCTCCGTTCACTCTCAACACCCGGATTGTCGGGAATATGGCGGTGATCGTAACGCCCTTCAGCCATGTATTTAAACGCCAGCGCGGTGATCAAAGTCTGCAAAGTGGTGGCCGCGCCCATATCCTGTTCGAATCCGGCAAACAGACTGTAATGACGCCCTTCAAAACCGCTGAAGCCCATGGTATCGAATTCACGCATCTTGAAAAATTGATACAGCGACATGCGCGCATCAAACACGCCCATGGCATCGAGATCGTGGCGCAACCGCTCCTGGTTGCCTGCCACGCCATTAAGGGCCGGGCTCTCTTCACTGCTCAAGAACCCTACCGGATAATCCACCAAGCGAAAATCGGGAACAAAATCACCTTTGAGGCCGAACAGCTGACTCAACGTCCGGTCAATCCATTCCGGTCCGAACGGCGTGCGACTGTGACTGATCAGGTTGAGGCTGGCCTTTTTACGCCAACGCCGCCACAACATGCGTAAATGAGTGAAGTCGAGTTCGTGGGCGAGAAATCCCAGGGCTTTTTCCGGGTGAAAATCCTCAAAGCCGAGCCGATACGGTGCCGCACTAAAATTGGCGGCAAACAGCGGCAAGAAGTGTTCCTGAATCTTGATCGCCAAATCACCGCAATATTTCTCTTCGGCAGCACCGAACAGCCCGTGTTCCCCTTTCATGTGAGCCGTCAGGCGACGACTGCCGAGGCTGATGTGGGAGCCGTTGTTGGCCAGACTGATGTTCGACATGTTGGGCAGCACCACCAGGTTGTTGGTGATGATTCCGGCCTCACGCAGTTTGGCCACGGCGTTGAGTTGGCTACGGCTGAGCACCTGGTGACACAGGTGCATATAGCGATGCTTCTCTTCGCCGTTGTCCCATCCCGACAGACAGGGGCTCATATACAGTTCACGGTAGAACGCATCAGGGATCATCTCATTGAGCTGTTTCTGGCGTTGCGGTGGATGCGGTGCACAGTAGATCTGCGCCTGTTGTCCGCTGGCCGTTAGGCCGAACTGTTCGTTGGCATAATCGGTCAGCAATTGCGTAAGCAGAAAGCGCTTGGCGGTCTCACGGGCCAAAGCCTTGCCCTGGCCGTTGTCGGCGGACAGTCCTACGACATGAAACGAAAAGGTCTCCGGGGAGGTATTGTCATTAAGGTAGTGATTGAGCAGACCTTCCGCTGTTGTCCTCAGATCCTGATGCAGATAAGGCTGAACACCGATCAGATCGGCCAGAGACAGTTTGACCAGATAGCTTAATGGCAGGCGTAATTTTTCTTCGCCCTGCTCGTCGGTGAAACAATACCGCTGCACGTCGGAGCGTTTGCCCAGCTCCGGATGGCGTTTGTCCGCAAGAAGATCGCGCTCAAGAACCTGCCGGGCATAACAGCTCAGCACGGATCGGTTGAAACGCACCCAACTGTTTTCCCACACCTGCTGGCCCTGATCGGTAATAAATTCTCGCAGAGCTTCAACTTGCTTTTCCGGCGTATCTCCGGATTGGGCCCGTTTGACCATATTGGCGAAAAATCGCGATTGTTCGATGGTCTGCGGCAGGTCTACCTGGGAAGCCGGGCCAACCACAACCGCTTGCAATTCGCTTTCCGAACCGGCAGTCACATCGCCATCAGCAAACGGCAAAGTCGTCAGGGTTGTGCAGCCCATTCGTTCAAACAATTCGGGGAGATTGGGCGTGTGACGAGGATGATTGTGGCGGGTTCGGTTGAAAACCTGCAGCCGCGGTGACTTCATGAGGAACTCCTGACATCAAGTGCAAGGTATAAATGGTGACGGTGCGCACGATGCCCGAAGTTTATGTGGATGGGATTGGATTTATGTAACGGTGCGGTTAGATTGGCTAATAAAAGACGGTGCAACGATTAGCATGATGTTTGATTTGTGCGATCTGTTGGAACGATTAACCAACCCCTTTCAAGACCGACATAAACACGCTCGAAAACGAATGGCACTAGTTTAAGGGAAAGAGCAGCAAAAACGGGACTGTCCCCGCACGGGGGCTGTCCCAGGCTTTTGCGGTGCAAACCACCAGCGTTCCATAGCCCGTAAACATCTGGGACAGCCCCAGGTAGGGCTTGGGACAGTCCCGAGTTTACTACAGAATCGCTTAAACTAGCGCCATTCCGCTCGAAAACGTTATGCTTGATCTACCGATGTCTCGACCGGCGAAAACCAGGTGATCCCCTCACAATTGACGCAACGGCATTGACGACGATGCATAAATTTTTCAAAGTCAGCCACCGGCAATGGCCGGCTGCTGAAGTAGCCCTGGATGTACGTACAGTGATGATCGTGAAGTAAAGTGACATGCTCTTCCGTCTCAACACCCTCCGCAGTCACCTTGAGATTCAGGCTGCGTGCCAGGGCCAGAATCGACAGGACAACATTGGTGCTGTCGCGCGAGTCCGGCACTTCAAACATAAAGGAACGGTCGATTTTGAGAATATCAAGGGGAAGACGGGTCAAATAACTTAACGACGAATAGCCGGTGCCGAAATCGTCGATGGAGATTTCAACTCCCAGTTCGCGCAACGATTGGAGAATCTGCACCGTATCATCGATATTCTCAATAATCATGCCCTCCGTGATCTCCAGCTCAAGCGCTTCGGCGGGCAAGTGTGATTCCTCGAGAATATCGTTGACCAAGCGCGGCAGGTAATCGAGATCAAATTGGGCGGGAGACAGGTTGACGCCCACATGGAAATCAGGATGGACCTGCCGCCAGAGCTGAGCCTGTTGACAAGCCTGGCGCAGCACCCATTCACCAATAGGCAGAATCAGCCCGGTCTGCTCGGCAATGGGGATAAAGCGATCCGGAGGTACCATGCCATCACGGCTATGCCAGCGCAGCAGTGCTTCAGCGCCGACAATCATGCCGTCTTTGAGTCTTATTTTAGGTTGGTAGTAGAGCTCAAATTCTTCATTGTCTAACGCCTCGCGCAACATTTCGGCCAGGTTCATCCGCTCAACCACCCGATCGCTCATCTCCTGCTCATAATAACTGAAACTGTTCCGTCGAATATCCTTGATCGAGTAGAGAGCGATATTGGCATTCTTGAGCAATTCGGACACCGTTTCGCCATCATCGGGAGCCACGGCAATCCCGACACTGGTGGTCAGGCTGATCCGTTGTGCGCCGATGACAAAGGGCGACTCAACGCACTCAAACAGTTCATCCAATAACGATCTGACCCGCTGTTTGCGCAGAATAAAAGCAAATTCGTCACCACCAATCCGGGCAACAAAGGCATTGTCATGACTGCACACTGTCAGGCGTTCGGCAAACATCTGCAGCAACTTATCAGCCAGCACCGGGCCAAGCGACTCATTGATCAGCTTGAAGGCATTGAGATCGAGTGCCATCACCGCCAGGTTGCAGGCTTCGTCGCAGGTTGTCAGATACTCTTCGAGCTGACGCGAAAAAGAAAGCCGATTTGGCAGACCGGTCAACGCGTCGAAATAGGCCAGCTGGTGCAACTGGCGTTCGGCTTCTTTGATTTGACTGATATCGGACGAAATAGAGAAGAAGTTTTTGATCGAACCATCGTGATCACGAATGGTGTCAATGGCCACCCAGGAAACGTACGTTTCACCGTCTTTGCGGCGGTTCCACACCTCCCCTTCCCAGTGGCCCGTATCGATAAGTTGTTTCCACATCTGAGCGAAAAACGCACCGTCATGATGATCAGACTGTAACAATCGCGGATTCTGCCCAAGGACTTCACCACGTGAGTAACCAGTGATGGATATAAACGCCTGGTTGACTTCAATGATCTGATTACGCCGATCAGTGACAATGATCGCTTCAGCGGCATTTTCAAACACCTTGGTGATCAACTTCAGGCGCCGCTCAGCCGCCAGAGATTCAGTCACATCACGACCAAAGCCGATGAAATTATCGATCTGACCACATTCATCGTATTCGAAGATGGCATCCCATAAAAACTGTCGCACCCTGCCGTCACGCATTTTCAGCGGCGCATGGAAATCACCGGTAAATTCACCTTGGGCCATGGCTTTGGCAATATAACCGCTGAGCTGTTCCGCCGTGGCCGGTGACGTAAACAGATTGAAAAAATTTTCCTGGAGGACATCTTCCCGTGCATAGCCGGTGGCTTTTTCCGCGGCCTGGTTAAACAGAATAATGCTTGAGGTGTGATCAATACCAATCACCACCAGACCGGAGTGTTCAATCATGTCGGAAAAGCGCTTTTCCTGCTGAAAGCGAATTTGATCACCAACATGCAGACGTTCAAGCATCTCATTGATCGTATTGCCGATCACAGCAACTTCATCGTCGCCATCAACCTCAATAACCATGGCCTGATCCGGTGTCGGGGTTCGACCGATTTTCTCCAACCCCTGATCAAGTTGCACCAGACGGGAGAGAACCAGCACATCAAGGATCATCTGAGTGATGAACACCATAACGACGCTGGCAAAAGCAAACAGACCGAAAAAAGCCCACAAGTTGTGCCGGCTGAACTCACGCATAAAACGGAAGCTCCCCGAGCGCAGAACAAAGGTGTCGTGACCATGAAGATCGCTGAGTGATTTTTTCAGGCAGTTGTAAGACACATCGGGACACGAACTCGGAGCCTCTTCAGCCAGGGTCATCCCGGCGTGCATCTGCAGCTCATTGTTAACCCGTTGCCAGAACGCATCTGCCAACAGCAGACCAACAGCCACCGTCGCCACGGAAGATGTGTCATCGTCACCATAAACTATGGGACGTGTCACCAGCAGCAGCGGTTGATCTTCAAAACGAACAAGACCATGTTGTTCCTGCCGTGTCGCCAGAGAAACCTGCTCTGAAACATAAGCAAAAAGGTCGCCATTGTAGCCATCAAGCGCATGAAAGGCTTGTTGAAACACAGGGGTTTGAGCAGAATCGACAATCAGGACAAAATCAACGGGCAGCGTGTCAAAAAAAGCCAAGGGCAGAGTGTTGTCATTATTGCCTTGGACACCATGCCAAAACGGATCGAGAACGGAAATGGAATGGGCGATGTTAACCAGATTATTTTCTTTTTCCTGCAACAGATTTTCCACCCGCAGCAGGGCTTCGTTGCCAAACTGAGTTTCCGCCCTATCGATGTTCTTTTCATTGAACAGCTTCAGACTGAAGACAAACACGCAGGTGAGAATCACCAGGGTCATCAGAATTCCGAGAAACGTTTTGGCACGTATCGACAACGTCATGAATTTCCACAAAATAAAATAATACAGGATCCGCTTCTCTTTGATCCCTACCGGCTTCTGTCAGGAGAAACGATTCCAGCACAATTTGCCATAAAGACTAAATACAACCATCCTGATTTCAAAGAGAAAACACGTTAACAAACTTCATCATAGCGATAAAGGCTTATGAGAACAAGCGCAATTATTAAAATATAGCCACGTTAATCTTTTACAGTTTGACTAAAACCATCCATAACCGCTAACAACATAAACGTGACCTATCAATGACCAAAACAATTCGCGAATAAATTCGTTCTTACAGGTGGTCACTTCGATGCCAAAATTGACTGTGTTCAAGTATTAGCGCCCCACTGCGAAAGATATTGCGCAACAGGGCAAGACTAGGACGTCAGCATGTTTAAAATTGTCCATTGTAGGAGCGGCTTCAGCCGCGAATTCCCAGCATGATAAGGAGCAATGACCAGAACACGTCGCGAATAAATTCGCTCCTACAGAGGCTCTTTCCGATGACAAAATTGACTGTGTTCGGGTGGTAAAAAAGTCCCATCCGGGGATTTTTCAATGACGAAAACCGAAAATGCGATTTCCGTCTTGCTTACAAAATCAAGGACTTGAAAACCTGACCTTGATTTTTGTCGCCCGTCCATGGACTCCACAGTCTGTTTTCAACAGCCTGCTGGAACACGCACATTGAACCACTCAACATGCCTTTCAATCACCCGCCATTTGTAGTATAAGGATGTGTTTTACATGGGAGCACTTTCCTTTGGCTCCATTGACTGTTGATGTTCTGAACGGAAAATTCAATTCATGCACTCTGAATCTACTCAGCTCCCCGCTGTTGCCATTGTCGGAATAGGCGGCATCTTTCCCCAAGCCCCGACTCTGGAACACTTCTGGTCCATTATTCGCAATGGTGTTGCCACAGCCTCCCAGCCGCCCAAAGGACGCTGGCAGCTACCGGTTGATGAAGCCTACCATCCTGAAGAAGGCAAAGCGGATTGCGTTTACTCGAAAAAAGCCTGTTTTGTCGACGATTTCACTCTTGATCTGCCCTTTGATCAATTGAATGTCGACGAAAATCTGGTTGAGCAGTTAGACCCGCTTTTCCAGCTCTTGCTGCAAGCCGGTGTGACGGCCTGGCAGGAAGGCAATATGGCCCAGATCGATCCGCAACGTATGGGCGTTATTGTCGGCAATTTGGCACTGCCCAGTGAAACCGCCTCAAAATTGGCTCAGGACTATGTCGGTCGGACAATTTATGAACAACTGTTCGACCAGCAGCTCGAAGCCAGCACATCGCCGCTCAACCGCTACATGACCGGACTGCCCGCTGCGGTGCTCGGCAAAGCCCTTGGGCTGGGCGGCACCTGCTTCACCCTGGATGCGGCCTGTGCCTCGTCGTTGTATGCCATCAAACTGGCGGTTGATGAGCTGCAATCGGGTCGCGCTGACGCCATGCTCACCGGCGGTGTTGCCCGCCCCGACTCGCAATATACCCAGATGGGTTTTTCTCAATTGCATGCCCTGTCTCCCACCGGCGTGTGCGCACCGTTTGACCAATCGGGAAACGGGTTGGTCGTTGGTGAAGGGGCCGGGGTACTGCTGCTTAAACGTACCGAAGATGCCTTGCGCGATGGTGACCATATTTACGCCCAGATTGCCGGTATCGGCCTGTCCAACGACATCGGCGGCAGTCTGCTGGCACCCATGTCGGAAGGTCAGCTGCGCGCCATGCGCGCCGCCTACCAACAGGCCGGTTGGCAACCACAGGATGTCGATCACATCGAATGCCACGCCACCGGCACCCCGGTTGGTGATGCCGTTGAATTTGCCAGTCTCAAGCAGCTCTGGCAGGACCAGGCCAGCGATCACCGCTGTGTTATCGGCTCGGTCAAATCGAATATCGGCCACCTGCTCACCGCTGCCGGATCGGCTGCAGTGATCAAAACCCTGCTGGCGCTCAAGCATCAGCAACTGCCACCCACCGCCGGATTTCAGCAGGCCGGTGAACAGATGGGCATGGAAGACAGCCCGTTTGACGTGTTACCCACCTGTCAACCCTGGCACCGCAGCCAAACACGCCCACGGCGGGCCGCAGTCAGTGCGTTTGGTTTCGGCGGCATCAATGCCCACCTGTTACTTGAAGAATGGATGGAGAACCGTTCTCTGCCAACTACGGCCAGTCCTCAGCATTCGTGTGAGCCGATCGCCATTGTCGGTCTGGATGTGCGGCTGGCCGAGCATGCCGACACTGCGGCCTTTCGCCGCAACTGGCTGGCTGATCAGGAGGAGCCGCCCTTTTCCTCGCCTGAGCATTGGTACGGCGCTAAAACGAGCCAATGGTTTAAACAGGAATTTTCACAGCAAAACAGCGGATCGGGACACTACCTTGATCAGGTTGCGGTACAGCCGGGAGCTTTCCGCATTCCGCCCACCGAACTCAAGGAGATGTTGCCACGCCAGGCCCTGATGCTGAAAAGTGCAGCAGCAGCTCTGGATGACGCCGGACTCAAAGATCACGACCACCTCAATACCGGGGTGTTTGTCGGCACCGGCCTGGATCTTAATGCCACCAGCTTCAGCCTGCGCTGGGGCTTGCCGGAACGGGTGCGGCTTTGGGCCGCGCAAAACGGTAGTGACTTGGACCAGCAACAACTGGAACAGTGGTGTGATGCACTGCGTGACGCCGTTTGCCCGCCGTTGACCGCCAACCGCACCATGGGAGCCCTGGGCAGCGTGGTTGCCAGCCGCATTGCGCGTGAATTCAAATGCGGTGGTTCCTGCTTTACCATAGCCGCTGAAGAAAACTCGGCCATTCAGGCCCTGCAACTGGCCACAGAAGCGTTGCGGCGCAACGATGTAAAGGTGGCAATTGTCGGTGGGGTCGACCTGCCCGGCGACATCCGCGCCCAACTCAGTGCCAGCCGTCTTGCCGACCTGACATCGATCAATGAAGGGGCCTGTTGCGTGATACTGATGCCCCTGTCTGAGGCTGAGCAACAGGGACACACCATTTACGCGCGCGTCACAGACGTGTCGACAACGTCAGCAGCGAATGACAATTTCACCGCACCGCAAGCCGCTGCAATCGCCCGACTGACGGAGACAACCGACACAGCCTATGTGGATCACATTGCCTCGAACACGTCGGCACTGAACCTTTTGCGGCACCAGATTCAGCCATCCTGGCCTGTGTCCAGCTCAGAACGGTATGGCCACAGCGGTGAAGCCGCCGGACTTGTCGGCGTCATTGCCGCAGCGCTGTCTCTGCACCAGCGTATCTTGCCTGCCTCGTCAAACAACAACGCCCGCTACTGGCTGCACAATCGCCAGGAGGGACCGCGTCGGGCTCTGGTAACCAGTGCCGCTACCGGCGGACTATTGGCCGCCGTACGCCTTGAAGAGGATGACCGCTACGAAGCCCCACTACCAGGGCGCTTGCCTGCATCCGCCTTGAACCGCGCCCTGTTTGCTGTCCATGGGTCAACGCCGGGCCACCTGCTCAGCAAACTGACGGAACTGGAGCAGTGGCTGCACCGTCAGGACCAGACAGCCGTTGCCCCAGTAGCCTTGCAGTGGCGCCTCAGTTCGCAACCGGACAATACACCGGGACTGGCCCTGACTCTGGTGTGCGAAAACTTGACGGAACTCAACCAACAGATCGCTTTTGCTCGCGAGCATCTGACACATCACCCGGATCAACGTCTCGACGGCCGCGGCGGTGCGCGCCTTCCGGCCTGCGCCCGTGACAATGTATTTTACAATCCAACTCCGTTGGCCAATCAGGGTCAGATAGCCTTTGTCTTTCCCGGTTCCGGCAATCAGTTCCCCCACATGGGACGGGAATTGGGCCTGTTGTGGCCGGAGATCTTTGAGCAGCAACATCGCGACAACCAGCGCCTCAAAGACCAGTTTCAACCGCACCTGTTCTGGAACGGCACCGACCGCGAACAGATCGAGCAGGATCACAACGGCATGATCATCGCCCACGTGGCATTGTGTACCGCCTTGAGTGATCTGGTTCGGCGTCTCAGCGTGTCGCCACAGGCGGCCCTCGGCTACAGTCTCGGTGAATCATCCAGCCTGTTTTCCCTGCAAGCCTGGCAACAGCGCGATGCCATGCTTGAGCGGATTGAAGCGTCGCCCTTGTTTACCCGCGATCTCGGTGGCCCGTGTGACAGCGCGCGTCAGCTGTGGCACTTGCCGGACGATGAGGGGGTCGATTGGACACTGGGTATTGTCCCCGTCGCTGCCAACCAGGTTGAACAAACACTGCAGAACCGTGAACGGGTCTATTTGCTGATCATCAACACCCCGCAAGAATGCGTCATCGGTGGACAGCGCAGCGCGGTTGAGGCGCTGGTGGCAGACCTTGGTTGTCCGTTTATCGAACTGAAGGGCGTCACCACGGTCCACTGCCCGGTGCCGACCATGGTGGCCAAGCCTTATCACGATCTGCACTTGTTCCCAACCACCCCGCCGCAGGACGTCCGTTTCTACAGTTGCGCCAGCGGCCAACCCTACACCCCGGATACGGAAAGCTGTGCGGCGGCCATCCTCGCCCAGGCAGTGGATCGTATCGATTTTGTTCGTGTCATTGAAAACGCTTACAACGACGGCGTACGCCTGTTTATTGAAACCGGCAGCGGCAATTCATGCTCAAGAATGATTCCACGTATCCTCGGCGATCGTCCCCATATGATGCGACCGGTGCATGTTGACAATCAGCCCATGGGCGTCACCATCACTCGGCTAATGGCACAACTGATCGCCGAAGGTGTTGAGTGCGATCAATCGCTGTTGGAGCAGGACGCGAAAGAGCTGCTGAAGCCCGCCGACAAACCGACCAATGCCGTCATCCTCACGAATGGCCGGGCGAACTTGACTTTGCCGCCCCGCCCAATGGAACAGCAGAACTCTTACGATGTATCACCATCACCGGCGCGTCCACACGTGACACCGCAACCGTCACTGAGCAAGCCGATTTCTGCGTCACAGCCGGTCACGAGTCCGTTGTTTGCCACCATGAGCCGCACCCAGCACCACCATGCGGCCTGCCACGACACCTTTCTCGGTCTGTCGGAGCAGATTCAGCAGCTCATGCAACGCAACCTGGAACTGCAAAAACAACTGCGTGCCCATCTGCCCGAAGAGCCCCAACCGGCCACACAAGCGCAACCGGCTCTTACGGCAACAACCGCGGTCGCACCGCAGCAGGCTGTGGCTTTTGACCGTGACATGTGCATGGAGTTTGCCATCGGTTCCATCGCCGCCATGCTCGGTCCTCGCTTTGCGCCCATCGACGACCATCCGACACGGGTACGCTTACCCGATGAACCGCTGATGTTGGTGGACCGGATCATCAAGGTGGAGGGGAAACCCTGCTCCATGAGCCATGGCCGGGTGATCACAGAACACGATGTGACGGCGGACCGCTGGTACCTCGACGGCGAGCGCATCCCCACCTGTGTTGCGGTAGAAGCCGGTCAGGCCGACCTGTTTTTGTCCGGCTATCTGGGCATTGATTTTCACACCAAAGGTCATGCGGTTTATCGTCTGCTCGACGCCATTGTCGAATTTCACAGTGAATTGCCCAAGCCCGGTGATGTGATCCGTTACGATATTCGCATTGAGCGCTTCTTCCGCCAAGGCGACACCTGGCTGTTCCGCTTTGAGTTCGACAGTACCGTCAACGGCCAACCGCTGATGACCATGCGCAACGGCTGTGCCGGATTCTTCTCCCAGCAGGAACTCGATGCCGGTAAAGGGATCGTCCACACCAAGTTCGACCTGATGCAACAACAGGGCAAGCGACCGGCCGACTGGCAGGAGCCGGTGGCCATGGTCCGTGAAAGCTACAATGCTGAGCAGATCACGGCGTTGCGCCACGGCGATCTGGTGACCTGCTTCGGCAACGCGTTTAAGGCTCTGACGATCGGCACCCCTTACACTCTGCCCAGCGGTCACCTCGAACTGGTCGACCGGGTCACGGAAATCATTCCGGGTGGCGGGCGTTTTGGTCTGGGACAGATCCTCGCCGAGATGGACATTCAGCCGGACGACTGGTTTCTCACCTGCCATTTCTGCGACGACAATGTCATGCCCGGCACCCTGATGTACGAGTGCTGCCTGCACACATTGCGCATTTACCTGATGCGCATGGGCTGGGTCACGGCTGAAGGGGAAGCGGTCTGGCAACCGGTTCCCGGAGTTGGCAGCCAACTCAAGTGTCGTGGTCAAGTCACAGAGCACACCAAAACCGTCACCTACGAAGTCACCCTGAAGGAGTTGGGCTACCGCCCGGAGCCTTACGCCATTGTCGATGCTTTGATGTATGCCGACGACAAGCCGGTTGTCGAGATCATCAACATGTCGGTGCGTCTGAGCGGTGTCACTCGTGAGGCGATGCAACAACGCTGGCACGCGGCCCCGCAGGTTGAAAGATCGGTGATCAAACCGGCCATTTACGACTATGACAGCATTCTCGCCTACTCGAATGGCAATCCGTCTGAAGCGTTTGGCGAACCCTATAAGATCTTTGATCAACAACGGCGCATCGCCCGTCTGCCACGACCGCCGTTCCAGTTTCTCGACCGGGTGACTGACGTTCGTGCCGAAGCGTGGAAGATGGAAGCCGGCGGCACCATTGAAGCGCAATATGATGTACCCAGCGATGCCTGGTATTTCAGTGAAGAACGCACCGGTCAGATGCCATTCAGTGTGCTGCTGGAGATCGCCCTGCAACCGTGCGGCTGGATGGCCGCCTATGTTGGCTCAGCCCTGACCAGTGACATTGACCTGTGCTTCCGCAATCTGGATGGCAATGCCGTCCAGCACCGTGCGGTCACACCGCAGACCGGCACCTTGACCACCACGGTCAAACTGACTCGGGTGTCCAGCAGCGGCGGCATGATCATTCAGAGTTACGATTTTCAAGTGGAAGACCAACACGGTGTGGTGTACAGCGGTGATACCGTATTCGGCTTTTTCACCGAACACGCCCTCGCCAACCAGATCGGTATTCGCGACGCGGCCCTGCATCAGCCGACACCGCGAGAGGAACAACACGGAGTAACGCTGCCCTACCCGAACCAGGCGCCGTTCCCGGATGAAAAACTGCGCATGATTGATGAAATTGCCCTGTTCGCTGCTGACGGCGGCCCGCACCAGTTGGGCTACATTCGCGGCACCAAACAGGTCGACCCCGCTGAATGGTTTTTCCAGGCTCATTTTTACCAGGACCCGGTCTGCCCCGGCTCACTGGGCCTTGAGTCCTTCCAGCAGTTGCTCAAGTATGTTGCCGGCCAGCGCTGGGCGTGTGATGAACACACGGTCTTCGAACCGATCACCCTCAATCATCACCACCACTGGATGTACCGCGGCCAGATCATCCCAACCAACGATGTCGTGACAGTGGAAGCAGTCATTACAGCTGTGGATGATGAACAGAAGATTGTGACGGCAGATGGTTTTCTGCAGGTTGACGGCAAAGTGATTTACCAGATGAAATCATTTTCGCTGCGCATGTCACAACCTTGAAAACACTTTATATTTGCGCTACAACTACCTTGATTTAAAAGACTATTAGGAATTATAGACAACCTTACCCTTGAAAGATCACGTTAAAGTGGTACGATAGTTTTATTTAATCTTATTGAGAACACACAGGAGGAGATTTATGATTCGATGGATGATCATTATGACGGTTTTGCTGTTGTCAATGACCGCCTGCAGTTCGGATGAAACCCCGACCCCGCATGCGGCCTCCTTAAGCAAGGCCATCCAGGAAGCCCCGCAGCCGGCCGAAGAACCACAAGTTGTGGTCACGGAACCGGAAACAACCACTGAAAAATCAGTCGAACATGCCGTGCCAATGCCCTCTTCCGACTGCTCAGTAGCGGAGTTCAAGCATTCCGAGGTGAAGAAGCCGACGGCTGAACAACCCACGACGTCGATTGTCTCCGTGGAGTTGCAATGTAATTTTGGTCCGGTTCTTTTCAATCACCGAGACCATGTCGAGATGATGAGTTGTGACACATGCCACACCAGCGATCCACCAAGCAAAATCACTAAAAGCAAAAAAGAGTTTCACGCCACCTGCCGCGGCTGCCATGCCGACAATGGTGCCGGACCGACGAAATGTCGCGATTGCCACAACCGCGAATAAACCATGGATCCAGACGAAAACGCCGGCAGAATTATTCTGTCGGCGGTTTCGTCACACCCGTTACAAATCAAATCCGTTTTCCCTGATGCAACGACGTCCGCTTACGCGCTTTACGCTTACGAGCGGCACGACTTTTCCCCACATCAGACCCCCTGAAAATCTTGATGATCTTTTCCCAAAAATACGCCAGAATAAACAGCGCTGCAAACGGAAGGTATTGATACCAGGCCAGGGGAGTCAAAACCGACACAAAAAACACCACGACAATCAGGGCGATCGCGCCCACGATGGAATACACAGCCATTTTGTTCACCTCGTTTTCATTACATAACACATGAGGCCAAGCCTCAGGACTCAGCGCACTACGCAGGAGACCCATGCTCAATCTTAACCGCACCGAACAACAATATATCGAACGTGCCCAACACATCAACCTTCATGATATCGATTACGACTCATTACTGAAACATCGTTCGCATCACACCTATTCCGCCCTGGGTATTGGCGCCTGTTTTTTTATGGTTGGTATTCTGTTGTTTGTTGCTGAAATTCTGCCGGATGTTCCCAGTATCGGTTCCATTCCCGTAACCATGATTCTGCTCACCGGTCTGATGGTCATCTTTTACGCCTTGCGTTATCAAAGAGAAATTGAAACCCGCGTCACCTACGATATTCTACAACGAATTCAGGCCATTGAAGGACACGACGGTTTTCTGTGGCGCATGAACACGATCATCAATGCCTATTGTCAGGAGCGGTACGGCGGCCTACCGGAGAGCATTCAGCAATTGCAAATTTCCTCTCAGGCGGGCGGGATTGAGATGAGTGAAATTCGCCTGTACAAAGATGTTCTTAATAATACCATTAACTGGTACCGGAACAATATGCCGGAGGATTAAACGCGGTTCTGAACATTTTGCATTTTGACTTCGCTCTCATGTTCTTTGCGATTCGCAACGCGAACATTTGCTTCGCTAGACATGACTTCCATTGCGACACCCTGTGCTGCGGATCGGGAGAGCTGGGTTGATGGACAAAAGGAACGCGTAACGGTTACAGAGTCTTGCGAAACTTGGTTGCGGCAATCGTCAGAAAACCCACGGCGTGGACCATCTCCCACAGGATCTGCTGCCACAGATCAACCACTCCGGCTCCTTTGATCACCACGCCGGTAATCGCTTCAAACCCCCAACGCATTGGATTGAGATAGGTCAAATACTGAACAACCTGCGGCATATTGTTGACCGGAAAGAGATAGCCACTGAGCAATGCACAGGGCATCATGATGAAGAACGCCGTTAAAAGCGCCTGTTGCTGAGTGTGGGAAATGGTGCTGATCAGCAGTGCCAATCCCAGATAGGAGAGGATATTCAGGCCGACGACAAAGATTAATACAACCACACTCCCCTTGATGGTAATACCGAACACCACCCGTGCCAGCACAAACATCATGGTCGTGGTCAGATAACCGGTCAGAAAAAACGGCAAGGTCTTGCCGATAATGAACTCAAAACGGCCAATGGGCGTGACCATCACCTGCTCAATGGTACCAATCTCTTTTTCGCGAACAATGGCAATACTGGTCAGCAAGATGCTGGTGACCAGAACCATCAGCGTGATCAGCCCCGGCACATAAAAGTTGCGGCTGTCGAGATTGACGTTGAACAGATTGCGCGGCACCAATTCAACAGCGGGCTCAATATGGGCGGTTAGAGCGCGATTGTAGCGCTGCAGCACGCTGCTGGCGTAGTTAAACATAATACCGGAGTCGTTGCTCATGGTGCCGTCGGCGATCAACTGGACGGCCACTGTTTTTCCCGATTCCAGATCGCGAGCGGTTCCGGCGGCAAACATCAGAATGCCCCGCACATCACCACGGTCCAACAACTGGCGAGCCTGAGCCAATGAATCGGCCATGCCATACACCTTAAAATAGCCGGAGGCGATAAAATCATCGGTGATCTCGCGGGTGACCACGGACCGGTCGGCATCGACAATGACCAGATCGATGTTTTTGACATCCAGAGTCAGAGCAAAGGAGAACACCAGCAGTTGCACCAAGGGGAAACCGAACACAATAATGCGCATTTTCGGATCACGCAGCATCTGCTTGAGCTCTTTGACCAGCATGGCTTTGAGTTTGAGAATCATGTCAGTTCAACCTCAGTTTCAGCGCCCGATTGGCAATAAACACCATCACGGCGGCATACAGGGTCAACAGCACAAAATTGCTCACCATCATCTCCAGCCCCACCCCTTTGAGATAAATACTGCGCAGCATGGCGATAAAGTAACGGGCGGGGAAAACATACGTCAGAATACGGATCGGCAACGGCATATTGGCGATCGTGAAAACAAAACCACTCAGCACCAGCGTTGGTAAAAAGCCGGTTATCAGGGCAATCTGGTTGGCGACCACCTGTTTTTTCAGCACGATACTCAGTACCAGTCCGTAAAACAGCACGCCGACGAGGAACAGCGACGCGACCAGCAAGACCAGCGCCGGTTCGCCACGCAACGGCACATCAAACAGCCATTGACCGAGACCGGCGGCGATCAGAACATCGACGATACCGATAAAGTAGAGCGGTATCGCCTTGCCCAGAGTCAACTCCAGACGACGAATCGGCGTACTGATCAGTTGCTCCATCGTACCGGTCTCCCATTCACGGGCCACAGTAACACTGGCCAGCATGGATGCGATCACCACCATAACAATGGCAATAATGCCGGGAACGATATTGTAGGTGCTGACCAGGCCCTGGTTGTACCAGGCGCGCATATGACCCTCAACCTGCCCCACCCGGATCTCGCTGCCGAGACGACGACTGCGCTCGACCAGGACCTGCTGACTGTACAGCCAGCCCAACGCCTGGGCGTAACCGAGAGCCAAGCGACCGATGTTGGCATCACTGCCGTCGACAATCAGTTGCACCTGAGCGGTCTTTCCTTGTTCAATATGACGGGCAAAATCACGCTCGATGAGCAACGCCACCAGAATGCGGCGCTGGCGCATGGCGCTCTGAACTTCGTCGAGTGTTTGCAACGAGTATTCAATAGAGAAATAGCTCGAACCGTCAAATTGACTGACCAGATCACGACTTTGTGGCGACATGGAGCGATCAATCACAGCCGTCGGCACCTGATTGAGGTCCATATTCAGCGCATAGGCAAACAACGCCAGCAACAGCACCGGGATGGCGACAGCCAACGCCAGACTGCGCCAATCGCGCAGAATATGGATAAATTCTTTGACCACCACGGCCTTGAGTCGCTGCAGATTAATCATCGCTACGTGCCTGTTCAATTAAACGGATAAACACATCTTCCATGCTCGGCTCTGTAACAGAGACCTGTGCGGCCACCTGCTGTTGACGGAAAAACGCTTCCATTTGCCTCTGGCCTTGCTGTGCATCACGCACCGTCACATGCAATCCTGCCCCAAACAGCGCCACATCCGTGATCTGATCAAGGTCGGCAACCGCATCCAGCCATTGCTGGGGTCGCTCTACGGCAACCTGAAGCAGCAGGCCATCATGATGCTGACTCTTTAATTGCGCCGCAGATCCGGAAGCGATCATTGCGCCGCGATAGATCAAGGCCAAACGGTCGCAATACTCAGCCTCTTCCATGTAATGGGTGCTGACAAACACGGTCACGCCGTGATCGGCCAGCTCGTTGATAATCTCCCAGAACAGCCGACGACTGGCCGGGTCCGCACCACTGGTCGGCTCATCGAGAAACACGATGGACGGTGCATGGAGAATGGCGCAGGCCAACGCCAACCGTTGCCGCCAGCCACCGGCAAGATCCGCAGTCGGTTCAGAGCGGCGTTGTTCAAGTCCGGACAATTGCAGCGCCCAATCGCGCCGCTTGGCCAGATGGGTGCCGGACAAGCCATAGATACCGCCGTAAAAGTCAATATTTTCCACCACCCGCAAATCTTCATAGAGCGAGAACTTCTGGCTCATGTAGCCAATGCGGGTTTTAATTCGCTCGCCCTGACGCTGAACATCAAAACCAGCCACCTGACCGCGCCCGGCACTGGGCGTCAACAGTCCGCACAACATGCGGATGGTCGTACTTTTTCCGGCCCCGTTCGGCCCGAGAAAGCCAAAGATCTCACCGTACGGCACATCCAGAGTAATTTTGTCGACGGCGGTAAAACTGCCAAAGGTTCGTGTCAGATCCTCCGTAATTACAGCACTGCCTTGCGGGCTGTCGATCCCCTGAGCCACCTGACTGAGCAAGGCATCTTTCTCGCTGTCCGCAGGTTGCAGGGTCATAAATATATCTTCAAGCTGGGCACGCTCCTGAACAATATTCTTGGCATCCGGTAACCAGCGACGCAGTTGAGTCATCATGGCTTGCGAGTCGTCGCAACGCACCCTGACCCGGTCGCCGTAGAGATGTATCTGGTCGGAATCAAGATGCTGCTTGAGAATCCGTGCCGACTCAATACAGCGCGAACACGATACCGAAACAATATGCAGCCCGCTCTCTTCCACCACCTGTGCGGGCGTTCCTTCGCGGATCAACTGTCCCTGATGCAACAGACCGACCCGTTCACAACGCTCGGCTTCATCGAGATAGGCGGTGCTGACAATGATGGTCATGCCTTCGCCAACCAGTTCATAGAGGATGCGCCAGAAATCGCGGCGACTGACCGGATCGACGCCGTTGGTTGGTTCATCAAGCAACAACACCTGGGGTTTATGGATCAGGGCACAGATCAGCTGGAGTTTTTGTTTCATGCCACCGGACAGTTGACCGGCACGCCGCTGACGGAACGGACGCATGGTGCTGAAATCAAGCAGCAGTTCGGTGCGCTCGCGGCGTTCCGCGCCACTCATGCCGTAAAGATCGGCATAAAAGCGGATGTTTTCATCAACCGTCAGATCGGGATAAAGGGCAAAACGCTGACTCATATAAGCCATGCGATCTTTGACCTGCTCCTGCTGTGAGGTTGACGAAAAGCCGCTGATAAACGCTTCGCCGCTATCCGGTCGCAACAGGCCACTGAGCATGCGCAATGTTGTCGTCTTACCGGCACCATCGGGACCGATCAGACCGTAGATGGTGCCGCGCCCCACCTGAAGAGCAAGTGACTGCACGGCAACAAGCGGACCAAACACTTTTTTCAGCCCCCGGGCTTCAACAGCCCACGCGTCACTCATGGCGACTCCAGGAGGATCTGTCCTTCAACAGGCATCCCCGGTTTCAGCTCGTGCTGCGGATTTGCCAAGGTAATTTTAACGCGGTACATAAAATTGATCCGCTCACGATAGGTTTGCACCGACTTGGGAGTAAACTCCGCTTCGTCAGAAATATAGGTGACCACACCGTTGAAATCACGCTCAGGCCAACTGTCACTGCGAATCACCGCTTTCTGACCAAGTTGAATACGGCCAAGATCTGTTTCACTGACATACACCCGCGCCCACACCTCATCGAGAACGGCTGCGGTAAAAATGACACTGCCCGGTTGAACGTATTCCCCCTCTTCAGCCGGCCGGGTGAGAATGGTGCCATCAAGCGGTGCGTTAAGATGGGTATAGGTCAGTTGCTGCTGCGCCTGCGCCGTCGTCTGCGCAGCCACTTTCACCTGGGCCTGAGCAGCCAAGATCGCCTCATTGCGCGAGCCTTCGACCGCCAGACTTAACCGTTCCTTGGCCTGGGCAACAGCCGCCCGCGCCTGTTTTACATGCTGTTGTGCAGTTTTCAAGGCGGTCTGGTACAGCTCCAGAGTGCGGCGGCTGGTGCCACCCTCTTCATAAAGTTTGGAGAAACGCTGTTCATCGAGTTGCGCCTGTTCGAGTTCGGCCTGACTGGCCTGCTCTGCAGCCCGCGCTTCATTCATTGCCGCCTGGGCTTCGCGAATCTGTTGAGTGCGACTGCCGGCCAGCACCTCATCAAGTACGGTCTGCTGATAATCGCGTTGCGCTTCGGCCACGGCGACCGCCAGAGTTTCATCACTGTCCTCAAGCACTGCGAGTTGTTGCCCCTGTTTGATCTGGTCACCTTCATCAACATACAGCTCACGAAGACGACCGGGAATCTTAAACGACAAATCAACCTCCGTGGTTTCGATCATACCGGAAACCAGAACACGATCTTGCGGAACCGTCTCGCGACTGTTGACGATGACAAAACCCACAGCGGCACCGATAACAAGAATCAGCGGCACCAAGAGTATCTTTTTCATAACCCCTCCTCTTTCAGGCCACACAGACCGTGCAGGGAAAATTGGTAAATATGTTCAGCGTGACGCTCAATCTCTTCACGATCTTTACCGAGCGTAAACCCAGAACGACTCATCACCTCATGGGCGATAAACGGATACAGGCATTGTCCGGCAACACTGGTGGCAATACGGATCAGTTCGACCGGTTGCCGTGGACCAACAAACTCTCGCACTACATCGACCATGGTCAAAATCATCGGTTGAATATGGCGTTGAAACAGTTTTTCAAAGGCCGGTGACGGTGCGGTCAACTCCCGCGCCATCAGTCGTACCCGCGAGCGATCACGGCCGAGGCCGTCACCACCAATCAGGCGATGCAGCAACAGGCGAATCATCTGGCGCAAGCGCTGCTCAGCCGACATGCCGGGTTTCAGGTAGTCTGTCATGGGGTAGCGGTCAAAAGCTTCGCCGATCACCTGATCAAGGAGGACTTCATACAGACCGTTTTTGTTTTTGTAGTGGTAATGAACCAGGGCAACACTGACACCTGACTTGGCGCAGATATCACGAATCGTTGTGGCCTTAAAGCCTTTATCGGCAAATAATTTCAGTGCCGCCTGTTCAATGCGCTGCTTTGCGGGACATTTCATCTTCACATCCTAAACAATTGTTTAGTTTCAGACTAGCGCACTTTCTGTCATGGCGCAAGTAACAGAAAACATCCTTTGTATAGGGTGTTTGTTGGCAGTCGGCGGAAAATTGTACGACAAGGGGATCGTGTTCTACGGTAAAAAAGAGCGTCGAAAGAAGGACACAAAAAAGCGGAGCAACTGTAGTTGCTCCGCTTTTCGCCCCGTTAGGGGATGTGGATGGTACGCCCAAGGGGATTCGAACCCCTGTCGCCGCCGTGAAAGGGCGGTGTCCTGGACCAGGCTAGACGATGAGCGCATATATGTAAAATCGGGAAAACCCGAATTTTTCAGGAGCTTGTGGAGATCTGCTCTCCCTGAAAACGCGCTGATAATAATGAACATTGCCGGTCAGGTCAAGACAAAAAAACGACGAATGTTTTTTTTACATCCAAAGGACAACACAGACGCTGGCACAGCAGGGCTTTCTACGATAATTGCCACTGCGAACCGTTGACCCTTTCGCGATTTTTCTTCTCAATATGGACAACCAAGATGGGTTCCGCTACTATTATTGAGAAAGCCCCCTTACTTGCTTGGAGAAGGAATGCCGCATGAATGAAAAACGTCACTATGCTCGTGTCAATTTCGTTGAACAGGCTCTCCTGCGTTATGCTGATCACTCGCAGGAAGTCACCTTGCACGACCTCTCTCTTAAAGGGGCATTAATAGAACTGGCCCAACCTGTAGAAAACGATCTGACCGGCTCTCCATGTCACCTGTCGCTACGTCTGGCTGACAGCAGCATTGTTCTTGAATTTGACGCGCAGGTGGCTCATACAGAGGCAACAGCAATGGGCATGACCTTCACAAGCATGGACAGCGACAGCATTACGCATCTGCGCCGGTTGCTGGAACTCAATACCGGCAATCCGGAAGAGATTGATCGGGAACTGAGTTATATGATTCAGAACCGCTGATTGCCAACACGTCTGGGCAACCGTCATTTGGTTCCCGGTTCGACAGTACTCCACCCTTTGGACTTTGCAAGTTCCATCAGTTGCTCGCTTCGCAAGTGACAGTCGGTCAGCCCCATAACCTCTTGACCCGGCAATGCGTAATCTGATGCCGGCCACACACCTTCAGCAGTGGGATCAATGCCGTCCGGCACAGCAATCCCTTCAAGCAATTCATAAATGCCATCCATATCGGCCTCAACACCGATCACCTCGCAATCGGCACAACGCGCCAGATAAAGAACCTGTCGGCATTGCATCTGTTCCGGCGGATAGCCCCACTCCCAGTAAACATTGACGGGGAAATAGCGCCACCCCTTCTGGCCGGCAACCGTTACAGGCTGCACAAAACACAACACAACGCTGGCCTCATAAACGCTTTCATCAAGAGGGACACCTTCCGGTTTCACTGCATACAGGCGCAAAGGGCGCTCAGAATTCCAATGCTGTTCAATGAAATCCGCTGCAGCGGCAATATTGTTATGAAACGTCAGGCAGGGATACATGGCCGCATCCTTGCCTTGCAACCAGGAGGGATCAGCGCCAAGGAGATCAACGCCAACAGCCATCTGTTGCTCAGCGCTCTCTGCCAGTTCCTGTGCATTCAGTCCACAACGGCTGACAAGCTGTTGCCAGCGGGCGGCATCCAGTGATGGTGGCAGCTCCACACTCTGGCCACCTCCAGAACAACCAGGAGCCGGAGCGTCAGGCAGATGCGCGCGACGCCGTCCGGCAATATAACTGACAACCCCACCCAAGAGACATAAGATCACGGCACTCCAGATCAGATAGGCAAACCACTGCATCGGCGTCCTCCTTTATCATTCAATACAAGACCTTCAAAATCATGAAACCCAAAACCCGTTGCACATCAACACATTGGACGATGACACAACAAAACCGGACACTAGCAAATTGTCTACGGTTGAGCAATGCAATTTCCTTGCACACCGGGGCGCTTTCTGACAATATGCAGCGCGACCCGTTCCACAGGCTGTTGACAAAATGTGTTCGACAGCGCTGTGTATTCATTTCAATCCAAAGCACGGAAGGTTTCTCATGCTGACAACCCGGGATCAGCAGGCGGTTTTCCTGCTGGCGCATGTCGTTATTCGTGATCGTAATCTGTCAGTGGCGGCATTGAAAAGCGGTCAGGACATTCACCATCGCACCCCTGGTCGGCCAACCATGTTGGACTGGGCGATGGACTACATCCTGACACTGCCCGATGACATGGGAGATCAGGAGTTGCTCCACAATCTGCACCTGAATCCATCGCATCAGTGGACACCGGAACAGGCCCGACGCGTCGCTACCGTACATAAAAGTTTTTACCAGCGCCTCACCGATCAACGTATTTACGCCATCGGCGTAAAATGGCTGAACTCTCAAGGCCGGTTGATCCTCCAGCAATATGCACTGAGTCAGGCTTCTGCACAGACCTGCCAGTAATTTTCAATAAATCGAGCAACACAACACGCAAAACGGTTATGAACTACCAAAACGTTTATATTAACGCCATCAATTACGAACTTCCGCCGGTAGTCGTCTCCTCACAGGAGCTTGAACATCGCCTGGCACCGTTGTATGAGGCGCTGCATATGCCTCTTGGGCAGCTCCAGGCCCTCACCGGCATTCGCGAGCGGCGCTGGTGGCAACCGAACACCCTGTTGTCACAAGGTGCGATTGCTGCCGGACACAAAGCACTCACCGCAGCAGATGTCCCGGCTGAGGCGATCGGCGCCATCACCTATGCCGGTGTGTGCCGCGAATTGTTTGAACCGGCGACCGCCTGCCGGGTGGCCGATGGCCTGGGTATTGGTGGCGAAGCCCTGATTTACGACACCAGCAATGCCTGCCTTGGGGTTCTCAACGGCATCCTCGATATGGCCAACCGCATTGAACTCGGCCAGATTCGCGCCGGGATAGTTGTGTCGTGTGAGAGTGCTCGCGAACTTAACGAGGTGACCATTCGCCGTATGCTTAAAGAACAGGATATGGCGCTGTTTTCCCGCTCTGTCGCTACGTTGACCGGCGGCTCTGGGGCCGTAGCCGTACTGCTGACCGATGGCTCGTTCAACAGTCCGCAGTCGCATAAACTGCTTGGCGGGGTCGCGTTGGCGGCACCACAACATCACCACCTGTGCCGCTGGGGAGTTGAGGAAACGGCTCAAGATCAGCTGCGTCAGTTTATGAATACTGATGCCGTAGCTGTGATGAACAATGGCGTACAACTGGGCCTCGATACGTGGAAAAAGTTTTTGCCGACCATCGGCTGGAGTGAAACGGACATCGATCGTGTTATCTGCCACCAGGTCGGCTCCGCCCACCAGACCACCATTCTCAAGACCCTGGATATTGATGTTCGCAAAGACTTCACCACCTTTGAGTTTCTCGGCAATATCGGCACGGTGTCACTACCGATCACCGCAGCCATTGCCGCTGAGCGCGGTATCCTTAAAGCCGGTGACCGGACGGCCCTGCTGGGAATCGGCAGCGGCCTGAACTGCATGATGCTGGGAGTACAATGGTGAAACGACTGCTGCCTTTTCAAGGAAACACGCTGACTCTGGCCAACAATCTGCGTTACCACTATCTGGATGAGGGCCAGGGAGATCCTGTCGTCATGGTACACGGCAACCCGAGCTGGTGTTACTATTACCGTCATCTGGCGGTTGCGTTGTCAGCGAGCCACCAGGTCATTGTTCCAGACCATATCGGCTGCGGCCTGTCGGATAAACCCGACGACTCTCGCTACCGTTACACCCTTGAACAGCGTATTGACGATCTCGAAACCCTGTTGGACCATCTCCAGATCAAAGAAAACATTACCCTGGTGGTTCACGATTGGGGCGGCATGATTGGCATGGCCTATGCCACCCGCTACCCAGAGCGGATCAAGCGCTGCGTCGTGCTCAACACCGGAGCCTTTCACCTGCCACCCTCCAAACCGCTGCCAAAAGCACTGAAACTGTGTCGCGACAGCAAACTTGGCGCATTTCTGGTGCGCGGGTTCAACGCCTTCAGCCGTGGCGCAGCCTGGGTCGGCTGCAAGATCAATCCCATGCCACCGGCCCTGCGTGCCGCTTACATGGCCCCGTACAATACCTGGAACAATCGCATTGCCACCTTGCGCTTTGTTCAGGACATTCCTCTTGACCCATCAGACCGTGCCTATGCCGAAGTCAGCCGGGTCGCGGACAATCTCCACCTGCTGGCGGACAAACCCATGTTTATCGGCTGGGGTGAAAAAGACTTCGTTTTTGACCACCATTTTCTTGCCGAATGGCAGAAACGGTTTCCCAACGCCCAGTATCATACCTGGCCACGTGGCGGCCATTACATCCTTGAAGATGTCGGCGACGAACTGATCCCATTGATCTGCCGATTCATTCAGGAAACAAAGTGACATAAGAAACCATGATGGATTGTGACCTGACCGAAAACCTTGCCATTCATCTGACTCGTCGTGCCGAACAACAGCCTTATACGGCGGCGGTTATTTTTCCAGAGGGGCGCGACCGTGATGGTCACGTCAGCTATACCCACCTCACCTATCAACAGCTCGAACAACAAAGCAACCGCATTGCCTGCGCATTGAGCCAATACGGCGTTCGCTGTGGTGACCGCACGGTCCTGATGGTGAAACCGAGTCTGAATTTCTTCTCGCTGACCTTTGCCTTGTTCAAATTGGGCGCTATTCCAGTGCTTATCGATCCGGGCATGGGTGTTAAAAACATCAAGCAGTGTCTGGAAGAGGTACAGCCGGACGTATTCATCGGCATCGACAAAGCCCATGTGGCGCGCCTGCTGCTCGGCTGGGGAAAAAAGTCGCTGCGCCTGGCCATCACCACCGGCATTTCACTGCGCTCGACAGTGCCGACGTTGCGCACGTTAGTACAGAGAGTTGCCGAGGCGGTACCATTCACCGCCCACCAACCGCAGAAAAATGAAACGGCTGCGATCCTGTTCACCAGTGGCAGCACCGGTCCCCCCAAAGGGGCGATCTACACCCATACCAACTTCAATGCCCAGATTGCCGCCCTCAAACAGCTGTATGCCATTGAACCGGGCGAGATCGACCTGTGTACCTTTCCGCTGTTTGCTTTGTTTGCTCCGGCTCTTGGCATGACGGCAGTGATTCCCGACATGGATGCCACCCGTCCGGCCCAGGTCAATCCGCAACGCATTTTTGAAGCTATTGATAACTTCGGCGTCACCAATATGTTCGGCTCTCCGGCCCTGCTGCGGCGTGTCGCTCAACAGGGTCTGCTCCAGCACAAACAGTTGCCGACCCTTAACCGGGTGATTTCCGCCGGAGCGCCGGTGCCGGCAACAGTGCTTGAGCAGTTCACCTCAATGATGGCGCCCGAAGCAAAAATCTACACCCCTTACGGAGCCACCGAATCACTGCCGGTCTGTTCAATTGACAGCACCACGTTGCTGGGAGAAACCCGTTATCTGTCGGATCAGGGCAAGGGAACCTGCGTCGGTCAAGCCATTATCGATGTGCAGATCATTGCCATTGATGATGAGCCCATTGAACATTGGACAGAGGATCTGACCGTCGCGGATGGCGTTATCGGCGAAATCTGTGTACGCGGTCCCCAGGTAACCAGCGGCTATTTCAACCGTGAACAATCCAATAAACGCTCCAAGATCTTTGTGGAGGATGGCAGCTTCTACCACCGCATGGGCGATGTCGGTTATCGTGATGACCAGGGGCGCATCTGGTTCTGCGGTCGTAAGGATCATCGTGTTGAACACAATGGCGAAACTCTGTTCAGCATCCCCTGCGAAGCGGTGTTCAACACCCATGGCGATGTGTTTCGTACAGCACTGGTCGGTCTCGGCAGCCGCCCCAATCAACGGGCAGTGTTGTGCGTCGAGCTGAATCCGGGCATCGGTAAAGAGCGTCACGACTCCATTCGTCAGCAGTTACGTGACATTCAGAACAACTACCCTCATACCCAGGCCATCGACACGATTCTGTTTCACCCCCGTTTTCCGGTGGACATCCGGCATAACGCCAAGATTTTCCGAGAAAAACTGGCGGTGTGGGCGGCCAAGGAGGTGTCATGATTATTCTGGTGACCGGAGGTGGTGGTTTTCTCGGCACGGCCATCGTTCGCAAGCTTCGTCAACAGGGGCATCAGGTGCGCAGCTATTCGCGTCGCCACTATTCTCACCTTGAGCAGATGGATGTCCAGCAATTCAGCGGTGACCTGACCGAGGTGAACACGCTTAAAAACGCGGTCAGTGGTTGCGATATCGTCTACCATGTTGCGGCAAAAGCCGGTATCTGGGGGGACTACGCCGACTACTATCAAGCCAATGTGGTGGGCACGGAAAATGTTATCCGTGCCTGTCGTGACTGTGGTGTCAGCAAGCTGGTCTATACCAGCTCACCCAGTGTTATCTTCAATGGCGAATCCATGGAAGGCGTTGATGAATCACAGCCCTACCCTGACCATTACGAAACCGCCTATCCACAAACCAAGGCGCTGGCCGAACAACGGGTCATTGCTGCCAACGGTGAATCTCTGGCCACGGTTTCGCTGCGACCACACCTGATCTGGGGGCCGGGTGACAACCATCTCACCCCACGCATCATTGAAGGCGGCCGTCGAGGCAAGCTGCGTCGCATCGGCAGGCAGGATCACCTGGTTGACTGCATCTATGTGGAGAATGCCGCCGATGCGCATCTTCTGGCCGGTGAAAAGATTGCCATCGGTAGCCCTATCAGTGGAAAATGCTATTTTATTTCCCAGGATGACCCCCGTTACTTGTGGGATATTGTCAATGGTATTCTGGCAACACAGGGCATTGATCCGGTCTGTAAAACCGTGCCACGCCGGTTGGCTTACACGCTGGGCAGTGTATGTGAAATGGTCTTCCGGGTACTACAATTGAAACAGGAACCACCGATGACCCGCTTTGTGGCCAAGGAATTATCAACAGCACACTGGTTTTCCATGGATGCGGCAAAAAAAGAGTTGGGTTTTCAACCGAAAATTTCGATTGAAGAGGGGCTTGAACAGTTAAAATACTGAAAAGATACAATTGTATACAAACGACAACATTATGCCCGTTTAAACGTTTTTCCATGTTGTAACTCTTTGTAAATATTAAACCTTTTCTATTTGCCTATTTTTTATGCAATTCGTCAATTCCTTCGTAAAACGAGGAGTTTAGCTTTTTATTCAGGTAGTTTTCCAGAAGTTATCCACAGCCTCTGTGGATCACGGTTTTCCATCTCAGGAGGGCCCGATTTATGACACGAACCACCTTTTCTCTTAACATTTCTGTTGACAATTATTTGCGTTACTATCAGGGCTCAGCAACCTGGATTCGCATTCAGGCCGACAACGGTCAGATGCTCAAACTTCCCGCCAGCAACTTTCGTAAATTTCTCACCCACTCGGGAATCCACGGCCGGTTTATGATCGAATTTGATGATCAGCTTAAGCTGGTCGGCCTGACAAAGCTCTGAACGAAACAGTACTCCTCTGAACTCTGGCAAAGTTTGTGCAATATCTGCAAGATCATTTACAGATTACCCACATTACGGCTCTAAAATTTCGGAGGAAAACGATGACTGCAGGTCCACGTACATCGTTCATTGTTCTACTGCTGACGCTGCTTACCAGCTTCCCGGCGGTGGCCGGAGATTATCTTAATTCAGCACATGGCAACACGAGCTATGGTGTTAATCGCCTTGGCAGCCCTTACGTAGCAGGCAACTGTGCCCACTGTCATGAACAACACGCATCCATTGACGGTAACGAACCCTCTCCGGTCACGGATGGCACGCCGACCAAACATGCCCTGTTCACAACGGCCTACACCTCGGCAACTGACAATTTCTGCGTCGAATGTCACGATGGAACAACCCGTGTTGCCAACACAGCAATCATCAATCACAGTTACAGCTACCGTGCCGGGGGCCTGACGACTGATTTCGCCAGTTCCATCAAAGATATTTTTGATCTTGATTCCCTGGATATCGCGTCAACCCACAATCTTGACGATATCAAAACCCTGCTGTCTTCTGCGGCCATTGGCATCCCATGGGGATACAGCAGCACATCCCACCCGTGTGAAGGCTGCCATAACCCCCATGCGGTTCAGGGCGACCCGGCCAACTCGGATACCGGTCGAAAAACCGCCGGAAATCGCGGTTATCCGCTATCGCGTCCCAGCCAGCACCGTCCGTTGTCCGGATGGGGTGTCTGGGGAGACGACAGCACGGAAAGGATGTCAACCTATGCCGCAGCCGGGCGATACCAGGCCCCCTACTACGACGGTTCAACATCCAACCATGAGCCGGAAAACACCACCACGGACGACGGTTCCAACCTGACCGACATCAATACATTCTGTACCGATTGCCACAATGCGACGAACGCTATCTACAGCACGACCCTCGGCCGTCCACTGTATAAATTTAACTGGTCCATTGAGATGCACGGCAAAGGCAGTGCGCTTGATCTGCCGGCAAAAACCGAATGCCAACCACCATTCATCGACAGTAACCAGGGCAGTTACATTCTGGCCTGTACCGATTGCCACGAAGCGCACGGATCACCGAACATCTTTTTAATTCGTCCTCGTGTCAACAACAATGCTGTCTCTCTGCCTGTCGGCACCACCTATTGGGGGGAGCTGTGCGGCAGTTGCCATGCAGCGACCTCAGACCTTCGAGCCTTCCATCACCAGGCGAATGACGGCTATGCCTGTACGGATTGCCATGAAAGCGGGAAAGGTCCACAGGTTAACAACTGTACCGGCTGCCACTTTCACGGCAGCTATAACAGCACCTACCGTCTGTTCTGAGGATGAAAGGACATTTTACGCACAACGGGGAAGGATCAGCCTTCCCCGTTGTGCGTTACCTCGATCAATCTCAGACACATATCGTCCGTTAATTCAAACCAAACTTTTTCATCCGATAGCGAATGGTATCACGGCTCATCCCCAGACAATTGGCCGCTTTAGTCTGGTTGCCATCATAACGCTGCAGAGCCTGTTGGATCAGCATTTTCTCAACTTCATCCAGGGTAATCCCATTGGGCGGTAGAGTAATTCCCATGCCGGGGGTGTCTGTCGAAGCAGGCGCATCGTTTTGCGCAGCTTGATCGGTAATCAGATCGTGGGTCGGGTGACGAATTTCCGGGGGTAAAAAGCTTGGTGTCAACAAAGGTGCCGGATCAAGCATCATGATCCGCTCAATGGTGTTGCGCAATTCACGGACATTTCCCGGCCAATCGTACTGCTTTAAATAGGCCATGGTTTCCTTTTCCACCCCCTGCACTTTCTTGCCGTATTCCGCATTTAACCGGCCAACGAAATATTCCACCAGACTGGGGATGCAATCAATGCGCTCGCGCAATGGCGGCAGATAAATACACATGACATTAAGGCGATAGTACAGGTCGCCACGGAACAACCCTTTTTCCACCAGGGCAGGAAGATCCTGGTTGGTTGCCGTGACAATCCGGACATTGGCTTCAAGATTGGTACGACCACCAACCCGTCTGTACCGTCGCGTTTCAATCACCTTGAGGATCTTGGTTTGCATGGCTAAGGGCATGTCACCGATTTCATCAAGGAAGACCGTACCGCCGTCCGCGCATTCAAAGATGCCCTCTTCACGTTGAGAGGCATCAGTGAATGCCCCTTTTTCATGACCAAACAGTTCGTTCTCGAGCAGATTATCGGGGATTGCCGCGCAGTTGACATCGATAAACGGCGCCTCCGCACGCGAGCTGTGCATATGAATCGCTCGCGCAACCAGTTCCTTTCCCGTGCCGCTTTCACCAAGAACCAGAATGGTTTTGCAGTCACTTTCAGCGCAAATTTTGGTCATCTTGAACACTTCAATCATCTTGGCCGATGAGCCGACCAGTTGGTCAAAATCGTTCTGACGCCGCAAAATTCGTTTGGTGGTCGTGGTCTGCTTTTTCAGGCGACGCTTGTCGAGAATCTGACGAACACGGTGTTCGATCACATCAAGATTGAAAGGCTTACCGATATATTCATCGGCACCGAGTTTCAGGGACTTGACCGTGGAATCGAGATCGGCGTTGGCCGTAATCATAATGATCACGACCTGTTCATCCTGCTCTTTGAATTCCTGCAACAGTTCCATGCCGTTGGCATCTGGAAGAGCGATATCCAGCAAAATCATTTCCGGCTGAAATGAGGCAAATTTGCTGCGCGCCTCAGCACCGGTCGCCGCCGATGCAACGACATAGCCAGCATCTTCAAGCATTTCGACCAGTGACCAGTTAATCAGTTTTTCATCATCAACAACAAGAATGCGCTCACTATTCATGGGGCAGCCAACCTCCCGCCCGGTTCATGCCACTGTGGGCGGAACCGTCAGATAAGATCAAAAACGACCAGTCAACACAACACCCGTCTCACCCAGGTGTTTGAATTATTCCCTGTCTCTTCGCGAATCCGACAGTGTGAGAGAATTTGGTTTCATTGTTGCAATTTCTCATGAACAACAAATGACGCTACTGGTGTTTGCAAAAAGCCAACCATGTTGAGTCTTCAATGAAGAATCCGTTAATTGATCGCTCATGTCATAACGACAGAGTCCTCAACTAGGCTTTTTTACATCTGAAATTGATGATGACCGGCGCGTCTTATTCAACAAACAAACTCGGTGCCTTATGGGATAACCACTTCGACCGTCCCAGAGGCATTTAACGCACAACAGCGCCAACAAAGTGGGGCATATCACCCACTTTATCATGAAAGAAGGAGCGGCAACGGGTGGAATCAGCACAGTGCGAAAAAAAAAATAAATATTTTTTTCCACCGCTACTTTTTCTCGGTGTGCTTTTCGGACTCATGCAGATTTGTGCCGCTGAATGTGTGGCCCAAACCCAGATCAACACGATCCGCCTGGTGGAAACACGTCATGTTGATGACAATGAGCAGCCCTTGTCCTACCCGACAACGATCGCCTATGACGCCACGCGTGACGAAATTATTGCCACGGATGCCGGCAAATCGCAGCTGGTTGTTTTTAATAACGAGTTGTTTCCTATCGCCAGTCTTGATCAGGGGCGCGGCATTATGGGGGTAACCAGTTGCCTGCCAACCAAAGAGGGACTTTACGTCACCTGCGGCAGCACAGAGGGTGGTGACGGCTACATCGCTTTGGTCAACAAGGCGTTTATTATTGAAAAAAAAATTCGTCCGGCACAGCTCAACCCGCAATTGGGCAAGTTTACTGCAACACGGCTGATTGCAAATACGAACAATCGTTTCTACGTACTCAGTGTTGAGAGAAGCTCAGTCAGTGTTTTTGGTCAAAACTGGCTCTATCAACACGACATTATTCCCAAGGATGAAAAACTCGGCATTCCGGAACCCGCCTCGATTCAGGCGCTGGATTGTGACAATCAGGGGAATTTGTACTTTCTCAGTGAGGAGCGCGGCCGAGTGTTTGTGTACGATCTGCACGAAAAGTTTCTCTATAAGTTTGGAGAAAAAGGCGGCGCAGAACGCAAGCTGGCGCGACCGCGAGGCATCAGCGTCGACAGCAAAAACCGCCGTCTGTACATCGTCGACTACCTGCGCCACACGGTTTCTTCCTACACCCTGGAGGGAGACTATCTGTTCGAGATCGGTGGCAAAGGCAATCGTCCCGGCTGGTTTCTCTACCCGACGGATGTCACCGTCGACATGGAAGGAAATATTTATATTACAGACACATTTAACCATCGTATTCAGGAGTTTTCAATTACGGCGCAATAACGTTGACCGTAGTTTATCGCATTGTGTCAAGGATGTTGACACGCCATGAAATTCAACTTTCAGGAGGAAAACATGATGAGACGTGCCACAATCTTTGTGTTGAGTCTGACCCTGCTGTCGCTGACGACATCAGGAGCTTTGGCCGACCCACTCCCTTTGAGCACAGACGACTGTGCCAAATGTCACGACGAGGTCGTTACCGACGTCACAACACGAGGAAGCAAGCACAACACCGCCGTCACCTGTCTCGATTGCCACCTGGAGCATCCGCCCAAAGGAACGGACGTGATTCCGGCCTGCTCCATGTGCCATGATCCGGCGGAAAAAACCCACTACACCATTGACAACTGCATCGGCTGTCACCACCCGCACTACCCTCTTGAGATCGACCTTGATAAAGCCGGTACCGTCAAACCGGTGTGTATCAGCTGTCATGAAAACGAGGGAACCCAGCTGGTTGAGTACCCCAGCATGCACAGTGAACTGGACTGTAAGGAATGCCACTTGGCCCATGGTCAGTTCCTGCCCTGTCTGGAGTGTCACGAGCCGCACACCGAAGAGATGATTTATGAGGATTGCATCACCTGTCACCAACCGCATAAGCCGACGGTCGTCAAGTACCCGGACAACATCCAATCAGCCTACTGTGCCGGTTGCCATGAGACGGAAACCGCCGTGCTGGCCCAAAACACCACCAAGCACCATGACTTAAGCTGCGCCTACTGCCATAAGATGCAGCACAAGATGGTACCGCTGTGCACCACCTGCCACGGCACACCGCATGATGCCGCTCTGCACACGAAATTTCCGGACTGCATCAGTTGCCATATCGATCCACACGGCTTGGAGAAATAATCCGGCGATAGACTGTTAACACCTATCTATCTGTTGTTATGAAGAGGAGACCCATGAAACGAATCAAAAGACATCTCAGCGTATTTATCGCCGTCGCATTTATCGCCGGCATCTGGGGCTGCGTTGAACCAACCAACAGCTCTCTGGTGACCTCAGTCGCCCAGGCCAAGTCGCATGATAAAGAGGAGAAAAGTCCTTATGAGCAGGATGTGAAGCCTCTGACAACACTTGATTGTGCCCGTTGTCACTATTCCGTGTTTGAAATCATCCGCGACAATGGCGGCAAGCACCAGCTTGACTGCCAGTTCTGCCACGAAACATTCCACACCTATCGCCCGGACAAGAATTGGAGCGACGTGGTCCCCCAATGCACCACCTGTCATGGCGAAATCCACGGCCCGACATTCCTTGACTGCCTGAGCTGTCATGGCAATGCCCATATGCCGATTGCCGGTTTGACCAACATGGCAACCCTGGAAAAAGACTGCGCCAATTGCCATACGGCTCAGTCGGCTGAAGTCACCCAGTATCCCAGCGCTCACAGCAAGGTGGCTTGCAGCGATTGCCACCACACCCAGCACGGCTACAAGCCCGATTGTGTGGAATGTCATGAGCAGCCTCACGCCGACTATGTGAACAACGATTCCTGCGTGGGCTGCCATCCGGTCCATAAGCCGCTGGAAATTCGCTACACCGAAGAGACTCCCAATGGTGTCTGTGCGACCTGTCATGAAGAGATCAATTCACGGTTGCTCAGTACCCACAAAAAGCACGCATCTTTACAGTGTGCCTATTGTCACCAGGAGACCCACGGTAACATTCCGCAATGCCAGGATTGCCATGGTCTGCCGCACAGCAAGGGGATGCTCGACAAATTCAATGGCTGCACGGATTGCCACTTTGATCCACATGCACTGGTTCTCCCCGGCCATTAATGATGATGGTGTCACATCTGTGGCACACGCCCTGCTCCGCCACCGCTCGCGGTGGCGGAGCACTGATGTTATTTCATGTGATTGAATCGACGGGTTACACCCTTTTTATCCCGATAACCCGGATGCTTGAATTCTTATGTCGTTATTGCAGGGTATAAAAAAGATTGTCGCACCCTTGTCGCTGGTACTGCTGTTTGCCGTCGAAGCTGCGCCATCCCCATTGCATCTCACCGGCAACTGGAGCCAGCCCTATGGCGATGACAGTGACCAGTGGAAGTTGGGCCAGAGCTACAATCTGGATCTGAGCAATGATCTGACCTCCGCCCTGCGCGTTTCGGCCAACATGCGCTATACCACGAACAAAAAGAAAGATTCAGCAGACACGGAAACCCTGTCACCGTCGATTCTCATCGGCCTCAATAACGACCTGTTCAGCCTAAGTCTTAACGGCATGGAGAACCGCCGCAAGGTTGAAGATGAACCGACAACCATCAACCGGAGCTGGAGTACGACATTTATCAGCTCCCTTGATGAACGCTACTGGCCGCAACTGCGTCTCAACTACAGCCAGAACACAACAACGAATGATACCTCACCGAAAACGAGTGATCAGCAGTCGGATATTTTTGATTCGAGTTTTAAATACAAGTGGCGATTCCTGTCATTTCTCTACGATTTTTCCAACAGTATCGACACCAATAAAATTGAAGACACCGAGAATGAAAACACCAATCATTCCACACGTATTCAGTGGCAGGACACCTATTGGAACAACCGCTTGAGTGTCATTGCCTCGCACAAGTACAGCCACGACAAAAACACCATTACAGCCACATCAAACAGCAGTCAGATCAGCCGCCCGCTTCTGCCCAGTGCCGGGATCGCCAGCCTCGATGACACACCGTCAGACGATCCATTGGCGTCGGAACCGGCGTTGATCGACAATGACCTGTTTACGGCAACCAGCGTTGAGCTGCTGCAGCCGACGGAAACGGTCAATGTCGGGGTACAGATCAATCTGGAGAGCTTCAATGAGTTGATTTTTTATCTTGATCGCGAAATCGATGCGACAACGCAAAGCCGTTTGAGCTGGAGCTTTTATGGCAGCCTCAACAACGATGACTGGTCACCGGTCACCACACCTGCAACCATCATTTACTCGGTTGAGGACGGCCGCACTCTGGTCACTGTTGAATTTTCATCAGCGGTTGAAAACCTGCGCTATGTCAAGGCCGTTGTCACATCAACAGCGGGTGTCAGTACCGCCTTTATTACCGAAATCGATGTCAACCAACTGGTGACACTGGCACCGGGAGACAGCTCTTTGACCACGCTGACCCGCACTCATTTGAGCCAGGGCAGCATCAGTTTCAGACCATGGGATCAGTGGAATTTGGGCTATACCTTCAACCGCAACGACACCGATTCAGACAGTCGCGCACAATCGCTTCAGTTCAATCAGACACTCAACAGCGCCCTCAATCTCAACCGGTACTTTGCCCTGGCCATGAGTGTCACGGAAACCACCGATGACATCAAAGACCAGGACACCATCAAAAATCGCTCCTACGCCCTCTCCTATCGGGCCACGCCGCTTAACAGTTTGAGTTTCTCTCTGGGGGGAACACGTACGGAACATTTTATCGACAGCAGCCTCAACAGCCGCTCCGACACATTGAACAGCCATCTGTCAGCGACCCTGTTTCCCGACCTGACGGCCGGGCTGTCGACAAACTGGACCCGCAGTCAGGATAAAGAGAATAACGAGGAAACCACCAGTTGGGACTATCGGTTCGACATTGCCGCGCGTTTTACCGATTCGTTTAATCTGTCAGCCAGTTACACCTATCGCAACAATGATGACGGCAGCAGCGACAACAATTACGAAATCAACACCGTCTATCGACCATCGACGTATATTTCGCTGACAACGGGCTATAAGCGCAACGACACAACAGATAATCTCTATTCAACACTGAATTTCCGCCTGACTCAAAAAATTCAGACCGATTTTCGTTATGCCTATCTCAAGGCGGACACAACAGTACAATCGGCCAGTTTCAACCTGACCTGGAATGTAAGTACGATTTTAAATCTCCGCCAGAGTCTGGCCTGGGCGGATGAGGGAGAAGAACAGACCTGGTCCGGCTTGACGACTCTCAACTACAATTTCTGAGGAACATTTATTGCATAAACCAACAAATGACCCTGTTAAAACGAAGTGAGGTTAACGTGAACGATGCCATTCGCCTGCTACTGATTGCCGTTCTGCTTTGTGCGGGATGCGCCCAAACCGGCCATCATTACACCGACCCGGCGGTCGGCCTGGGCTATATCAAAAAAATTGCCATCCTGCCGCTGGAAAACTTCACGGCGCGCAAGGGCATTGAGGAACGAAGTCGCGAGCTGCTGACCACCCGCATTCTCGGCCACGGCCTGTATGAAGTTGTGGAAAAGGGGGAACTGCACCGTTTCCTGCGTGATGAGATCCGCTCCAACGAAAAAGAGCTGATCGACCAGCGTGTTGCCAAACGGATGGCACGCGAATTCAATATCGAAGCGTATATCGCCGGATCTGTGGATGAATTCACCGAGGTGCGCAATGGATCTTATACCTACCCCGAAATTGCCATCAGTCTGCGTATGGTGGACATTAAGACCGGCAATGTGGTTTGGAAAGCAAGCCATCATGCTAACGGTTACAGTACGGTCGGCCGTCTGCTCGGTTTGACCGCCGAAGATACCAACAGTGTCCTGTTTCGCCTGATTGATGATCTGTTGGCAACATTAAGCGAGAGTTGATGATGTTGAGAGCGTTTGTGTCCATCTGCTTTATCTGTCTGACCGTGAGCGTCCTGGTGGTGACGTCTGCATCGGCATATCGCCTTGCCGTGATGCCGATCCACGATCTGACGGCATCGCGTAGCGGTTTGGACGTTACATTGACAAAACAGCTCTCGGACGTTTTTCAGCAACAGGGCCTTGATGTCATCCCCTACCACAAGATGCTCACGTTTCTCGTTGACAACAGCATCCGTCGCAGTGGCGAGATCGATTCACTCACGGTGCGCCGTCTGGCCCAACAGCTTAACAGCGACGGTGTGTTGCTTACGACCATCACTGAACGCACCACTCAGCATCAGCCTAAAATCGCCATGACACTAGTGCTGGTCGATGGCCAAAGCGGCGAACAGGTTTGGGGCGCTACAGTATGCGATCACATCAATGACAGTCAACCGCTGCTGGGAATCGGCCGATTGGAGAACGACGACGACCTCAAACACCATTCGTTGCGCTCCATCGCGGCCATGCTCAGTGCCAAAATTCCCGACATGCCGCAACGCGAAGCATCATTGCCCGACTACCGGATTACCGATATCGACCTTAAACCGGCGTTGGTGCGCAACGGCAACCCGGTGTTCTGCCGAGTTCAGATTAAGTTTCTCAACCAGAGCCCCACCTATCTCGAAATGGAAACCAGCGCCGGCAGCACCATTTTGCGTAAAAGTCGAATCCCCAACTGTTATGAAGGACAGGTCGCAACCAGCCTACGAAACGGCAGCCACCCTGTTCATCTGAAGATTCACTGGTCCAAGGACAAGCTCGATACCGTGGACACCCTGACTCGCTATCATGTGGCCAATACGCCGCCACCGCTGAAAATGCATGTCACCACCGGATTAAACATAGAAGAAACCTATGCCTTTTCCGACAGCGTGGTCATTCTGCCACGACTCGAAGAAGACCGCCCCCTGGACCGCTGGCAGTTAATGATCAAAGATCGTGAGGGAAAAACAATTCTCACTGAAGGCAAAAACGCATCATTGCCCGAACGCCTTGAATGGCGTGGCACGGATGCCTACAACCAACGCCTTGAAACCGGGCGCTACACCATGATCATGCAGGTCTGGGACGTTGCCGGAAACCGTAATCAGGTGGCCACAAAGTTTTATCTGCAACCCGCCAACCAGGACATGATCAATATCAGCCAGGTTCAAATCGACGGCAAAAATTATCTAAAACTGCGTCCAGCACAAGACCAACTGGTACCGGTCGAACAATGGTCGCTGGAGTTGGAAACGCCCGAGGGCAACTCCGTCTATAACAAAACCGGCTGGGAGCTGCCATCACTGGTGGCAATTCCGGTCAATCTGGAGGCAGAGCGACTGATTTGCAGCGTGCAGGCTTTGGATCGTCTGGGCAACAATGTCGAGATCAAAACCGCTCAGTTGGATCTGAGCAGCGCGCATGATCGAGTGGCGCAACGGCCGTCACAAAACCCCATCTGGTCTGCGGATTTTTGACATGGTGCGTCTATTTGTTCTTGCCCTACTCTGCAGCTTATTAACCGCCTGCGCCGGAAAACCACCGACAACGACGGAAGTTCCCGGCCAGCATAAATCAGCCGGATTTTGCCGGATTACCGTGCTGCCTTTTGCCAACGATACCGATGAACCAAGACTGGGGTTGATCGCCGAAAAGATCTGTCAGACCGAGCTGTTACAGCGTGAAGCTCAAGTAGTTAATGAAGCGGATGTCCGTCTTTTTCTACACAAGCGACAGGTCTTCACCTCCGAGTTGACTCAACACGGCAGCACAGAACTGTATGCCGCCTTTGCCAAAGAGCTTAAAACGCAAGGGATCATCCGCGGTCGAATTCTCACGCTGGATGAAGAGAAAAAACAGGGCGAAATTGTTCCTGTCATCACCCTGCAACTGGAATTGATCAATGCCATGGATGGGCAATTAATTGTCAGTTCTTTTCTGCGTCGCAGCGGTGAAGATTATCGCACCATTCTTCATTACGGTGTCATTCGCACCCGTAGCGAATTGATCCGGCAGATCATTGCCGAAATTTTTAACGACTGGATAGCGCGAGGAGTTGTGAGTTGTCAAAAATCTGCCTGAAAATCTGCCTGACCACCCTGATCTGTCTGTTATGGATGGGGAGCGCAAGCCATGCCCTGTTCTGGCAGGATCCACCGCTTGTCACCATCAATGACCAATCCTGGAATCGTCAAGACTTCCTCAACTGGTGGCCGGAATGGAAAGAGCCGGGCATGGAACAACCGCAAAGTCCGGATGACTTCATCGACTGGATACTTCTCTCTGATGAAGCGGAGCAGATGCAGCTGTATGATGAACCGCGTTTCAAGCAAAAAGTGCATACCTTCTTGAAGGTTCGCTCACTGATGATGCTAAAAAATGAGGAAGTGGATGAAAAAATCTCCGTCAGTGATGAGGAGATCGATCGCATCTATCACCGTGATTATACACCGTTGCTCAAATTACGTTCCATTGAACTGGACAGCGAGAAACAATGCGCTGCGTTTATGCAGGCGGTCAGTCAAGGATTATCCAGCGACGAGGTTCTCAGCGATCCGGCGTTAAAACTGCCGCAAACAGGCTTATCTGAACCGATTGTTCAACGCCCCAACCAGTTACCACCGCATGTTCGCACCTTGTACGAACAAGACCCACAAACCCGTTACCTGCCGGCTTACAGTTATCAGGATCGTTGGTTTATTCTCGAGATTATGCAACGTGACCCAGGCAATGACAATGATCGGGCCAATGTCGCTGAATCCATCATCTATAAACTGCGTAAAGACAAACAACGTGAGCTGACCGGGCAGCTCAATCTGCGTTTAATGGAAAAGTATCAGGTCCAGATGGACGAGGAAGGGATGAAACGGATCCATGAAGACGGCCCGGAAGAGGATGTCGCCGAGGCGGCCATGATTACGTTTCCTGATTTCACCATCACCGGACAGATTCTCTACAAAAACGCGCTGAGTCACTATCAGCGTTTCGGCGGCAAAGAGATGAAAGACACCTCGTTTGAGGAGATTGTCCAGCGCGTTGCCAACGATATTGTGGCTCAATCGCTCACCAGCAAGGAAGCGCTCAATCGCCACTACGAGTCAAAGCCGCCTTTTCAGTCGGTGTACTTTTTTTACCAGCGCCATCGCCTGATCCGGGAACTGGAAAACAAACTGATCCTGCCCTACACCGAGGTCAGTGACGAGGAGCTGACACGTTATTACAACGAACATCGTGACGACTATGCCTATCCGGTGCGAGTTCGCTACGTCAGCGTGGAAACGCGCAACGAAAAAATGGCCCTGAAATTGCGTGAAGATTTGCGTCAAGGCGCTGATTTTTATCAGACCTTATCACCGTTATCCCCCGCAGGCATTGAAACGAAAACAACACCGCTGGCCCATCTTATCCCGGAAATGCAGGACTTAATTGACCGTTTACAGCCGGGGCAAGCCGACATGTTAGAGGTGGATGGCTACTTCCACTTTATCCGCTTAATTGAGGAACCTAAGGTGGATTACAAGCCATTTGACCAGATCCGCGATGTCTTGAAAGCGCAGCTGACACAGGCGAAGTTCACAGAACGCCGCGCTGATCTGATTGCGCAACTGCGCCAACGCACGACAATTACCGTGAATCAAAATCAATGGCAACGCTGTCTCAATGAACTCAACAAGGGGCAATAAATGATGAATCGATGGTTCCCATCTTTTTTGATCGTTCTTTGTATGTTGTTACTCAGCTATGGCTGTTCCGGGTCCAGAGGCTCAGCCAGACGAGTCGTTAAAGACTGTCTCGACTGCCATGCTGAATATCAGACGATGTTGCAGCACGATCGTCTGCATGATCCTCTCAAAGGGGGAACCTGCAACGGCTGTCATCGTAACCACGGGCTACTCGGCGGGGTTTACCTCAATACCGCTGAAAATGAACTCTGTTTCAAATGCCACCAGCAGATCACCTCAACGGCTGAGGATGCCGTCGTCCATCAACCGGTTGCCAAAGGCAACTGCGCGCCGTGCCATGATCCGCACGGCAACAGCAACGACGCCCTGCTGGTCAAGAGTGGACGCGATTTATGCACCACCTGCCATGACGAGTCGTTATTCTCCGGACGCGTTCGGCATCAACCGGTGGATCAAAGCTGCGGCACCTGTCATGCCCCCCACTTCTCGATGCATCCGAATCGCCTGACTCAGGAAGAAAGCGCACAATGTCTGACCTGTCATGACAACAAGGCCCAGATAAAGCAGCATCACAGCGGCTATCAGGTCACCACAGGCTGCAGTTCCTGCCACACGGTTCACTCGTCCAATCGTGAGGGACTGTTGCGATCAAGCATCCATCAACCCATTCTTGAAGGGGATTGTTCCGGCTGTCATGTCAGCTCGCAAGACCCATCACCGTTTGACCTGGTTCGCCAGGGTGCTGATTTGTGCCTCGGCTGTCACGAGGCCCTGCAACAAGATATGGCCCATGAGAGCAGTCACCAACCCGTCAAAGACGGTGACTGTTTCAGCTGCCATAACCCTCACGCCAGTAATCATGACAATCTGCTGATGCAAGCCCCTGAAACCTTGTGTTTTCAATGCCATGACCGGGAGAAAAAGCAAACCAGTCAACATCCGGCGTATTCCACCGGGCAATGTCTGGGTTGTCACACCCCGCACCGTTCGCCCACAAACCAACCGGCGCTGCTGCGGGCGCCACTCAACAGCTTGTGCGCCTCCTGTCATGAACAGGGCCAACAAAACCTGCGGGTTTCCCATGCCCCGGTCAGTGACACAGCCTGCGATACCTGTCACGCGCCCCATGGCAGCACACAGCCATCGCTGCTGGTCGAGCCACAACAGGAGCTGTGTTTAGACTGCCACGAAACCATGCGTGAACCGTTAGCCCGTCTCAACCTGCATGCCCCGGCAGCGACCAACGATTGCTCCGGTTGCCATCAACCACACGGCAGCAACAACCGCAATCTGCTTGAAAAACGGGGCGCAGCGCTGTGCGCCACCTGCCATGAAGAAACCGAAGAGATGCGTTTGCATGGCCCGACCCACAGCCCGTTTAAACAGGGGCAATGCCAAACCTGCCATGACCCACATGCCAGTAATTATGCCGGTCTGACCGTCAAGGACACCAATGCCATCTGTTTTGACTGCCATCAGGATTTGGTCAAGAACAAAAAAACGCATCAGCATTCACCGTTTGCCCAAGGCAACTGCACCACCTGCCACCATCCACACGGCAGCGGCTATGTTGCCAACCTCAAACAGGCCTTACCCGATTTGTGCCTGAGCTGTCACGATGTCGATCATTACTGGGCCACAGGGGTCGCTCATGAACCGGCTCGTCAGGGACAATGCACCGCCTGTCACAATGTTCATCAGTCAGATCGCCCTCACTTGCTGACCATGGACGTTGACCGTCTCTGTCAACAATGCCATGAAGAATCGCCCCAGCAACTGGCTGTCCACCACGGTGGGATCGCTCCCGGAGGAGATCGTTGTCTGAGTTGTCACGACAGCCACGGCGGTCAGGACCGCTCTTTGACATTTCCGATTAAACACCAGCCTTTTGCAGAGAAGAACTGCCAGGCCTGCCACCAGGGAGGGACACACTGATGAATTATCGCAGTTGGATTATGTTGTCGCTGCTTCCAGCCCTGGTTTTGGTCAGTGTGAGTAACTCATTCGCTGCCTCGCACTGTTTCCAATGCCACGACCCAGCCCTTTTTAACGGTAAGGTAACCCATGCACCGGTCGCCAAAAACAAATGTGACCAGTGCCATAATCCACATCTGGCCAAATTTGACGGTCTGTTGCTCAAACAGGGCAGCCAGCTGTGCTTTCAATGTCACGATACCTTTGAGGCCAACGTTTTTCGCAAAAAAGTTGTTCATCAACCGGTCGCCGAGGGGCAATGCAGTGCCTGTCATGAACCACACGCTTCGGCAACATCGGGCCTGTTAAAACGCTCCATGTCCGAGTTGTGTCTGACCTGTCATAACGATATTGACGAGCAACCGGGTAAAAGCCACCCACCGTTTGCCAAAGGGCAATGCGCCACCTGTCATTTGCCCCACTCCGGTGATCGGCGCGCCCTGCTTAAAGCGGATAACAGCGCGGTGTGTTTGAGCTGTCATCAATCGAGCCCGGCATTGCGCCGTCAACACCTTAACCGCTCGTTGGACGGTGTCGACTGTCTGGAATGTCACCAGCCCCACAAATCGCAACAGGTCAGCCTGCTGCGGGAGAACCTCCATCAACCGTTTGCTGAGGGCAAGTGTCAGAGTTGTCACTCGCGCAACAACGACCTGAGTTTGTGTCTGAGCTGTCATGAACAGATTCTGACGTCGTTCAACCACCAATTCAGCCACCGGGTGGTCGGCTCTCAAACCAATGGATGTTTCAATTGCCACAGTCCCCATGCCAGTCGTCAACAGGGGTTGATCAAACAGGCACCGGGCCAGGCATGTCGCCAATGTCACGCAGGAAAATTTGAGCGCCGCGCCACAAGCCTTTATGTGCATCCTGAGGCCAACAACTGTGTGACCTGTCATCAGCTGCACGGCTCCGATCTGCCGGCCATGCGCAAAAAAGATAACGACTCGGCCTGTGTTGACTGCCATGAGCGTCACAGCAATTTCAGCCATCCGATGGGGGATAAAGCGCGTGATCCCCGTAATGGCCAACCGATGAATTGTATCTCCTGTCATGATCCCTGTAACGGCACGATGTTTAAGTACAACCTCAGGGGAACCAGCGATAAGGGTTTGTGTATCCTGTGTCATGCCGGATATTAGGAGGGACACTATGCGTTTATTTTCATCCCAACAACGAAAGACGGACAGCGTCGACATGAGCGTGATCCACAAAAAAAACAGCACCAGGTTGACCCAACACCTGCTCTGTCTGGCTCTGCTGCTGTTGGTTCCGGCGCTGGTTTGTGCCAAGGCGCCATCCTGGCACAGCAGTCTGTCATTCCCCAAAGAGATGGCCATTGATGCGCCATCGGGATTGGTAATCGATCAGGCCCGCAAACGCTATTACGTCATCGATTATAACGCCGACCAGTTGGTGTCGTTTGATGAGCAAGGCCAATTGATCGATCGCTTTGATGCCATGGGCCGCCTGAAAAAACCGGTCAGCATGGCCTTTGGCGCACCCGGCAAGATGTGGGTGGTTCAACGCAGCACCAACGAACTGTTGTCTATCGACTTGAACAGTCGTGATGTGCGCCGCTTCAATGTGAGTAAAACGAGTGGCCAGCCGATGCTGATTGACCGCGTGGCTACGGATGACCAGCAACGGCTTTATGTTGCCGACAGTCACAGTGGCCGGATCTTTCGCTTGGACGACAACCTCAAAATCACCACCATTTTTGCAGGAAAACGCGACAGCCAGCTGATCGATTTTAAAATTTCCGGCTCCACCTTGTATGCTCTGGACAGCCAGCATCAGCAATTACACAGCTTTACTCTGGATGGCCAGCACAAGGACACGATTGCCCTTAAAGGGGATCTGGATCGGCCGGTTTCCTTTGTCTTGGATTCGCACGGCATGATCTACATCCTCGACCGGCCACAAGGCAAAATTGCCGTCTTCACGGCAAAGGGGCTGTTCAAGTACGACTTTTGCCACCGCGGCGCCCGGCGTGGCCAGTTAAATTATCCCAGTGAACTGCACATGGACTGGCAGGACCGTCTGTGTGTGGTCAATCAGGGCAATGATCGCATTGAGGTTTTTAAACACTGATCCTCTCGGATCATCAACGGTGATGATGATGTCAGCCAATCGAAGAATAAAAGCAGTTGAACAGGTGACAACGAGAAGAGTCCACGCCCTTTCCGGTCTCATCGCGGTTTTTTTGTGCCTGTTCGCAACGATGACACACGCGAAGGTCACCGGTCCCTGCTCCAACTGCCACACCATGCACAACAGTCAGAACAACAGTCTGGTCAACAGTTCCGGACCAAACCATTCTCTGCTGGTCAACGACTGTGTCGGTTGTCATACCGGTGCCAACAGCCAAGGCGGCTCCACCCCCTTCGTTCACAACACCGGCACGGTTGATTACAACACCTCCGGCATTGAGGGAGATACGCTGGCTGGCGGCACATTCAAATATGTGGCAACCAGTGACTACAAAGGACACAACGTTGCAGGCATTGCTAATCCCGATCTGACCTTGTCGGCCCCTCCTGGATTTGATGGCGGACGCCCGGCGGCCGATGCTACCACCCCAGGTGGCGGCCTGTGGTCAAACCAGCAGATCACCTGTGCCGGCACCTACGGTTGTCACGGCAACCATGCCACGACCGACCCGTATCAGGCGATTTACGGCGGACATCACAAGAACAGGCAGGGCACGGCGATCACAGCGCCGGGGACGGCACCTGAAGATGGCTACCGGCTGCTGGTCGGCATTGCCGGGTATGAAGATCCTGAGTGGGAATTTACACCAACTGCCGCGCTGCATAATCAGTACAAAGGGGTGGATGATGCCGGTCAGTACAGTGACACATCGACCATCAGTTATTTTTGCTCGCAATGTCACGGTCAGTACCACAATCCATCAGCGAATTTGAGCACCGGGGGCGGCTCCCCCTGGCTGCGCCATCCGACAGATTACGACATGGGCAATACCGACCTTGATTCCGAATACCGCAACTATGGCGACATCGGCAATTCCTATTTGCCCGCCACACCGCTGGCCAGTGCTTCGGTGGCCAGTGTGAAAAGTACTGTGACCTTTGCCGATGACACCATCGTCAACTGCCTATCCTGCCACCGTGCTCACGGCTCCAATTATTATAAAGCCATGCGCTGGGGCTATGCTGAAAGCAATGATGGCGGGTTATGCTCCAACTGTCATACCAGTAAGGATTAAACCGGCCAGGGACAATATGTGTAACTCTTGCAGATTTAATGGAAATTCCATGAACTATTTTCGATGGCGAAATCTGATCCCAACGGTTCTGGCTGTGATATTTCTGGCAGCGTGTCAACCGTTAGGCGTTGAAACTCCGGCCCAACGCCGTTCTGCAACGGACAGCATGGTGTCGGTGTACCTCAATTACACATCTAAACCGGATTTCCGCCTTGAAATTCAGGACCTGGAGTTTCGAACCAAAGAGATCTGGCTGCCCTGCCGTGGCAATGCTTCTGACACCAGACGTTCCAGTCGCCAACACCTGATTGCGTTGGATGCTCTTCCGGCAGCACAGTACGATCAAATCCGGTTTCGCGTTGAACTCTATTCCGAGCAGAACACGCTCCTGCGCACGGAGCAGGTCTCTCTGGGCATCCCCAACCATTTACGTCTCAAACCATCGGGGAGCCAGTGTCTGTTTTTACACTGTCGATTGTCCCCGTACACGCTTGACCGCCCACTTCCGGAGCAATTTGTTGTTGAAAATCAGGTCGCACCGTTGGCGGACAATCTGCTTTACGCCCTGTGCCCTGACCTGTCAACGGTTTATATCATCCGCACCGACCAATTTACCGTCACCGCCGCCTACCCGCTCCAGGGACAAATCAGCGACATGGTGGTCGATAACGACCGGCGACTGATCTATTTTCTCGACCGTCAACGCCAGCAGATTCAACGCTGGGACGGTATCTCACAACAGATGACCGACCGCATTCCCTTGCCCATGACGCAAAGCCCTGAGGGGCTGGAGATCTCCCCGGACGGGGAATTTTTATTCGTCACCGATACCGTCAACCGTCAATTGCTCAAAATTGACGCTGAGAACGGGACCCGGTTGGCTCAAGTCAACATCGGTCATGAACCATCGCAGCCCTACTGGTTCGAGCACAATGGTCAGGCACGCTTGGCGGTAATCTCTCTTGGCGACCAACAACTGCATCTGGTCAGTGCCGACAGCCTGGCCACCATTGCTGAAGTGACGGCAGGACAACAACCGTATGAAACCCTGTATGCCAACAATGCCCTGTTTGTCAGCGACAGTTTCGACTATCAGATCCTGCAACTGGATCCCGACAGTGGCGTTCTTCAGGCGCGCATTCCCACCATGGGCCGCCCCATGGCCATGCTTGATGACACCATTCAACGCAATGTCATCATTGCTGAACAAGCCCGCTCAGGGCTGGCGTTACTGCCCTACGGGCAACAGTTGATTGCCCGGCACATTGCGGCAGGTGCGGCACCCCACGATCTGGCCATCTCCAACAAACGCCGTCTGCTGTACATTGCTGATGAAATCAACCATTCGATTGTTGTCCTTGATTTGCCATCGGAAAAAATCATCCAGACAATAGAAGTCGGGTCAACCCCGGATGTCATCATGGTTCAGGAGCCTTGAACATGCACGACCTGCTCAAACAATTTTATGTCATCGTTGTGTCGGTACTCTGCCTGTTGTTGCTGACAGCACTGACCTGTCAGGCCAATGATGCGCTATGCCTCGACTGTCATGACGAGATTAAACAGGTCATCGACGAAAGTTATTATGTTCACGAACCGGTACGTGCCTACAAATGTCGCGTCTGTCATGCCCGCGACGCATTTGAACCATCAATACCGGTATCGCAGCCGGAGCCGAACAATAATTATGTGCTGGCCTACCAGCAAACCACCCCCCATGAGGAACAACCAATCACCTGGCTGGTGGAAAATTTCACGCCGGCTCTTCATCAATCGGCCCTGATCAAGCAACGCAAACTCAAAGATCGCCTGATCCTCGATCTCTGGTATCAACAGGCGGGGAAAAAAAACTATCAGTTCGACACTCCCAGCCTGAAGACATTGGAAACGCAAACGCCCCGCTACCAGATGCTTGACATCGACAACCTGTATCTCACCGATTTCGATACCCGTTTGGTGCCGCGTGCCACCCTGCACTGGAACACCAATGAACCAAGCCGATGTACGACAAGTTACGGGAACAACACTCTGGATGTGGTGTATGAAGAAGACGATCTGTACCTTTATGACCATCACCTTGATCTGCGTAATTTCACCGAGGGGGGCTATGTGGTGGAGATCACATGTCGTGACCCCTATCGACGTGTGAAAACCACCGAGCGGTTCAACCTCCTGACATTACCGGTTCGTGAACAACAGATTGTCGCCCCCGCGGTCGATGAAGACCGGATCACCCTGAAGAACCTCCAGGGTAAATTGTGGATCGAAGTAGAATCACACCAGCCAGCCAGTTTGTCGGTTGGTGTTCAGAACGTCGGCAATAGCCAACAAGCGGTGGAAGCACCACTGTCACAAGCCGTCAAAGACACCAACGCTCTTGATGGTGAAAGCTCAGAAGACGAACATATCACTTTAAATACACTGCTTTATACGACCACCCAGGTCTGCCACAAATGCCACACCGGCCTGGAATCTGGACAATCGCATCCGGTCAATGTGCTGCCGCCGTTGAATATGATTGTTCCCCCGGAATACAAACGTCTTAAAGATGGCAAAATCAGTTGCATGACCTGCCATACGGCGCATGGCAGTAACACCGAACATCGACTGATCAAGAAATCCCCCAAAGCTCTGTGTACGGGATGTCATACAAATTATTAAACGATTTTGCAGTATTACTGACCATAACAGAACGAGGAATCCTCCATGACTGCTGAAAAATTCAAACGCAAACTGGTCAACCTGAATGTGAAACGTCGCTTGCAGCTCTGGTTGCTGATCCGCATCGGCGGCATCATCATTCTGACCTCCATCATTTCCGCATTGATCCTCTACGGCTATGCTCGGCACGAAACCATCAACACCTTCTATCAGGCGCACATTAAAATTCGCCGTGTCAGTGATCTGCTGTTACCGGTTGTGCTGTCCGGGTCAGCGATCAGTCTGATCAGCGGAGCGCTGCTGGCGTTATTTCTGCCACAAAAAATTGCCGGACCGCTTTACCGCATCGAACAAGAACTTACCAAGGTTAAGGCTGGAGATTTTCGAACTAAAATCAAACTGCGGACCAAAGACACCCTGGTTAATTTCGCCAGTGAAATCAACGACACCATCGCAACCGTGGATCATCGTTTAAGTGACATGCAAAAAGCCATAAACAGTCTTGACGACAATGAAATACTCCCACAGGACACACGTGAAAAAATTGACGAGGTCAAACGGTTGCTCAATGACTGCAAAACCACACTGAACAATCACTGATCATCATCAGGCTCCGTTTCTATCAGACTGGTGAAAAACAGACTGTCGAGCCCATGGACGGGCGGTCAACATCAAGGACAGGGTTTCAAGTCCTTGATGTTGTGAGCAAGACGGAAATCGCATTTTCAGCCTGCGTCGTTGGAAAATCCCCGGACGGGACTTTTCCAACATCCTGCCAGTACGTCTGCATAATTGAAATTATCTCTTGTCGGAGCGGCTTCAGCCGCGAATTCCCCTCATGAAAAGGATCAATGACCAGAGCAATTCGCGAATAAATTCGCTCCTACAGGGGGGAGCACTCCGATGACAAAATTGACGGTGTTCAAGGACTCGCATCGCCATGCTCAAACAAACGGAGCCTTTCTCTCTCCCCCGTCCTCTGCTATTCGGCACGCTTCTTGATATTTAAATACCCAACAGCATAAATCGCTGGCATGAACACGTTAAATGGGTGTTATTGCTCACCCCATAGGGGCAGATAACACATGTGCGTCAAACAGCGACACAAAAGCATAAGCATAGCATATTGGAAATGAAAGAAAGATCGTTCTAGGCAATATTAGACACAAACTGCCACAACACTTCAGGAGGGGAAAAATGAAAACTTCACGGCTTGGTTTGCTACTCATCGTCACACTGGTTCTTTGGAGTTCCAGTGCTCTGGCGAGCGTCAGCGGTTCCTGTGCCAACTGTCATACCATGCACGCCACTGACGGTGCCGGCAATACTCTTGCCGGTGGCGCCAAAGGTTCTTTGACCATCGGCGGCTGCGTCGGTTGTCATACTGGTGATAATGAAGCGGCGGACGGTGCGTCTGCCGGTGCCGGCGGTGTTCCTTACGTGATGGACACGGCTGCACCAACGTACGGTCCGGAATACTCCGGTGGTTCGTTGGTTGCCAACACCAACACACTGGCAGGCGGAAGCTTCTGGTGGGTTGGTAAATCTGCTGGAAACGATGCGACTAAAGGGCACAACGTAACAACAGACGACCTGTGTGATTTTGACATGGACGCTCCGGGTCGCCGCGACGGTGACCAAGTTGCATTCACCTCGGGTGCCCCCCTGACCTGTGCCGGTACCATGGGCTGCCACGGTGACCGCAGCGTCGATGGCGACTATGCCAGTATCAGCGGTGCTCATCACGGATCATCGTCAACAACAGTTGACGACAGCTTCCGCTTCCTCGACGGTATTGCCGGCACTGAAGCCCCAGACTGGGAGTACGCCGCAGCCATTAACAACCACAACAGCTATAAAGCTCAAGCACGCAGTGAAGCGTCCTCCATGGCCGACGGTGGTGACACCATCAGCTCCCTGTGTGGTCAATGCCATGGCGATTTCCACAGCGGCACCGACACGGTATCCGATGGCAGTGCTTGGTTGCGTCACCCGACCGACATCGTTCTTCCGACTGGTGAATATGCGTCCTACGCGTCTATCCCGGACGAATCCGGTATCTACAACATCATCGCCCCGGTTGGCGTCGCCACCCCTGTTGCCGCAACAGAGGATGTGACCCTGGCCAACTCTGTTGTTACCTGCATCTCCTGCCATCGCGCACACGGTTCTCCATATGCCGACCTGCTGCGTTGGGACTATGCCAACATCAGCGCCGGTTCTCCCATCGGTGGTGTTGACAACAACGGCTGCTTCGCCTGCCATACCAGCAAGGATGGTTAGGTAAGAGTGACAGCAAACAGAACCAATGGGGATGGGCATGTTTTGCCCATCCCCTTCTTTTCTCTTTAATACATGCCGTATCGGCTCAGAACCAGGGAGGGTCATGTGACCAGCACCAACCGACAGATTACCATGACACTGAGTGCAGCAGGTGCTCTCAGTGCGATCATTGGCTATCTCTATCTGATTGAGAAATCGGAGCTGAGCGCTTCAACTCTGTTTCTGTTCATGCCGGTTGGTCTGACCTCTGCCGCTATCGCCGCCCTGCTTCTTGTTTGCCACCTGCGTTCCGACCGCCAGAACCGACAGCTATCGGACCAACAAAAATTGTTCAGTGATTTCATCCATCATGCTCAGGACTTGATTCAAGTCGTTGACACCCGCGGCAACATTCTTTACGTCAACAACATTTGGCAAGAAACCCTTGGCTATACGCGTGCTGAGGCCTCGCGCATGAACATTTTTGACATCATTGCCGAGGATCATCAAAGTATCTGCCAATCCCGTTTTGCCGAACTTCTCAATGGCCAGTACAAGGGGTGCTTTGAGGTGACCTATCAAACACGGGACGGTCAATCCATCACCCTGGAAGGAAACTGCAGCTACAGCATCAAGAACGGCAAGCCCCATATGATTCGCGGTATCTTTCGTGACATCAGTCAGCGTCGTGAACAGGATGAACATATTCTGCAAATGGCCTATCACGACATGCTCACCAACCTGCCCAACCGTTTTCTGTTGAATGACCGCTTGTCCCAGGCAATATCCCAGGCACGACGCTATCATCAGAAAACCGCCCTGGTCTATGTGGACCTGGATAGCTTTAAACAAATCAACGACCATCATGGCCATGCTGTTGGTGATATCCTGCTGCAGAAAACAGCACGACGCATGCAGGATTGCTTGCGGGAAAACGACACGGTTTCGCGCATCGGCGGTGATGAGTTTTTACTCATTCTCACGGGCATCAGAGATCGCAACGACATCCCGAAAATTGTCGACAAGGTACGCATCGCCCTGGCAGCTCCCTACATCATCAACAGTCTGCGTATCAATTCTTCTGCCAGCATGGGAACGGCCATCTATCCTTTGGATGGTGTTGACCCCGAAGCCTTGCTTAATCAAGCAGATCAAGCCATGTATATGGCAAAAAAACAAGGTGGAAACACCCATTGTTTCTATACTGAGAACACCCCGCCAAAAACAAAAGTTCTCCGTCTGGTCTAACCCCTAAGAACACCAAAAACCTGCCACGGCAACGGTACCCTTTCAGTGCATTTATGCTAAAATAAGAAATCAATTGATTCCTTATCAGTGAGTGCATTTATGTCCCTTAGATTTAAGATTTTGCTCATGTTATTCGCCACCTTGAGCATCTATGGCCTGATGGATTACACCGTCCATCGGTTGTTCGTCCTGCCGACTTTCCTCAACCAGGAACGCGCCCGCATCGAAGAACATATCGACCATACCATGCAGATCCTCAGTTTTGAATTGCTGGGGCTGGATCGGTTATGCCGCGATTGGGCGGCCTGGGATGACAGCTACGCGTTTATGCAAAAGCAAGGACAGGATGAAGGCTATATTAAATCCAATCTTGTGCAGGCGACTTTTGAATACAACGCTCTGGATATGATCTGCTTTCTCGATAACGACCACCATGTTATCTGGAAAGGCACCTCGGAGAAATACACCAGTGACGGTCAGGAAAGATTTCTTCAACCCTTCAGCCCCCTGCTGAAAGTGTCCGAGGATAATAGCGGCTTTATCATGACCGCTGCCGGGCCAATGATTCTGGCCTCACGTCCGATCAGCGACAGTGACGAAGCGGCCCCCTATATCGGTTTTCTGGTGATGGGCCGTCTGTTAATCGACAGTCCCATCATGGCTCTGAATCGGCACCTGCACGGCAGTGTTGAGTTTGTTCCGCCCCAACCCAGTGGTTTGATCAGTGACAAGAATCTCGAATTTCTCACATTGCGTGAAGATCCTGTCATTAT